>CALXVY010000017.1 GCA_944392255.1 uncultured Alphaproteobacteria bacterium | reverse complement strand
AACATTGGCAGCGGCGATGTTCAAGTCACCTCTCTGCGTAAGGTTGATGGCTTAGAGAACTCTACTCTTGGACGTTTAGAAGTCGGTGGAAGTATGAACTTCGATGACCAATGGAGCGGCTATGCTAACACTGCTTACACATTCGGTTCTGATTATACGAACTTAAGCTTGAACGCCGGTTTGAATTATGCTTTCTAAGACACTAAAAAAAGCTCCCCAATCGGAGAGCTTTTATTTTTCTTTAATCTAACTCGGAGAGCTTTTGTGCCTGATCTTCGGTTATCAAAGCATCTATAATCTCATCCAAAGCATCACCCGACACAACTTCATCTAATTTATATAAGGTTAAGTTGATGCGGTGATCGGTCACACGTCCTTGCGGATAGTTATAGGTTCTGATTCTCTCCGATCTGTCACCAGAGCCGACTTGCAATTTTCTTTTCTCAGAATATGCCGAATCGATACTTGCTTTTTGCATATCATACAATTTGGCTCGCAAGTGGTTCATAGCCTTTTCTTTATTCTTATATTGCGAACGGTCATCTTGGCATTGAACAACAACACCTGTGGGAATGTGGGTAATACGTACGGCAGACTCGGTTCTGTTTACGTGTTGTCCACCGGCACCTGATGCACGGTAAACATCAATTTTCAAATCTGCCGGATTGATGTACATATCTACCTCTTCAATCTCAGGCAAAACGGCAACCGTTGCCGCCGATGTGTGAACACGACCTTGAGATTCTGTTACCGGAACACGTTGTACACGATGTGCGCCTGATTCAAATTTCAGTCTGGCAAAAACATCTTTACCGGTAATTTTGGCCGTGGCTTCTTTATAACCGCCCAACTCGTTTTCGGTCACATCATTGACCTCAAACTTCCAGCCCATTTTTTGTGAATAACGTTGATACATTTCAAACAAAACTGCGGCAAATAATGCTGCTTCATCACCACCGGTACCGGCTCTGACTTCCAAAATGGCGTTCTTTTCATCTTCTTCATCTTTGGGAAGGAGAAGAATTTTAACTTTCTTTTCCAACTCAGGCAATTTTTCTTTAAGTTCATAATACTCAGCCTCTGCCATTTCACGCATTTCTTTATCTAATTCTGCATCTTCCATCATGGCTTTGGCATCATTCATATTCTGTTCGGCATGGCGCATTTCATTAACTGCTTCAACAACCGGTGTTAAAGCGGCCAACTCTTTGTTCATACGCACTAAGTCTTCCGAACTGACATTCGGTTCAGACAACAATGCCTGAATTTCATCGTGGCGATTGACTACATTACTTAACTTTTCTGCAAATGACATCTATTCTTTCTTTCCTTATTATCCTATTTTTTTAACTCTTTCTTCTACCAAACGAACCAATTCGTCAACAATATTTTCATTTTTTACTTTATGATCGGGCTTGCCGCCGATGAAAATCATGTTTTCATCCCCTCTTCCGCCGCAAACACCAAAGTCGGTATGTCCGGCTTCTCCGGGGCCATTGACCACGCAGCCCATAACCGCCAAGCTCAGAGGTTGATTGATATGCGCTAATCTTTCTTCCAAAGCCTCTATGGTCTTTTGAACATCATACCCTCTTCTGGCACAAGTCGGGCAAGAAACAATGCGAATGCCTCTGTGTCTTAAATCCAGCGCTTTCAAAATCTCGTATCCGGCTTTGACTTCTTCTTCAACATCTGCCGTTAAAGAAACGCGCAAAGTATCACCGATACCATCCATCAATAAAGCACCAATTCCCATGGCGGACTTAATGGTTCCGGTTCTCAAGCCACCGGCCTCAGTTACACCCAAGTGTAAAGGATAATCGCAAGCTGCAGCCAATTTTTTATAAGCATCAATCATCATTAATGTGTTAGAAGACTTCACGCTGATTTTGAACTCTCTAAAATCATTGTCTTCCAACATTTTGGCTTGTTCCAAAGCACTTTCGACCAAAGCATCGGCACAGGGTTCGCCATATTTTTCCAATAATCTTTTATCTAACGACCCACCGTTAACACCAATGCGAATCGAGCAGCCATGGTCTTTGGCGGCTTGAACTACCGCTTTTACTCTATCGGCGCCACCAATATTTCCGGGGTTAATACGCAAACAAGCGGCTCCGTTTTCTGCCGCTAAAATGCCCAAACGATAATCAAAATGGATATCGGCGACAACCGGAATATTTACCTCTTTGGTAATTATTTTCAAGGCTCGTGCTGAATCTTCATCCGGACAAGAGCAACGTGTAATATCGCAACCAACTGCTTCTTGTCTTTGAATTTGCTCAATGGTGGCTTTGGCATCTGAGGTTAAGGTATTGGTCATAGATTGAACGCTAATCGGAGCATCTCCTCCAACTGCGACCTTTCCGACCATGATTTTACGACTCTTGCGACGAATTATTTTTTCCATTTTACTATCCTTTTTTCTGGTACAGTAAAAGGAAAATAGCAGAAATGTCTGCTATTTTCCTTACAATATCTTAATGGCTAATCTTGTTTTTTGTTCATAATTTCATCTACAGAAATATTCATTTTCTTGTTCGGTGAAATTTCATAAACCTTTTTACCATTATACATGACTTCGACACCATCGGCTTTGCCTACCGATAATTTTAAGTTTTCGGCTTTTGGCAAAGTATAACTATCTCCGGCTTGCAAAACTTTGCTGATATATAATGTCTTTTCGTTTTTAACCTCAATCCATGTTTCTTTCAATATGTTTAAGGTTATTCCGCTTTTGCTTGGTTTTTCTGGTTCTACAGCCGGTTTTACATCTTCTTTAACTTGCGGTGTTTCTACTTTTTTTTCTTCTGAAGCAACGTTTTCTTCAGCTTTGGGTTCCTCAAAACTTTCATTGGTCATTGTAACTTGTTGTGTATTTTCATCAGAAGATGTTACATCGACCACTTTTATTGCTTCTTCCGTATTGTTGCTTTGAGCTACATCTACGATATCTTCTGTCGACTGGCTATCAACATTGGTGCTATAATCTTCCACTTTCAGCGGAAAATTCATGTTGCTATCTTCAACAATAACGTTTTCCGGCTCGTTGTTATCTTCTGCCGGGGCAGTTAAAAATTGATTATAAGCACTCCACATTCCATAAATAACTATTAAAGCGACAAGGCTTATCAGTAAATATTTTCTGTTGGGAACAGTTGCTTCTACTTGTGGCTCCATTACAAAATAAGGATGATTTTTACGAAAATCTGCTTCTGCTTCTTCTTTATACATTTTAACGATATTATTACCATCCAAACCCAAATAATCTGCATAAGAACGAATAAAACCTATTCCATACGGATATTCGGGAATATTATTATAATCGCTATTTTCAATGGCCTCCAAATAGCTTCTGCGAATGCATAAATCTTGAGAGACTTCTGCAAAAGTTTTTCCTTGCTTGTTGCGCATTTCTTTTAACAAGAGACCAACTTTGCCTTCTTCTTTTTTCTCTGCTTTTACTTCTTCTTTCGCAGGCTTTGCCTCAACAGTTGAAACTTTAGTTTCTAGTGTTTCTGCTACAGTTTCTTCTTTTACTTTTTTGGTTTCTTTTGTCACTTTCTTCTTCCCTTTGAATTTTTTTAGATGCTTGATTGTTACACATTTTTTAATAGATTTCAATACCATGGTCATATGCATAGGAAATTAATTGTGGCCGCAATGTTTTTTTGTTTGATTTCAATAGATTATGCACATAATCAGACACTTCTTCCACATTAATACTGCGCACCATGCTCTTTACTTTACCAAACGCTGATCCTGACATGGATAAATTGCGATATCCTAAACCAATTAAAGCCATTGCCTCTATCGGATTGGACGCCATTTCTCCGCAAACCGAGCAATAAACATGATGTTTATTGGCCTTGGTTATAATTTCATTCATAACACAAAGAAATGGTGATGATAAAACATCATAACGTTCTGTCAGCCTTGGATTTCCTCGATCACAAGCAAAAATAAATTGGGCTAAATCATTTGTACCGATTGAAACAAAATCCGCTTGTTCCAAAATAGAATCCAACTGAAAAATTACCGACGGTACTTCTATCATTAATCCGACATTTACTTTTGAGGGAACGGCATCACTTTTTCTTTTTTCTTTTTCCAGTTCCAACATTAACGTTTCTTTGGCTTCTTCAAATTCAGACAAGTTGGTTATCATCGGAAACATTACATTAAGTTCTTTTCCGGCGGCAGCTCGTAAAAATGCTCGAATCTGTTTTCTTAATATAGCTCTTCTGTCTAAGGTTATGCGAATCGAACGCCAACCTATTGCCGGATTTTCTTCTCCGACATTGCCCCAATATGGCAATAATTTATCTGAACCTACATCCAAGCTACGGAAAACAACTTTTTTATCACCGCATTTATCCATTAATTCTCGATAATAGGAAATTTGCCTATCTACATCGGGCATCATTTCCGATGCCATAAAGGGAATTTCGGTTCGATATAGTCCAATTCCATCACAATTTGTACTTTCTATATAATCCAAATCAAAAGCCAAGCCGACATTCAAATATAAATTTATGTTCACGCCGTCTTTGGTTTGAGCTGGAAGTTCCTTTAGTTCAGCAAGCTTTGCTTGAAGTTTTTGCCTCTCCGCGATTTTAGATTTAAATTTTTCCTGTATCAATGTTGATGGGCGAATGTAAACATAGCCTTCCATGCCATCAACTGCTATCTGCTCTCCGGTTTTGATTTCACTGAAAATGCCTTTTATTTTAGCCACAACCGGTATATTTAGAGCCTTAGCTACAATTGCAACATGCATTGTCGGCGTGCCGTCTTCTATGATTAAACCCCTAATCTTGGTATAATCATAATCCATTAAATCTGCCGGCCCCATAGTTTGCGCAACAACAATTATATCGGCAGAATCGACACCTTTGATTGAGCCATAATCTCCACTTAAATATGATGACAACCTATCTGAGACATCACGCAAATCATGCAATCGTTCTTTCAAATAAACATCTGTGGTTCCCGATAAACGGTTCCACATATCTTCATAAGCTCTTTCAACCGCAGCCTCTGCTGTTAAGCCGCTTTGTATGTTATTGGAAAGTTTTTTATACCAACCTTTGTCACTGGCAAACATTCTATATGCATCTAAAATATCAACATGTTCTCCCATGCCGAGTTTGGCTTCTGCCAATTTTTTATCCAAATCGGCATTCATTTGACCAAAGGCTATTTCCAAACGATGTAATTCTTTTTCTTTATCTTCGGCAAAGATTTTTGTAACCACCTGTCTGCGTCTGTGGACGACAGCCACGCCTAAGCCATAACCTTTACTTAAGCTTACACCTTTAAGCTTATCTCTTTCATTGATATTATTATTTTTATCAAAGTTTTTGCGCCACTCCGACATTTCGTCTGAAGAAACTATTTCACTTAAAACCATGGCTACCGTTTCTAAAATTTCGATATCCATAGCCGTATATTCATGAACTTCTTTGCTTTGTAATGCTAAAACCCCGATTGATCTATGCCATCTGATAAGCGGTACGCCTATATAAGATTTATAATCATCTTCTCCTAACTCAGGTTTATGTACAAATTTTGGGTGTTTCCACGCATCGGCAACACTTATGGTGCGGCTGTTCTGAGCCACTTCTCCGGTTAGCCCTTCCCCAAAACGAAAAATAACTTTATTTAAGGCATCTTCTGCCATTTGATGAGCGGCAAACAAGACCAAACGATTGCCGCCAATGGTAATGTAACAAGCGGCTGCATCTGCTGACATTTGTTCGGCAATCATTTTTACAATTTTATTTAATTTTACATCTATGGCATCTTGCCCCTCACTCACGGTGCGGAGTTTTTGTAAAATTTCCATTGCTTTGTTTATTGCCGGAGACTGCATTGTTTTCAACCTCAAAAATTTTTTCTATTGTGCTTTTCTTTATATTATTTATATTGTCTTTCATCAAGTTAATTTTTATAAATTAAAGGATAAAAAATATGGCAAATAACTATAAAAGAGGCGATAAAGATACACGTCCTTGGGGAACTTGGGAAGTTTTGGACAGCGGAGACGGCTTTTGCGTCAAAAGAATCTGCGTTACTCCGGGAAATATTTTATCTTTGCAACTTCACCACTTCAGAGCCGAACATTGGATTATTGTTAAAGGTGAAGCCGTTGTTACGCTCGGTGAAGAAAAACTTATCAAAAAGGCTAATGAAGCCGTTTACATTCCGGCTGAGACCAAACATCGCATTCAAAATAACACTAAAGAAAATATGGAATTTATTGAAATTCAAACCGGTGAAAATTTGGATGAAAATGATATTGTGCGTTTTGAAGATAGTTACGGACGCGCTTAAACATAAATTTTTGTATCTTATTAAAAGAGCCGGTTGAATACCGACTCTTTTTTTTGCAAAAAAGATTCCAAAATGGACAAATTTTTCCTTGATTTTTTCTTTTTTGGCTATATAGTTGAAGAAATTTTCAAGGACATTTACGATGACTAAACACATTCTACCAAGCAGAGAAGAAATTCTTTTTGCTATGAGCGAACAACCCCTTGGACAAGGCGCTGAAGCAAAAGTTTATAAAATTCATACCAATCCGAAATTTACAACTCGTGTCAGTTTGGATTGCCCGCCGCTTAATGAGTTGGCGCAAATTATCAACGAAACCCCGATGATTGAACAAAAAAATATTTTCGGGGAACGTAATTTTGCTCAAACGTTGGCTTATTGGAAAAATCCGGAAAATCCGGACCAGCCTTTGTTAACAATAAATTTATATTGCCCAGGAATTTCCATTGAAGTGCAAAAAGGTGGGCGTCCCAAACCTGATGCTGAAGAAGCTCTTATCCGCACAAAGGTTTTGAGTGAAACTATTTTAAATCTTCCTGATGATGCTTTTGATAAACTTTATGATGATTTGCATTTTCTTTCTTCTCGTAAGCATACTATTGACGTTGGTGGCGGATTATTTACCAATACCGGAAATATTTTGTATTCTGCCGTTGATAATAGAATGTTTATCATTGACTTACAGCCGTTTTTACAAGATCATCCAGGAATTAATTCTAATCAGACAAAGGGGTTTAATACGCCTCTTTATTTAGCTCGTGGACTAATCCCTGGAGCTTACAGTTATCGCATTGAACATTCTAAAGACCCTGATTTAATTAAATATCGCACCGAAATTATCCATAAAGTTATTTCAGGTGCAGAAAGAAACAATTTGAACGATGTGGGTGGATACTTAAAAGGTGATATGGATAAAATGTTGGGATTTTGGTTTTCTCAACTTCAGGTCTTAAATATTCCAGAAAAATATCATAATGATTTCTTAAACAGAATCGGCTCTGTTAAAGACAAACAAAGATACTCTGTTGCGAAAGAACTTTTGACTTATGTTCGAGTAACCGGAAAAGATTTATAAAAAAAATCCCCTTTGAAAAATTTATCAAAGGGGATTTTTCTTGAAAATAATTTTATGTCCTCTTCGCCCAAACTTCCTTAAATTCTGAACTGCGAGAATTTTCCAACCATTCAAATATGGCCATCTCTACGGTCACAACATCTACTCCGTTGTGCAACAAACGTTGTATACCTAAAGCACTTTGCATCGCATTGCGAGAAGAGCAGGCATCTGCGGCAACAAAAACTTCATATCCTTCTTTTTGCAAATCCAATGCCGTTTGCAAAACACATAAATGCGTTTCCAAACCGGCTATGACAATTTGTTTTTTTCCTGATTGTTTTATTTTTTCGCGAATTTCATCATTTTTGTAGCATGAAAATGTATCTTTTTCATAATAAGTTACGTCATCACCTAAGACAATTCGCAGGTCTATCATTGTGGGGCCAAAACTATTATGATTTTGTTCTGCGACAATAAACGGAACATTGAGTTTCTTTGCTATATCTAATAAAGCTGCACAGCCATTAATTACATCTCGCGGACTTTCTTGCGCCGGTGCCAAATGTTCTTGTACGTCTATAATTAAAAGTAAGGAATCATTCTTGTTCATCAACATTTCGCCCTCCTCTTTAAATAGGTTATTGACTATATTAACAAAATACATAATACTTCGCAATAAATAATTTAACCTTAAAATTAGAAGAAATATGATGAATTTTAGTGATTTAGGATTAAGTGAAAAAACCGTTCAAGCTATTGAAGAATATGGAATTAAAGAAGCAACAACCGTTCAATGCGATGTTGTTCCTTCCATTTTAGCCGGAAAAGATGTATTTACCATCGCCCCCAGCGGTTGTGGGAAAACTATGTCTTATGTTTTTCCTTTGATTGATATTATCAGTAATAAAAATGGGCAAAATATCTTGATTGTAACCCCGGATTCTGAACAATCTGTTCAGGTTTCTGATAGATTGTCTATTTTTAACAAATATCATGAAATCAATGAAGCTACAATAAAAGACTCTGACGAAGATATTAGCTCTGAGGCTAATGTTGTTATTGGCTCGCCTGATTTGCTCGTGGATTTAATTGAAAATAGTAAATTTGATTTTTCTAAAACCAATATTTTGGTTGTTGATGATATAAACCTGATTAAGAAAAATAAACAACTTGAAAATTTGGAAAAGGTTTTAGCTATTTTACCGGCAGATAAACAGAATATTGTTTACACAAACCGCCGCTCCAAAGAAACTCAATCTATTTTGGAAAAAATCCTCAAAGCTCCCGAAGAAATTAAAGTTGATAAAACAAAAGAATTGGAAGCTGAACAAAATAAGCCCGTAGAAAAATCTATTGAGAAAAAACTTAGCGAGCCTAAAAAAGATAATAAAGTTCAAAATAAAACCAAAACAGAAGCAAAAAAATCTGCTAAGTGTTTATCTTCGGCCAATCCGCAACGTGATAAAGAAGCTATTGATTTGGCAAAAAAGCTCAATTCATTTTATGGTAAAACGCCGGAATTTATATTAAACAAAGGAATTTTGGCTGATGATAAAGATTGTAGCTCTTGCTTCATGGATAATTCAAAAATTTCAAGTCCGTATTAAGTGGCCATATTCAAAAAATAAAAAAAGCTCCGTTTCTGGAGCTTTTTTTTATTACCATGGAATGCCGTTGATGCAGCGTTCCGGTTTGGTATCACATATATCATTGCCCATTTCGTAAAGCTTTTTGCGATCCGGCTTCAGCTCCCCGATTGTACATGCACTTATTATCAATACCAATAAAATACAAACTATCTTTTTCATTTTTGTTTTCCGGTAGTTATAAAATTGACCAAATATTAATAGCTAAAAATGCAGCCATGAGTAATTTTGATAAAAACTTTAATATATTGCTACGCTCAAAATTAGCTGAACTGCGTAAAGTTCCTAACCAAACGCAAATACTGAAATATAAGAAAAAGATGACGGATCCTATATAGCATAAGGTAAAAAATATTGCCCAACTGTTAAATTTAATCGGATTAAAATAGTGCAAATAATAATCAACAATTCTTAAATTGCCGATTTGTTTTTGTAACAAAAACTCAAAAATACGGACAAAGAAATGAACGACCAAAACTCCAAATATTCCAAACTTCCAAAAAGTTTCGCCTAAACCAAACTCTCCGCTCAAAAGTTTTTTAAACATTTTGTTCCTCTTATTTGTTATTGATATGCCAATAGTCTTATAATTTTTGCCTTTTAGCAAGCAAAACCGTAGTCTTGCGCACAAAAAAAGCCTAAGTCTTTGAACTCAGGCTTTTTGCTATTTAGCAATTGGCAACATTTACTGCCAAACCACCCAATGAGGTTTCTTTATATTTATTATTCATATCACGTCCGGTATCAAACATGGTTTTAATAACACTATCCAGTGATACCAAGTGATGACCATCACCTTTCATGGCTATACGTGCCGAATTAACAGCCTTAACCGCACCCATAGCATTGCGCTCAATACAGGGAACCTGAACCAAACCGGACAATGGATCACATGTCAAACCTAAATTATGTTCCATGGCAATTTCAGCGGCATTTTCTATTTGTTTTGGTGTTCCTCCCATCGCTGCAGCCAATCCTGCAGCAGCCATAGAGCAAGCCACGCCTACTTCACCTTGACAGCCGACTTCTGCCCCTGAAATGGAAGCATTACTACGATATAAACTACAAATGGCTGATGCTGTCAGCATAAAGTTTTGCAATCCTTCTTCAACACTAAACTTAGATTTATTGGCGGCAAAGCGTTCATAATATCGCAAAACTGATGGCATAACTCCGGCTGATCCCATAGTCGGGGCTGTAACAATCTGCCCACCACTGGCATTTTCTTCGGCGACAGCAAATCCCCACAAATTAATCCAATCTATCATCAATAGCGGGTCATAGTCATTGTTGCGGAATTTTTCTTCCAAGCGCAAATAAATGTCATGTGCTCGGCGCGGTATGTTTAATCCTCCAGGGAGAATGCCGCTTGTTTTCATGCCTCTGTCAATGGAATTTTGCATAATGCTATAGATTTTATGAATACCATTAACAACTTCTTCTTTGGGGCGAAGTGCGCATTCGTTAGCCATAACCAATTCAGCAATACTCATATTATTTTTTTGACAAAGTTCAATTAATTCTGCGCAAGAATCAAAATTATATGGTACATTATAAGGCTCACGTTCAATGCGTTTGGATATTTCATCTTTACGGGCAATTGTTCCTCCGCCAACCGAAAAATAGGTTTCTTCAAGAAGCAAATTATCATTGGCATCAAAAGATTTAAAAGTCATCCCGTTGGAATGTTCGGGCAAAAAGATATCTTTTTTGAAAATGATGTCTTTGTCCATATCAAAAGGAATCACTTTTTCATGGTCTGCTTGCAACGTTTTATCTCGTTCAATTGCCAGCATATAAGCATGTTCGGGATTAATTTCATCGGCTTCAAGCCCCATCAATCCGTAGCAGATTGCTTTGATTGTTCCATGTCCAACACCGGTTAAGGCTAAGGAACCATATAATGTTGTTTCTATTTTTGCCAAATCATTAAACTTTCCGACTGCACGTAAATTTTTAATATATCTTTTGGCCGCACGCATCGGTCCGACCGTATGTGAACTTGAAGGGCCGATACCAATCGAAAATATTTCAAAAAAACTATAATACATTAGAAATATGTCCTGATTTCAATATAAGGTTTAATGCCAATTTCTTGCAAAGTTTTGGCGATATAATTGTGAATGTCTTTCCATTCGGTATATTTATCAATAAACTCCTTAGCTTTTGCGGCTGATTTTGAAAGCTGAACCTCAATGGTTTCGGCCAAAATTTTATTCATAACTTCCGGCAATTTGGCAAAATCAATTTCTAATTTATTATCTCCATTGAACCTTATTGCGCCATGTTCCAACAAATAGTTAAAATGGATTAAATCGCCCATGCGGTGTGGTTGAATCAATTGTGGTTTGGCTTTCAAGAAAATACGAACAATCCATGTGGTATAAACCTCTTTCAAGGTCTTTTCATCAATAATACCAGCTTTGACATATTGTGGCATCATGGCTATGGAAACGACATCGGCTTTGTTTTCTTCAATGGTATGTTTGTATAAACCCAAAGAATTTTTAAAGCTGCTGTCGGGACCCAAAGAGTGACCATTCTCATGTCCGATAACAAAAATATGTTCTGCCTCGGGATTATAGTATTGATGCAAATTTTCTGCAACCAGCGCATTTAATAATTTTTTGGCTCGTTCTTTGTCTTGGCTCATTCTCACCTGACGATGATATACATTTCTTCTGCCACCACCGGTCTTGATTGCGAGCTTATCATCATTGGGCAAGTTTTGAGCTGTGGTTATTCCACCGCGGCATTGTGCATAATCACCTTTTAAAGCAATCAAATCCACATCGACCATGGTTTGTTTTAAATCATTGCCAGATGCAATGTTTTGCTTATATTTATCGGCATAAGGCATTAAACCGGCCAAGTTTTTCATTTGTTCTTTAAAAGTCAGCAACAAATCTGTACCTTTTTTGTTAACAATACCGACACGAACGCCTAGCATATCTTTGGAATTTACTTCTATACCCAAATTATCCAACATAGATTTTAACTCTGCATTATCGCAAATGGTCGGGGTCATTTCATCATCATAATTTTCACGACTAATTGTAAATTCCAACGGTGAATTTTGCAAAACCGCCCAATGCTTATCGGCTAACATATCCATATCTTCATTATTTTGAATTAAGGCTTGTGCCTGCCAGCCTAAATAATCTTTGAATGCTTCATCGGTTGTATAATGAGCCGCAACTTCCAATTCATTAGCAATGGCTGAAAACTCTTTTTCAAAATATTTGGTATAGTCAATACCTTCAAGTTCATCGCCTTTTCTTCTAACCATGGTGCGAGCACTTAAAATTCGACGCACTTCTTCAATTTTTCCTACTTGCAGCATTTTTTTGATAATATGATGAAATTCATCAACACTTAAATCAGCTGGATAAAAATTGCGTCCGGCAATGACCCCTACATTTTTAAAAATTTGTATTGGCTTGGGATCTAAACCATTCAATCCGGCAACACCGTTAAAACAATTGAACAAGCGTAAAGCTTTGGCGGCATGGCTATTTTGCGGAGCTGCTTTTTCTAAAGCTTTTTTTAAGCGCAAATTTAGCGGATGATCTTGTTCTAATGAAACATCATTCATAATTTCGGCCGCTTTAACTAAATGTGAGATAACCTTTTTTTCACTTTCGGGCAAATTTTTATAGCCGTCAAAATCCGGTGATATTAATTCTATCGGACGTAACTTTTGGGCAAAGATTTCATCTAATTCTTCTTCACTTAAATTTAATTCATATCCGTCAATGTTCATCTCTTGTTATCTCCACTGCTTTAAAACGATATACTTTAATTTTATTGGACCAGTATGCCGGACTCATTCCTGCTTTTATTTTTAAATTATTTAAAAATTCTTGCGGATTTGCATAATTGCGCCATTCCGACGGTAAAAATACTCCCTGTCGGTTACCATCTCTAATCACTAATCCGTCTTTGCCTACTTGCAATTTATTCAGCAAATCTTTTTCATTTTTATAACCGATATGTTCGTACCCTGTAAGCAACGCCAATTTTATTTTAACTTTGGAAAGTTCTTCTTTGCTAATCGGCGTATAATTTTTATCTTCCAAAGCTGCCGCATAAGCATTTTGAGAAACAGAGAAAGCTACTGCTTGCGTCGGTAATAATGAGCCTGAACGTCCACGTAATTTTCCATCTTGATACAAACTGACAAAAACTGCACCTCGATTGAAAAGAACATCATCAAAGTTTTCTCTTTCGGGCTTAAAATGTTTATGATTTACGACAGCTTCATCTAAAGAAACTTTGGCTATTTTTAATAATTCGACACCATAAAGCTGAGCAAAAGAATTCAAGCTTTCATATTCTTGTTCCAACGTACTCAATGGCTGTTCATTTTTCAATTCTGATAAACGATAATTTTGTTCTGCTATGTCTTCAAAATTGACTAAATCAAAAACTTTTGGATAAAGATGTGCTTGCTGAGCCAAATTTATGACTAATTCTATATTTTCAGAAGATTGTTTGTTTTCAAGTTCGGTATAATAACCGGACATATCTGCAGAGAAAATAAGCAAACTTTGTTTGTCTTGCACAAAAGGCAATAACATCTGCGTGGCTTCTGTTTTTTTATCCGAACTATATACCAATGCGGTAAAATCTATACCATTGCCAAAGATTTTTTTTATTTGTGACAGTTGAGCCGCAATCGGCAACATCTTATTTATGTTTTTATGTGTTATATGGCTTGAGGTGTTTTGTTGCAATAATTCATTTAATGTGTTGCTTATGGTTAATTTTTCTGTTTTTGTGTTTGTTTGACTTAAAATTATGCCTGAAAATTCGGCATCCGGATTTTGAGCAACCAAAATTACATTTTTTATTTTTTCTTTCCATGGACGCAACCAATTATAGGCTTTGGCAACATTTGTTTCTGAATATAGATAACCGGCGTAGGGAACAACAAAAATACGCGGATTAGTCTGTGAGGCCAAAATTTTACGGCCGCCTTTACCATAAGGATAAAAGAAAACAGCACTGACCGGTATACGAAATTTATTGATATTGTTATCTATGGCAATAAAATTATTAATCCGCTCCGGATTTGATGAAATATGCTTAGAAAAATATAAATAATTTATCCAGCCCAAAGCAAGCAACAAAAATATAATCAAAATAATGTTGCTGAGTTTGCTTTTGACATCTATTTCATCATCTTCATTACTCATAAACGAATCCTTAGTTTTGTCTTTTTCCTTTATACTTCAGACTCTTTAACTTTTTCCTAATTTGATAAATTTTGCAGTGTTTTATAAAATTCTGCAAATGAATCAAAATGTACAATTTGTGAAGACAAGGGTTTGTCATTTCCCCAAATGGCGTTGCCAATACGAATAGCTTGCGCATGTGCAGATAAGGCACAATCGCTATCCATATCACTATCGCCAACAACCCACACTTTTTTAGGAGTGAAAGCCTCCGGCTCAAGCCAACCTTTTAAGGCAAACCAAGCTTGTTCCGGATAGGGCTTATCTTTTGGCGCTTCATGACCGGCAATAATGCGGTCAAATATTGATTTATCAAACAACAAAGGTAACTCAAAATCAAGTAGTTGACGGTCCTTATTGGTTAAAACCACAATTTTTTTACCTAGCTTCTTAAAAAGCACTAACGTTTCTTTCACTTTGGGAAAAGAGGTGAGCATCTGTCCAACATTTTTCTTATACAACGTTGCATATTCTTGATAAGCTTGTTTGGCTAATTCTTTCCCAAAAACATTAGGAAAATTGTCGCGAAAAGATAAATTGGGATTGCGTTTGGCTTTTTGATGTTCCCAGTCCGGTAAATTATATTTTTTCAATATTTCATTAACGGTTGCAACAAGACAAGTCCTGCTTTCTGCTAAAGTATTATCCCAATCAAATAAAATATATTCAACTTCTTGCAAATTCAGCATTTTTCTTTCTCTCATGATAGCAAAAAAAGCGCCCTTGCGGACGCTTTCTGCCGTAAAAAAACAATTATGCGTTTTTACCAATTTTGGCAACACCACCCATATATGGGCGCAATTTTTCCGGAATATTAACCGTACCATCGGCATTTTGGTGATTTTCAATAAACGGAACCAATGCGCGCGGGGTAGCAATTCCGGTATTGTTCAAAGTATGTACAAACTTAACTTTGCCATCGGCATTGTCACGATAACGCAAGTTGGTACGACGAGCTTGCCATTCGGTAATATTAGAGCAAGAGTGGGTTTCACGATAACAATTTTGAGATGGAACCCAAGCTTCCAAGTCATATTGACGATATTTCGGAGCACCCATATCACCGGTGCAAACTTCCAAAACTTGATAAGGCAATTCCAAATCTTGCAAAACTTCTTCAGAAATTTGCAACAATTTCTTGTGCCATTTTTCACTTTCGGCCACATCATTTTTGCAAATGACAAATTGTTCGGTTTTCATAAATTGGTGAACGCGAACCAAGCCTCTGGTATCTTTTCCGGCAGCTCCGGCTTCACGACGAAAGCAAGGAGAAAATCCGGCATAGAGAATCGGCAATTCATTTTCTTGCAAAATTTCATCTGCGCGCAAAGAGTTTAAAATCAATTCTGCTGTACCTGACAAATATAAATCATCTGCCGGCATATAATAAACTTCATCGCGAGAGAACGGCAAATAACCCTGACCATACAAAGGTTTTTCTTTAGAAATGGAAGGAACGGTAATTACGGTAAAGCCATTGGCGCGCAATTTATCCAAAACCATCATATGCATTGCTAATTCTAACTTTGCCAAATCATTTTTAATAGCATAGGTACGGGAGCCAGAAACTTTGGCAATGCGTTCCATTTCAGACCAATCATTTAATTCCATCAATTCGATATGGTCGCGCGGAGTAAAGTCAAACTTAGGCAATTCACCAACACGACGGCGAACCACATTTTCTGAATCATCTTTACCAACCGGACTTTCGGGGCTCGGCATATTGGGCATGCGCCACATAACCATATCAAACTTTTCTTGTTCGGCAGCCAGTTTTTCTTGTTCAACTTTTAATTCTTCGCCAATTTGCTTACTTTTGGCAATGATAGCCGGACGCTCCTCAGCGGAAGCAGATTTGATTGAGTTACTGAGTTTGTTTTTTTCTTCGGACAGAGCTTGTGATGAGGTTTTTAATTTGTTTATGTCTTTGTAAAGCGCAATCAACGCATCAATATCAATATCTTCTTTAGTGTATCCTTTTTTGGCAAATCCTTCCTTAATGATATCCGGATTTTCGGCAATATATTTAATATCTAACATTATTTTCTGTCCTATTTATTTTGTTATTTAACTCAAACAGGCTCAGAATATCAATTTTTGAAATAAAAACAACAGAAATTTGCATTTAAAAAACAGAAAAACCTTTGACAGCTTGCAAACTGTCAAAGGTTTTTTGAGGCTTACCAGCCATAGTCATCGTCATCATCGTCGTCATCGGGAGCATCATCATAATCGTCATCATCGGGAGTATCATCATAATCTTGATCATAATCATACTCATCATCACGATTATCATCCTGATATTGATCATCATGATCTTGATGATTGTTGTCATCATCGTCATCATCAAACAACCCTTTCTGATCATCATCGTCATCATCAAACAACCCTTTCTGATCATCATCGTCATCATCAAACAACCCTTTCTGATCATCATCGTTGTCGTCATCAAACAACCCTTTCTGATCGTCATCGTTGTCGTCATCAAACAACCCTTTCTGATCGTCATCATCGTCGTCATCAAACAACCCTTTCTGATCGTCATCATTGTCGTCATCAAACAACCCTTTCTGATCGTCATCATTGTCGTCATCAAACAACCCTTTCTGATCGTCATCATTGTCGTCATCAAACAACCCTTTCTGATCGTCATCATTGTCCCATGGATTTTCTCCAAGGTATTGATTATCTTGGTCTTGATAATCTTCGTTCGGTTCTGGCTCAGTTTCAGGTTCTGGCTCAGGTTCTGGCTCAGGTTCTGGCTCAGTTTCAGGTTCTGGCTCAGGTTCATAAAGCGCCTTAGCAGCATCTTCAGCTTCTTTACGTTCACATTCTTCTTGATAACGACGTTCCTCCGCTGCATGATATTCTTCATAATCATGCGCTTTGGTTTCATCTAAGAACCCATCTTCGTCTGACGATGCCTGACGTTTTTGTACTGGCTCGTCATTTTCATCCAAATAGCCATTACCATTCCATCCGAAGGCATTGGAACATGGACAAAAACCTTTACGGCGAAGAAAGCTCACTTTCTTGCCAAAGGCTAGACAATAGCCTTGTTGAATCTTCCCGCAATTCATAATTTATATAATTATTAATTAGTAATTTATTTTAACAAGATAAATTATACTACATATTCAGCACTTAAGCAACCTTAAATAAAAAATTTCTTTTACTTTCCTTATCTCTTGATTTTATTTGTGCTTTAGGCTATTTTAGTGCCAATTTGTAAAGATGATACATATGGAGAATTTTATGTTTGAAAATAAAACTGTTTTAACCGGTGTCAAACCCACCGGAAAGCCGCATCTCGGCAACTATCTCGGTGCCATTAAACCGGCAATTGAACTGGGAAAAGAAGCTTTGGCGCAAGGTGGCAAACATTATATGTTTATTGCCGATTATCACGCTATTAATGCCGAAAAGAATCCTGCCGTTTTGAACGAGATGACCAAAGAAATTGCCTGCATTTATTTAGCTTGTGGTTTGGATCCGAAAAAATCTTATTTTTATCGCCAATCTGACATTCCCGAGATTCCAGAAATTACCACCATTTTATATGCCTACACGCCTAAAGGCTTTATGAATAAGGCTCACGCCTATAAAGCTGCCGTTGATAAAAATCGCGAAGCCGGCAAACCTGATGATGATGGTATCAACATGGGACTTTATACCTACCCAACCCTGATGGCTGCGGATATTTTGGCTTATGATTCCGATATTGTTCCCGTTGGTAAAGACCAAGTTCAACATGTGGAAATTGCACGCGACATTGCCGGTGCCATCAATGCTCATTATGGCAAAGAGCTTTTAAAATTGCCAACTTATCGTTTTGACGAAAATGTGGCTGTAGTTGCCGGTATTGACGGTCGCAAGATGAGCAAATCTTATGGTAACGTTATTCCTTTGTTCGAAGATGATAAAGCAATAAAAAAAGCCATTTTCTCAATTAAGACCGACTCTCGCCCGATGGAAGAACCTAAAAATCCGGATGAAATTTTGGTTTATGAAATTTATAAATCAATTGCCACTCCTGAGCAACTTCAAGAAATGGGCGATGGCTTGCGTCAAGGTAAACTCGGTTACGGTCACATCAAAAATATGTTGCTTGATGCCGTTGTAAACGAAATCAAAGCTGCAAGAGAAAAATATAATTACTATATGGCTCACTTTAATGAAGTGGAAGAAATGTTGCTTGAAGGAGCTGAAAAAGCCAGACCTGTTGCCAAAGCAACCTTAAAACGCCTCAAAGATGCTGTTTTTGGAAGATAATAATTATACAAAGCCCTCATTTGAGGGCTTTTTTTATTATGAAAAAAATTTTTTTACAAAAAGGTAAAAATTATACTTGATTTTTATGATAATTGTTTGTATGTTTCTTTCGTTGTCGCCGCTGTAGCTCAGTGGTAGAGCACGTCATTGGTAATGACGGGGTCGCAAGTCCGATTCTTGCCAGCGGCACCATCTTAAAAAATCATGCAAAAACAGCGACTTACAAAGTCGCGTTTTTTGTTTCTGTACCTAGTTTTTGTACCTAATCTGTGTACCTTTTTTTAATCATCTTTATTTCATTAGATTATAAACTGCTTGATTAACGCCTTTTACATCTATTGGTTTATCGCGTTAAAAATTATACACCAATAATTTTTTTTGCTTTATTATTTCTTTTTTTGTTAGTATCATCGATAGAAGTAATTTTGAAGGATTCATAACATGGCTGATGATATTGTATTTCGCAGAGATATGGAAATTGGAAATTTAAGCGCCGAGGCAGACCAATTTTTTCTTGATACTTGTTTTATAAAAACTCCTGAATACCAAGAGATAAAAGATTATGATAATAGAAAAATGATAATTCTTGGACGAACCGGAGCTGGAAAAACGGCTCTTCTTAATAAAGCAAAAGAAGAAGCTGATGTTGTAGTAGATATAAAACCCAATATTTTTGTATTACAATATATCGACAATGTCCCTTTCATAAGGCAACTTAAAGAAGAAAAAATCAACCTTGAAGTATTTTATAAATTCTTATGGCTACATGAGATTGTATCTAATATTGTTAAAAATTATTTTAACTACTATAATAAGAACTATTTAGTAGAATTATGCGGATTTAGTAACGATGCTGACCGCATTAGACAACTAAAAAATTATGTCAAACAGTATGATGATGTCTTTTTTGCAGAAGGAACTAAAGAAAAAATCACCAATCAACTAGAAGCAAAGTTAGAATCTGAAATGGGATTTACAAATTTTGCAAAAATTGCAAGTTCTTTAACGGAATCTCAAAAAAGAGAAATACAAGCCAAAACAAGTCAATATGTTAGTAAAACTCAAATAAACCAACTTAAGAATTTAATTTCCATTTTAAAAGAATACTTTGAACATAATAAGCAGAAAAAAATTTTGGTAACTATTGATAACCTTGATGAAAATTGGACAGATGATGAATCTAAATACAAACTTATTAATTCACTCTTAGACACAATCCGTTTTTTTATAGGCATTCCAAATGTTAAGATTTTAATAGCAATGAGAAATGATTTACTCTCAAAAACTGTTGAAGCTTCAAATCGACAAAATGAAAAGGATGAATCATATACAATAAAACTGAATTGGAGCAAAGATACTCTAACTAGCTTAATTGATAGAAGATTACAATATTTGTTTGAATTTAAATATAAGAAAAACACAAAAGTCTCGTTTAAGCATATTTTTAACTGTTTTATTTCAGAAACAGAAGGTTACAATTATATACTTGAAAGAACCATGATGCGCCCTCGAGACGTAATTAGTTTTGTAAATTTATGTATTAAACAAGCTGATGGGGAAACGCATATAACCCCGTTAAATATAGTTAATGCTGAGAAGCTGTATTGTGATGAGAGATTATCAGCATTAAAACATGAATGGTATACCTTATACCCCAATGTTGAATGTTACATTAAAGCTATTAGGTCAATGGGCAATCGTTTTGATTATGAGTATATTTTTGAAAACTATAAAACATTACTTGACACGCTATTAAATTCAAATATCGAAAATCAAGATGACCCTCTTATTGTTTCTTTTTTAGAATGCAAAATAAATGATAATAATTGTGTTAATGTAAATATTAAAAATTTAATTAATACATTATTTATTATTGGCGTTATTGGAATAGAATTTCCTGACGGAACAATACTATATTCAAATGCCGATAAACCCAAACTATCTCAATTAGATTTTGATGACGATATAGTATTTATATTACATCCTTTATTTGCAAAAAGAAAAAGAAAATAGACATTATCTAATCAGATTATAAACCGTCTGACGAGTAATTTTGTATTGTCTGGCTATTTCAGTTATAGGCAGCTTGTTTTCTTCTACCTGCGCCTTGATTTCTTTTATTTGTTCTTCTGATAGCTTTTTCTGTCCACCCTTATACTTGCCCTTTTGCTTTGCTATAGCAATTCCTTCTCTTTGTCTTTCTAAGATTATCTCTCTTTCAAATTCAGATACAGCCCCTAATAAGGTTAACATGAGCTTTTGAAAAGCATCTGTTTTCTTATTTGCTTCAAAAGTTAGGTTTTCTTTATGGAATTTTATCTTTGCGCCTTTATTAATTATTGTATCAATCAAAGCTAAAAGGTCTTGAACATTACGAGCAAGTCTATCCATTGAGTGGACATTAACAATATCTCCCTCTCTTAGATTATCAATCATGGCTTGAAGTTGAGGTCTATTTGTATCTTTACCGGATAGCTTGTCCATATATTCTCTATCGCAAGCAATACCGACCAACTGTCTATCTATATTTTGTAAAGCTGTACTTACTCTGATATAATTGAAAATCATCTTGTTTCTCCTGTAAAACGAATCTATCTGTATAAACTATATTATAGATTATACTTTACAGGTGTAAAAAGCCAAGGATATTCCACTTACTTTTTACACTTTTTTGATGTCAAATCAGAGTGTAGTTGGTTTTGACATGAATCTTAAAGAAATATACAATCTTCTAATGTAAATAATCATCTAGAAACTCTAATTGTTTTATATTTAATAGCAGGACATTACATTTGCTTGCTAATTTTCTGGCGGCAGGTGTATATGAAGCATTGCTCACAACCACAGCATAATCGGCTCCATAATAATCCTTGCCAGCTATTACTTCTTGAACGGCTTTATTTCCAACCGGTTTGGTATACTTTTTACATTGAATTGCAATAACTTTATGTTTTTTTTGCGCTATAACATCTACACCTTGGTCTCCACTTCCCTTTGTAACTTGCACTTCATAACTCATTTTCTGCAAAATTTCAGCACACTTTTTTTCAAAATCATAGGGAGAAATGTTTGAAATATTCAAGTTATCAGCACTAGAAAAAACATGGTCTTTAATTTGCATATATATATCATTAACAATTTTAACTAAACTTTCTTTTTGGGTTAAAAAATTATAATTTATAACAAAGATTTCCCTATCACTTAATAATTTTAAAGCTTTATGACTAAAATCTGCTCCTTTACTTTTTATATATTTTTGAGGATTTGAATTAAATTTTGACCAATTTTGTATTGTCTCTATGATAGATTCAATATCCCATAAATTCATAGCATCCATATGACTTTCTATATATTTTTTGGTCATTTTTACTACCTGTTTGTCTTTGCTGATAAAATTAAATTCAAAGCAAGTAGTATATTTATCTATATTATTTATATCTACCTTTTGAGGAAAGGTAAAAGTCATCTGAATATCAGAACAAAAAAGAAGAAAAGTTCCGTTCATCTCCTTCATAAGACGTGGAAGTCTATCTAATAACACTTTTTCTACAAAATACGAAATTTCTTTATTCCAAGCATCTAGGGTATCATTTCCATAATCATCCTTAAAAACGTTTTGACGATATTTAATATCTAACGTTTTAAAATTTTGTAAGACAAGAAAGATTACATTTTTATATAATTCTTTAATCAATTTTGAAGAATCTTGCTTATATTTTAACAATAAGTCATACTTTTGTATTTTTTTTAGCTTCTCTTTTTCAAGATTTTCTTGAGTTCTCTGTTTTTGTTTTACTATTGAATCTACTTTAAGATATATAAGTAAACAAATAAATAACAAAACACCAATGGATGTTCCAACTGGACAATATTCAAACAAAGTCTTTAATATTCCGTATAATATAAGAAGAAAAAAGATTATTTTCATACGATTTCACATCCTAGTTTAATGATTAAAACAAAACCCGCTCTTTTGACCAAAGGCGGGCGGATGTTCAGAAACCGTATAGAAGCAACGGCTCGGCTTATTCAGCACATAGCCTTATTCACCGACATCCGTCCATGACAGAAGTCGGCACGATATTTTAAGTCGTGTGCACACGACTGCTTCTATATAAGGGTTTCTGACGCCCTAAATATTACTCTTTTCGAAGGAGCAATATTCAGTTTGAGTTTAACAAATCAAACTTTATTTACAAGCAATTTTTTCAGAAAAATTAAGCTCAAAAGAGCCGCATCATTCAACAAATCAAGCTTTATAAGAGGGGAATTAGCAAAGCTTCTCAAAAACCTCTGTACGGCTTTAAAATCGCGTTTAAAACGCATAAAAAAAGCAAGATTACAGCCACCCAGCGCCAAAGCATAATCCTTATACAAGCCATTGAAAACTCATTATTTTTATATTTCCTCAAGGATGTCCTTGTTTTTAAAAGGAAAAAGCTCTAATCCTTAAAAACACTTTGTCTTATAGTTAGAAAAACAGGAAGCCTAACTATAAGGACTTCCGGTATATTCCAGCACCAAGGAATATAACAAGGGCTTTATATTATTTAAGCTTTTCTAGGACTTCGCTTTAAGTTCGATAATGTTTCGTTTAAAGATATGACCTCATTTCTATATTCATTATAAAGCATAGCTCCCTCTTGCAAAACTTTACGCGAAATATAAATCCTATCTCTATTATCTATGTCTTTACTCATATAATCTGCCCAACCTAATGGATGGTGAATCATATCTATTTCAACTGCCGTCTTAACCAAAGGATGAGAGTTATATTCTTTCCCTAAAACACCTTCTAGAAAAATATTTTCAATCACTTTTCTTTCGCTATCTCTGATTTTTAAAGACAGTTCTTCTGCTGTAAAGTCAAATATTCCGTGGATATGTAGAAACTCAGGATTGTTTTTGTTATTCTCAACTACAAAAGTATAGTTTATTTTTCTGCCGAATATCTTAGATAATTGTCTCAATGGCTTATCAAAAATAACCCGTCTGACATAGTCAGCATACTTTCCTTTGCCCTTAGTCTTAATATTCTCAATCAATTTTTTATCAAGTTGAAGCGTAACCGCACAACAATCAAAAGAAGCTAAAGACCTTAAAGGTGTCTCTTTTCCGCTTCCATCTTGAGCTTTTATTATATAATCGCCAAAATCATAAGTTCTAACGCTTATATCCAGCAAATTTTTATTACGACAAGACTGTTTAATAACATAAGGCATTTTTATTGCTTGATTAAAAGCATAATCGGCGCAAAAGTCTAGCTTCTCTTCTACCGTTAACAATCTCCATGACTTAGGCTTTCTTAAATTCTCATAATACTCTTTATGGGTATTAATAAACTCTTCTTCCTCTTTTGTCTTACTCTTCTTATTTAATATATTTCTATATCTTCTAATACTATCTATTAATACTAAAGAGGGGGTACAATCTTTTTTACCTGCTTCAATAACCGCTAAGCTCCATAGACCGCCGTATTGAGCGATTGTAGGTGATACTACTTTCATGGAAATTTTCCTCCTTTTTTGCATGTTTTTAATATTGAACCATATCTATCATCGCTTTGGCTTTTTCTAAAAACCTTGTTGGCGTTTCATGAAAATCTCCATAATGAGATGTCATGGTATTTTGTGAGCTATGACCCACAACATATGAAATATCATCATCAGAATATCCGGCTCTTCTCAAAAAGTCTGTAAATGTATGGCGCAGAGAATAAGAACTATAGCCTTGTCCTGAGAGATTAACATCCTCTAATAGTTTGCTAAAATACTTATTATGATATTTTGAAGCCGAGAATCTTTCCCCGTTCCCTTTATCATTCATTATAATACTTGGAAATAATCTATCTGTACTGCTGGATGCTTTCTTTCGTTGTTCTACATATTCTAGAAAGCCCCAATCTATGAGTTGCTGATGTATTGGAATACTCCTTATTGAGTGCTTATTTTTAACTGATTTAGTTTGAGAATCACCAGCTTGTACTCTAATATAGCTCAAGCCATCTCTTGTCTGTATATCAGATATAAGGAGCTGAGAAGCCTCTTTTTGACGCAAACCACAATATAGCATTATCATAGAAGACCAAAAGAACTCAGGAACTTGGTTTTTGTAATGCTTTTTGCAATAATCTATAAAGACTTTTACGCTTTCAGGTGTAAATGCCTTTGGTTTATCGGCTTCCGCCTCTGTTTCTTTCTTAGAATAAAGCATATCTTTAGTCGGATTAACGGCATTATCTCCAACCAAATTTTTATTTTTTGCCCATTTATAAAAGACCGAAAATGCAACCAAATAGCCGTTTATTGTTATTTTTTTCATTCTTGATAAATCATTTTCATCTGCCATCTCTATGATTTCTTCAATGCTTTTACCCTTGAACTGTTTTTTTAAAGTATATCCGGCTGGAAGCTGAGTTAAAATCTCTTTCCACTCGCAAATATCACTACTTTTAATCTGACTTAAGTCATCCTTTTCTGGAAAAATTGTTATAAATGACTTAACTTTAGCAATCTTTTCAGCTATGCCGGTTGCTTCTTTACTCCAGCGCAAAAATACATCCTCTAATCTGGTACTCTTTGGATTATTAGAAGTTTTTCTCAATTTAGAAGCGACATAGTTTTTGTGATGTTCTATAGCTTCTTTGATAATGGGGAAACGATAACTATAACTTTCTTTTGTCTTTTCAAAATCTATATTGATTGCTTGATAATGTAATAAAGCTTCCAGCTTGGCTTTTACAAAGGTCTTAAGAGCCATTTCTTCTTGGTCTGGAGATAAGCTGTATCTTCCACTTAGAAAATTCTTTACCATTTGATGGCTTTGGGTTGAATATACATTGGAGTTTAACTCTACTGAAAGAGCTCTGATGTTATCATTAATATAGTTTTTGACAAAAACCATAGAAGCCGCACGCTCTCTTCCGTCATCAAAAGAAGAAGTCATCTGCTGTAAAAATTGAGGAATAAGGTATTCGCTATACTGATAAAAATAATCATAAGCTTTTTCTAAAACATCCAGCCTAAATTTATCTATAGGATATGGGTCGCTAGATGGCTTAGTCCTGCAATTAACCACTTCTAAATTGATATTTCTCATAAACTCATGATATGCCGCTTTAGCTGTTTCCCAATCTCTTGTTTTTAAAGAACGCTTAATCTCTCTTGTTACTTGCTTTCTGCTGTTTCTGAGCTCTTTAGGGGCTGCTATTCTAATAATATATATACCAGTTGTTGTTCTATATAAACCTACATAATTAGGGACTTTTGTTACCATTAGCGACTCCTTCTGAAAAAAAATACCATGTACCGATAGTTTGTACCTAATTTATGTACTACCGATTCGCTAAATAGTCAATATTTTCAATCCTTTCAAAGATATAGAATTGGAACCACATGTACCAGTGCCGCTTCTTGCCAGCGGCACCATTTTTGATAATGCACCGAATTAGGTGCTTTTTTTGTATATATTCCAAGGCTTTCATAAAGTCCGATTTTATAGATTTTGAAATTGGCGATTTTTGATGATTTATCGGACTTTTTGTTTCCTTTACATTTTTTATTTTATATGAAATATTACTATATAAATTTCTAAAAATAATAGTTAGATAAATGTTATGAAAGAAGTACTAATCTTACATGGAACTTGTGACAAAGAGGAGTTTTTTGATGAAAATATGCCCTCTCTCTCAAACGCCCATTGGTTTCCATGGTTACAAAAGCAATTTTTGCGCCATAATTTTTTGTGCCAAACACCAGAAATGCCTAATCCTTATAATCCAAACTATGAAGAATGGCTCAAAACATTTGAAAATTTTTATAATGAAGATGTCAAAATCATTATCGGACACAGTGCGGGTGCTGGATTTATGTTGAAATGGTTGCAACATAATCCTAAAACTAAATTAGACAAGCTTATTTTTGTTGCTCCATGGTTAGATATTGAAAAAGAATGTGGCGATTTTTTAGATTTTCAAATGAAAGTTGAAGCCTTAAACAATATTAAAGAAGTATCTCTATTTTATTCTACCGATGATGAAAAGTCGATTTTAGATAGCGTAGATAAAATTTTATCCCTTTATAAAAATATTAAGATATATTCTTTTGAAAATAAAGGACACTTTGTTTACAACACTATCGGCTCAACCTTTCCTGAACTTTGGAAAGTTATCTCTGAATAGTTTTATCTTTTTCTGTAATTGGTTCGTTAAATTAGTCCGATAATTGCTTTAGTCGTACACAACATTTTTAAGAATTTTCTTTCTCGTAATTTCTTTTTTAATTATATAATTTCCTTGACAAGCGAAAGATAAAAACAAATGATATGAATATTGTTAAAGGAGTAATCTCATGAAAAAATTTTATTCTCTGCTTTTTTTGATGTTTTTACTGAATGCTTGCGATATGAATAAGCAAGAAAATTTGCTTGTTGGGCATTGGGTAGAAATCATGCCGGTTAATAAACAAATTGTACAAGGAATCAATTTAAATGCAGACGGAACCGCCTCTTCTATCGGCATGGAAACCTTAAAATACAAAAGCTGGGAACAAAAAGATAAGCAACTTATTTTGCATGGCATGAGTATTGGAAACGGGCAAACGATTGATTTTACCGATACTCTGGATATTATAGAGCTTACGCCTTATGTTATGAAATTAGAAAAATTTAGGAAATATCAAGTTGATTATTATCGCGTGGATAAAAATCCCAACATACAAGATTTGAATGATTTGCCTAATTTATTGCAAAAATTTGAGGGTTGCGGTGAATTGCAAACACGCGTGTTTGAAGGGACTTTGCCGGCCGCCTCAAATCCGGGAATTGTTTATAATATTACCTTATACAGCTACAAAAACAGTGGAGACGGTATATTCAAAGCCAAATTAACATATTTAGAAGCACAGCAAGGAAAAGATGTGTCTTTTGATTTTGCCGGCAGACAATATACCTTAAAAGGCAGTGCCGAAGATAAAAACGCAACCATTCTCCAATTTGTTCCTTTCAACAATAAAGAAGAAACAATGAACTTTTTATCTCAAGGCAATAAACTGATAATGCTTGATAAAGACATGAAAGAAATTCAAAGCAAATTAAATTATACTTTGACAGAAAAAGAATAAGTCCATAAGTTTTATCCGCTTATTTCAGCTTTTGTACATTTATCGTTGCTGCAATTGTGTGTTTGCTATGGGGGGCGAGTTTGACGCAATAGTCCCCCACATTTGATGGTTCTACGCAAACAAAGGTTTTATATTGCTTTTGGCTCATCTCGGCTAAATCTTTGGCGGGATTCCACACCACCGTTGTTTGGGAGCCTTGTTTTTCCATAACAATTTCGCGATTATAGGCTTTATCGACGATTTTAACCGGCTCAACTTGATTTAAGAAAATGGAGTCAAACTCACCTTCGATTTGCAAATCTTTATCCAAGGTATAAATTTTGCCATCTAACGAGTTCTTATATTGATGACCGGACAAACCTTTAATCTCAATATCATTCACTGAACTGACATTAAAATAAGCGTGCAGAGCTTCGCTGAAAGTGAATCCTTCATCGCTCAAATTGGTGGTTTCCAGCGCATATTCCAATTTATCGGTGATTTTAATTAAAAGTCTTGCCGATATATTGAGATTATATTTAACATCGGGCGTCAAAGAGAGTTCGGCTTCCATTTTGTTTTCATCCACATTCACATTTTGCAAAGCCCAAGTGGAAAGACGAGCAAAACCATGACGAGGCAAGTGATTATTCAACGCTTCTTCAGCAAAACGCGGCCAACAAACCGGAATACCACCACGAATGGCTTGCACATTGTCAAACTTATTCAAATCGCCAAGCCAAAAAACATCATATTCTTCGTTCAGCGGTCGATAAGACAACAAATTTCCGCCCCAGAGCGAGATTTTGCATTCTGCTTTGGCGTTGCTTAAACAAATAAAGCCATTATCATTCATCTTTCTTATTCCCTCAAAATTGTTTTTTTTAAACTAGCATAGCCTCTCCAAAACATCAATATTGATTTTGCCAATATACAAAGTCATTTTCTGTCCAGAATTTTGTCATTTGCAAGATACTAAAAATATGGTATATTAAAAATTGTTCAATTTAGAATTAAGATAATTATTATAATAAATCGCAAAGATATTGTTCATTCAATGGATTTGCGGTGTCTTCTCTTTACAAACTTGTTAGAAAAGATAGCTTATTTTGGTTTTACATTATTTCATCGGGCATTCTGCAAAACCGCCCCATGACTGAAGATGATAGTAGGTTATGACTTAAAATTGAAATAATCCCTAAAACAGCAAAATTTGTGAGAATATCTAATTAAATGTTTTGAGAAGTAAAAAACAAGTAAAGCTATGGCTAAAAACAATGTAGCAGAAAATATTTTCTCTTTCTTCCCTTTAAAGGAAAAAGAAATTTATAATGCCAAACTTGATGATTACAGTTGGTATTCAAACGGGTCTGTGATAGACACAGATACCGAAACGGAAAATATTGTCAACGCCTCTTTCAGCGGAAGGAGCCTTATTATCTCGCTCTTTTTAGAATGGGATAACATAGCCGATGGACTATGCGCGATCGGCGGAGATGAAAGAAAAAGTCTGCTGGTGACTGTGGACAAAGAGGAATATAAAGTTCCTCTTAAATATTTTTATGCCACCGATTTTAATAAGCACAAAAATGACCTTTGGGAAAAGGACCAGCTTCTTGCCACCCTTAACCGGTGGTATAAAACGCCAGAAGAGATGTTGGGCATTGCTTTTAATCTTAACTTCCGCCAGCGCTTGCCGGAAGCTCTTCAAAACTTTGAAAAGTTTGAAGAGATTTCTTCTTGGGTGAAAGAACATCCGGAAGAAAGCAAACGGATACTAAACATCAAAGACTTAGCGTAGTCTTTGGATTTTTCTAACGAAACACCCTGATCATGCTTTTGGTCAGGGTGTTTTTTTTACCTCATTGTTCTTTCTAAAAAAATATGCTATAATCTTGCCATAAGGAGATTTTTTTGATGTATACTCAGCAAGATTTTAATCAAGATGTGTTTAATGCCATTGTTCAAAAAACACACTATCTCCCTTCTGATGAAGAGTGTCGCGCCGTGGCTCACCATATGGAATATAATGTGCGCGCAAACCCTAAGTTTGCCAATAACGGACATTTGAAAATTTCTACCACAGATTTGCGTAAACTCATTATCTATCAAATTAATCAAAACCTACACCAAAACGATATTGCACGTTATACCGAACAATATCGCAGATATAAAAGAGATCAGCAATATTGCTTGCTCGGACAAATTGAAAAAATGGATATCAAAAATATTGCTTTGGGCAAAGAAAATGTGAGCAATTTTGATAAAGAATATCTGAAAAATATTTATATGAAATATTTTAACCAGATGTTGATGCCCAAAATTGAAAAAATCTCTTGGCAAAAAAAGAACAATCTACAATATCATGGTTTGTGGCACACCGAGCAAGTGGCGATGCTCTCCATTGATATTGCCCTCAAAGAAAACTGCAACCCTTTGCCGATTTTATTAGCGGCAGCTTTGCATGACTGCGCACGCACAACAGATGGCAAAGACGTCAATCATGGGATTAACTGCAAACCTATTGCTGAAGCTTTTTTCAAAACTTATCCTGATAAAGATTTGGTATCTCCTGAACAACAACAGCAGATTATAGAAGCGGTTGTTTTTCATAATTCATCTTCGCGTCCGGCAAACAACCCTGTTTTGGATTGTTTGCAAGATGCTGACAGCATGCGTTTGTTATGGTCCGGACATCAGCGTTTTACACCCAACACCTATACAGGGCAAGAATTGGCTCAACTTTCTTCCCGCGAACAAATTAAATATATGGCGCGTCTGTTAGAAACCATGCGTGCCACTACGCCTATTTTTGGCGGAAATAGCGGTCAAGGCTTAACACGTTAACATATTTGCTTAATCAAAATCTATCATTTCATAATCATAAAATGAAGCATTTTTGTTTATGCTATATATCTTTTGCGGATTGGCATGATGATAATATACGTACATCAGATTGGCTTTATCGTTTTTTGACCATGCATTAAAATTTCTTACGGTTTGAGAACGTAAATTGTGTAAGAAGACTAATCTCAATGTATTATCCAAATTCATACTGAAATCGTCGGCAAAATTGGCCGAAACTATTGCATTTAGAACTAATATTCCACCGTCTTTTAAAGCATTTTTGGCTCGCGTGAAATACTCTTTAGTAATCAATTCTTGCGGAATATATCTTTGTGATGAGTATGTATCAAGAATTATTAAATCATATTTTTGAGTTGTTTCTTTAAAAAATTGGTTGGCATCTTGGACAATAAATTTTTTATTCGGACTTAATTTTCTATGCAAAAAATCTTCTTCTGCTCTTTTTTGCAATTCTTTATCTATATCTACATATATATAATTGTTCTTCAAATCATTTAGTCCGACCGTAAAACCTCCGGCGCCAACAACAAGTATATCTTTCCTTTCTCCTTGTGGAATTGTAGATACAAAATTATCATTTATAAAATTTATATATGGAAAATTTAAATCATGCTCGGCTGATATCTTTGATGATAAAGAACGATTTATTTCCATGATTTTTGATTTTCCTTGATCATAATCATAAATACTAATCGTTGAAACAGCATTATTCTCTACAATATTATATATATCTTGCAATAGGGCATTACGATTTAACATATAGGTCATTGTAATCAATATAATTGCGTTAATATAGTTATATTGATGTTTTCGAGATACTAAAAACGCCCCAATGACATTTGCCACAACCAAAACTAATATGCTATAATTCACCCCTATAAACGGCATTAAGCATAAAGAAGTAAGCAACGAACCCAAAACGGATCCTAACGTATCTACCGCCATGATTTTTCCTGTATAATTTCTATCTCGATAATGGAGGTAGCGACTCAGCAGTGCCGTAATTTTGCCAAATAAATATGGACCATAGGATAAAAATACTAAAGAATAGATTGCGGTCTGAATTACATTTATGTTTATTCCTAATGCATTCAGCAAAAAAAAGTATATATCCATCAAAATATATGATGAAGCTAAGATGGAGATTAATGCAATAAGATAAAAACCTTTGCTTGATTGTTGGCGAATACTATTATTTCTAACGCTCATTATTGAGCCATGATAATATCCTATCGACATAAAGGCCAAAAAGCACCCCATTACAATTGATACCGTTATGGTAGTGGTACCGACAAAGCTACTCAACTGTCTTAAAACAATCAATTCTAAAGACAAGCTGCTGTAACCGCCAATAAATATGGCCAAAAGAAGTTTGATTACAGTTGTAGAAGATAACTTTTTTTGCATTAATTAATCTATTTTCTTTTTCTTAAACTATTGTGCGGCTCTCAACCCATTGATAATGCTTGAAGCAATACTCTCGGCTTCAGAATCAATACCGGCAGCTTGCAATGCCATCTTCTTCAAACAAGTATTGACGATTTCATTTTTTGTTGTTGTCATATCTTGAGCAAACAAGGTACCATTTTTTAATTTTGCTTGAGCTTCGACCAACGCACAAGCTCTGAATTTTTCTTGTGCAGATGCATTTTCTCCAACATTGATATATTTATCCAACTCGGCACAACAGCTCAAAACTGCAATCATTCCCAATATAAAGCAATATTTTTTCATTTTATTCCTCTTTATAAAATTATTAGATATGTAGTTTTTTATAAAAGAAAGAGTTTAATTTTTTATTGCAAATCTAAACTTTATCTTTGATTTCTGTTTTTTTGAGCTATTCTGGCCGCCAATGCCCGCTGATTTACTCTGGTTTTTGATTTTTTCTTCGTCATTATAACAAAAGAATATGGTTTTAGTGCATATTCGCTGCCGGCATCAAATTGTCTAACTTCTTTGCTAAATTCGCCTTCAGATGTGTCTAACAGCAATTGCCATTTTCCTCCTGACGGAGGTGTCGGTAGTTTATAATTTATGGTATGATAATTGTCTCCAGAAACCATAATTAAAAAATCATCATCAGAATCTCTATTGGCCGTTGCCGCTCCGTTAAGCATATATGCTCCGGTTTTATGATACGGCAATGTCCATTCAGCAACTGTCATTTCATTACCATCCGGACGCAGCCAAGTGATGTCTTTGGCACCGTTTTCTGAAATTTCTTTTCCTGTAAATAAGCTTAAATCTGTAAAAATCGGATGTTGTTGCCGCAGAGCGTTTAGGCGGCAAATTTGTTTAAATAATTTCTTTTCACTCTCGCTCATATTTTTCCATTGCAACCATACTGTATGATCATCTATACAATATGGATTATTATTCGGGCTGCCATAGCTTCTCTCATCTCCGTTTCTCATAAGCGGAATGCCTTTACTTAATATATTTAAGGCTGCTGCCGTTGCCGAACGTCGATATAATTCTTCTTCATTGTAGGATTTTGCATAATTATCAGCACTTCCATCACGCCCTTGTTCTCCATTATCCGTAGTATCTTTATGATATTTAAATGCCCCAACTAAGCTAAAACCATCATGCGTGAATGCTGTACCAACCATAGCTGTTTCTTGTTTCTGATTATCAGAAATTGCGGAGCCTGATACTTGACGTCCAAATTCGCCCGCCATATTTTCTCTGGCGCTGAAAAAATCTGCCATAAAATCTCTACGCTTGTCACTCCATTCTTTTATTCCCGGAACCAAGCGAGAAAAACGTCCGGTATAATTACCGCCCATGGCACTCCATGGTTCCACGTATATTTCCATTTTTAAATCATTTACAGCTCGATGCAATTCTTGAACAAAAGCACCTTTGTCTTGGAATTCTCCATATTGATTTAATGCATTATCTCCGGCTAAATCCCAGCGAATGCCATCAAACCCCAAAGCATGCATGTGATTGATATAATCGTGTAATAACTTATGTCCTAGTTTTGAATCCAGATTAAAATTATTATGACAGCCGGTTGTATTCATATAATCAGCTTTATTATTTCCTGCCGGCCTATAATAATTTGGACTATCCAACAATTTAAAAGATAAAGCTCGGTTCCAGTAGCCACGAGCCGCATGCTCTCCGGTATGATTTAAAACCGCATCAACCGTCACTTTTATTCCGTTTTGATGAAGCTTATTGATTGCTTCTACCATATCTTGCAAATTTCCATAACGCGGGTCTATGGCAAAATAACAATAAGGATTATAGCCCCAACTATCAAATCTTCCATCAATTTCCGGAATTTGCCGCCCCGGACATGTTGGGTTTATGGGCATTAATTCTACATTATTCACCCCAATTTTTTGCAAATATTCAATTGTCCAATCATCTGCTAAAGCAGACAATCGACCTCTTTTTTCTTTCGAAATATTAGTATTTAAATAAGAAAAATTTTTAATATGTGTTTCATAAATAATATTGCTGCCAATTTTAAATTTTGGCTTTTGGAAAAGATAGGGATATTTTTCCTGATTAAAAATTTTACTTTTATCAATAACCACAGCTTTGGGCATCAATCTTGCCGTGTCGATTTCGTTTTCAACGCTCAAATCTTCTGATTGCCAATGCTTAAAGCTGGTAGAAACTTCCAATGCATAGGGATCCATTGCTAATTTATGCGGATTGAAAAATAAACCTTCTTCTGGATTATAGTCTCCATAGGCTCGGTATCCGTATTTTTGACCTTCTTTGATTTTATCAACTTCAACTTGCCAAATGTCACCCTCTTGCTCCATCGGGATACGTGTTTCTGTTTTTTCATCTTCTGAAAAAAGGCATAATTCTATTTTCTGTGCGTGTTCGGAGGCCACTCGAAAATGGGTGCTGTGTTTAGAATATTCTGCGCCTAGCAAATGTGATTTTGACATCAGACCTCCTTTTTATGCGTTATATTCTTTTATTTTAACATATTTTTTTAATCTTGCAATTCTTATCCATTTATTAAATATATCCTTTTATATTGTGTTTATGAGTTATTTGGAGAAAATAAATGACAGAACCAGTACAAAAAGAAAATAAAAAACGTTCTGAACTTCGTTTTGAACGTGAAGCAAAAGCTTTGCAAAAAAATTTGGAAAAACGTAAAAAACAACAAAAAGCTCGTGAAGAACTTAAGAAAAATATCACAAAATAAATTTATCGCTTTGCAAATAACCTTTGTTCCTTGCTTCTTATTTCTATCATTAAGTTGAGCTATATTCATTGCGCAGACAAAGATATTAACCAAGGAAGAGAAAGACTTATTCCGAGCAGAGGAAATTGATAGAGCAATGATAAGGAATATATAATTAACTTATAAAAGCTATCCCTAGGTAAAGCAAGGAACTAAATCAGCTACGAACCTTCTGGAAACGATGCTTGTTGGCATGGAGTGTGGTTGTTCCAACATCTTTATATTCAACCACCATTAAAGCGGAGTTTTTTTAAGAAGGTATTTCCGAACATAAGAACTTTTCAGACACAAAAAAAACCTCTTCTATAAGGGAAGAGGTTTTTCATATAAACAACAATAAACAAGAAGGGAAACAATGCAGTTAGAAGATCTGGCAACGACCTACTCTCCCGTGCCTTAAG
>CALXVY010000016.1 GCA_944392255.1 uncultured Alphaproteobacteria bacterium | reverse complement strand
AGCACTGAAGATAAACAAAGAACAGAATGTTTCATAACACGCCTCCATGAAATAATAAGAATTAAAGCCTATACTATTCATGATAAACGTTTTTTTTTTTTTGCAACCGAAAATTAAAGGAGGCGATAAATTTGTAAGGGTAAGGGGTTGTTTTTAAAAGAAAACACTCCGACTTTCACAAGCCAGAGTGTTTTAATTTGTAAAGTATGGCTAGATTGATTAAATTCCGTCTTCTAAGGTGGCTTCTTTTTCCAGATAAAGTTTTGCTTTAGGAGCCAAATGAGCATTTTCACCGGTTAATAAAGCCTCAAACTGAGTTTGGGTTATGCCGTATTTTTGCATGAAATTCAGAATTTCATCCACAAATATACTCTGCATCAGTTTGAGCTTATGCTTTTTATCATACCAATTATGCTCAACAAAAATGTGAACCCATTTATTATCCCTAAAGGTTAAATCTTGGAGTGTTCCATAGATTTTTCCAGTTTTGAAATAGTTTTCAAGGATTTTAACTGATTCCTCATTTATGAAGCACCCAAGTAAAGGCTTAAACCATTTGATTTGAGCTTTCTCTTCCAAAATGTTTAATAATTTTTGAGTCGTTCTATTATTGGGAGCTTGCGCAAGCATTTCTTTAGAAAGCATGCTGTCTTCCGCCAATGCAATCAAAAGTTTTTCCTTTTGTTGTATGGTTAAGAGCTCAAAAATACGTTCGGGAATTTTCCCTTCAAGCTTTTGTCCGATGCAAAGCTCTAAGTTGAAGTCTATATTTGCAGTATCTTTTTGGTCGAATAAATGCTGAAATGCAAAAGGACAAGCAATGCCACAATTCAATAAAAGAATTAAATTATTAGCATAATATGCCGTGTCCGCAGGTATCATTTTCAGCAATTCTCGCGCCCAATCATTACGCTTTGAGGAATCTTCAATCTCCAACAAGCGATCAAGTAATCGGTCAATGGCTTGAAAATCCTTATTTTTACACCAATATCCAGCCATTTTTTGAGCTACGATAAATGGATCTGCATGTTGACACCACTTCTCAAATTTGTCGCCGAGAGTGCTTAATTGTTCTGCAGATAGGTTCGGTTGGTAATTTTTTAACCCCATTAAAAAAGAAAGGCAATTTTGAGCCACTTCATTTTTCTTGGCTTCATCAAAAAGGACAATGTCCAATTCTATCAATTTTTCCCATTGGCATTTTGTAAAGATATAAGAAAAATAAGCCTCTTGACAATTTGGGGCTAATCTCCTAACTACGTCGACCGTAAAACTTTGCGGCTGCTTGTCGGCAAGAGTGTAGAGACAATTTACATTATCATTACACACTTTGATAATGCGTTCGGCATCAAGCGTATAGCTTTTAGCCCTAATTGCCTCCATAGGGACGATTTCATAAGCAGCATCAAAGATTGTGCCATTAGTGATGTCGCTGATAAAAATTTCAAGCAAATCAGGCCTGATATCATTAGGCTTGAAGAAATACTTGCGTGTTTGCAAGTGCCAAATTCTTTCTACAACCCATGCTGCCGATTGCGGATGCTTTAAGAGATACTTTTCCTCTTCAATAGCCGATAGCTGGAACTTCTCAGCATACTTGTTTGATTTTTTTGTGTACTTTAGTGCCCATGCCGGAAAAAGTTTAATGAATGGCGCAACGATGGCAATGACAATTGCCGTAAAACTAAAATTTTTCATAAATAAAAAATTAAATGAATAAATTATCTTACCCGATTTTCGGAGCAAGAGCCTTAAGCTATTATCATCATCGCCAAAAACCAACCGACTGCTTCCCCTGTGACAAAGAATCAATCAATCTATTCAAAGTAATAACAACAATAATCTTAAAACGAGATAAATATAGCATTTTGTCCAAAATACGTCAAGAAAGAAAAGTAAAAGTTTTTGAAAAAAATGTTGGTAAGCTAAAAAAAAGATGATATAGAGGGAATAAAAAAGAATTTATAATAAATAAGGATGATTCGCAAATGACAAAGATTGCTGTTGTCGGCGTAATGGAAAGCGTCGGACGAGAAATTTTGAGCTTTTTGGAAGAAGACGGCATCAAAGCTAAAGATGTTTTTGCCGTCGATTATAAATCAGCTTTAGGTAACCAAGTTTCCTATGGTGAAGATGATGATTTAGACGTCTATAATCTTGATGATTTTGATTTTAGCAAAACTGATGTAGCCATTTTTGCCACCACTGATGAACTGGCAAAACGCTATGTTCCTAAGGCTTTGAATAAGAAAATTAAGGTGATTGATACATCTTCAGCCTTTTTTGCCGAAGAAGATGTACCGATGATTGTAGCTGGAGTGAATGATGCCAAGGTCAACGAGGCAAAACGTGGTTTGGTCTCGATTCCTTCTGCCGCTGTTACCCAAATGTTGTTGCCGTTGAGCAAGGTTAATGAAAAATACCTGATTAACAGATTGGTTGTTACCTCATATAGTTCGACCTCGGTTTATGGCAAAGAAGGCATGGACGAACTTTTTAATCAGGTCAGAAAAATTTATATGAACGATTCTCTGGTGGATGATCAACAAGTTTTCAATAAACAAATTGCCTTTAACGTCATTCCGCAAGTTGGCGAATTTTTAGGCGATGAAACTCAAACCGAATGGGCTTTGAATGCCGAAACCAAAAAAGTTTTAAATGCCAATGTTAAAGTTCATGCTAACTGCGCAGTCATACCGGCCTTTATCGGTTGCGGATTGTTCGTTAACGTAGAATGTGCCGATGAGGTGGATGTAGAAGACGTTCGCACCCTTATGAGCAAAACTGAAGGTGTGGTCGTTTTTGACAAACATGTCAACGGCGGATATGTCACCATGAGTGATGTTCAAGGTGAAAATGAGGTCTATGTCAGCCGCTTGCGACAAGATGTTTCGGTTGAAAATGGCATCAGCTTCTGGTGTGTTGCCGATAACTTGCGTGTAGGGGTTGCCAAAAACGCATTTAATGTTATGAAATTAATGTTAGGAAAATAATTTATTATCATTAAGCATCAAGGAATATTCCGATGAAAAAGATTTTACCGCTTTTGCTTTTTTCATTTTTCTGCCTTGTTTGGAGCGCAGACAATGTGTGGGCTCAAGGACAAACCCAAACCACACAAACGGGAGAAACCTTAACTGAATTTAATTATCTCAAATTCAGTACCATGTTAAATGACATGGATAAGATATTAAAAAGCGGTTCGGCAAAGCCGGATTATTTGCAGGCCAGCATTCGCCTATCTTCAACCATGCGCCAATTGGCATTAGATTCTAAGAAAAATTTAGAACAAGATATGCAATATACGCAAAAGAAGCTAGATGCTTTGGGCGAAGCACCGGAAGGCGGAAAAGAGTCAAAGCTATTAGCCCAAAAACGCAAAGAGTTTTCCTCTGAATTAGATACGCAAAAAGGAAAAGTGGCCGAAGCTGATGTAATTTTGGCTCGTTTGGATGAAATAGATACACGTATCCTTAATTTGCGTAGCATGGAATTGTTCGGCAATTTGTTTAACAAGCAAAAACCTTTAATAAATCCGGCCAATTTGTTCGAAGCCAATAAATATCTGTTGAGTTTTGTTTATGATATAATCTATTCTCCGATAAACTGGTATGAAGGTTTAAACCATACGGAAAAATCCAAAGTTTTCAGCAATGTTTTGCCGGTATTTTTTATCTTTGTTCTGAGCTTGGTTTTGGGTGTTTATTTGCGTTTGTTAATTATGCGCAAATTTGGTTATAATAACGATATTGAGCATCCAAGATATGGTAAAAAAGTTTCGGCAGCAATCTGTGTTGCCATTGGCTATGGCGTAATTCCGTCATGTATCATCGTTGGTATGTTGATTTGGATTGCCTCTGCCGAAATAATAAGTGGTTATTTTGCCTCAGTTGTTGGTAGCTTTTTATTCTTTTCTTTATACGTTTTGTTAGGTAGGGCCATTGCGCGAGTAGTTTTTGCGCCTTATAATGAAAAATGGCGTTTGGTAAATGTTAATAATGAAAAAGCTTTAAGTTTGGCTTCTGCTTTTTATGGCATGATATATACCATAGGTCTGTTCGGCTTTTTAGAATATATGGCTGACCGTTCGGATTATAGCATAGAACTTTCATCTTATATCAGTGCAATAGGTTGCTTTGTAAAGGCCTTTTTCATTTGGTTGATTATTCGTCGCAGTTTGTGGGATGGACTGCCAGAAGTTGAGGATGAAAATCCTGAAGAAGAAAATGAAGAAACCCAAGAAGATGATGGCGAAAGCTCTACCTTTAGAATCACTTTCTTTACCACGCTTTCAGCAATCATTTTGTGTTTGATAGCCATTTGCGGATATCCATTTTTATCGGCCTTTGTCTTAAATCATTTGATTATGACCTGCATCTTATTGGGCTTCTTGTTCATTGTTCGCAAGGCTTTTGAAGAGATTATGCACCGCGTTTTGTTAATGCGTTTTTGGGCCAAAAATTTCCGCATTAAAAGAAGAATTTTATCCAAACTCAATTTCTGGATAAGTTTGGTTGTAGATCCTTTGTTCGTTTTAGCGGCAGTTTATTTGGTGTTAGCATTGTGGGGCGTTTCGGTAGAAATCCTCAATCGTGGAATTTATAAATTATTTACCGGCTTCCATGTCGGCGGCATTAAAATTTCTTTGTTATCCATTTTCTTAGGCATTGTCATTTTCTTTGTTGCCGTTAATGTTGTCAAAGCATTGAAACGCCGTCTGGTTGGCAATGTTTTGAATAAAATGGAAATTGATGAAGGCATCAAAGCCTCATTAGAATCAGGTTTTGGGTCAATTGGCTATGTTTTATCGGCATTGTTAGCCATAGCCATCATGGGGGGCGATTTAGGAAACCTTGCATTGATTGCCGGTGCATTATCAGTTGGTATCGGTTTAGGCTTACAAAATGTGGTAAATAACTTTGTATCAGGTATTATCCTTCTGTTTGAACGTCCGATAAAAGTTGGCGATTGGGTCAGCATTAATGGTGAAGAAGGACGAGTTAAACAAATTAACATTCGAGCCACAGAGGTAGAAACATTTAAGAAAACCAGTTTGATTATTCCGAATGCAAATTTGCTTTCAACCACAGTCACCAACTTAACCCATAGCGACAATTCTTCTCGTATGTCAATAAATGTTGGTGTGGCTTATGGCTCAGATACGCGCCGAGTTGCCGAAATCTTACTCGAGTGCGCAGAAAATCATAAACGAGTATTAAAGAAACCGGCTCCCAGCGTTGTGTTCAAAGATTTTGGCCCCAGCAGTTTGGATTTTGAATTGCGTTGCTACACCAGTGATATTTGGACCGGTTGGATTATTCCGAGTGATTTGCGCTTTGAAATTGATCGCCGTTTCAGAGAAGAAGGCATAGAAATTCCATTCCCGCAACAGACCATTACCTTTGGTGATGCTGATATCAAAAAGGCTTTACTGAAAAAGTTGCAAAGTGAAGTCAAAGCAGAAGAAAAAAAGAGCAAAAAGGCTAAAGGCAAAAAATCTGAGGATAAAGAGGGTGAATAATATCTCTTGTTTTCGCTTTGTTGCTTGTCGCTATGATGAAAAATTAGCAACGGCATTCTTGGATTATGCATTCGATGAAGCTTATTTTTTTACGGAAACAATAAAGTTTCAGAAAGCAAGAACCAATTTAAGCAATGAGGAAAAAGCGGCAATAGAAAAAATCTTGTTCTTTTTGCATATAGCTTGCGGTATCAGCTATTATAAAGCTTTCGTTCCCGAAAAGATGGTGATAGAAACCGGCGAACTAAATACAGAACAAGCAGAGTTTTTCAAAACTTTTTATGAAAAAGGTTTAGGCGAATTTTCTTGGCGTAATGGCTTGAACTTAAGCGGAAAGATAAATTTTCCTTATGCTGAAAAATCAAGTGTAGAAGAGGCTTCAACTATAAATTTGCCGGATTTAACCGCCGTGCCGATTGGCGGAGGTAAAGATTCTAATGTGGTTTTGGAAACTTTGAAAAATCATGGCGAAAAAGTAATCTGTATTGCTCAAGGTCGCCCGCGCCCGATAAAAGAATGCATCGAAGTATCTGGTTGTCCGGATATTGAGTTTACGCGTACCATCTCTCCGGATTTGATTGCCTTAAATGGTAAAGAAGGGGTTTATAATGGTCATGTACCAATAAGCGGCATTTATGCCTTTTGTATGACTATGGCGGCGGTTCTTTATGGTTATGACAAAGTTGCCATGGGAAATGAGCGTTCAGCCAATGTGGGAAACTTAGTCAGAGATGACCATTTTGAGGTCAATCATCAATGGAGCAAATCAATAGAGTTTGAGCAGATGTTTAATGATTTTAATCATAAATATATGCTTGCAAACTTTAACTATTTTTCTTTTTTGCGTCCGTTATCAGAATTGGATATTGCCAGACGGTTTGCTCAATTAAAGCCTTATCATCAGGTTTTCACCAGTTGTAACAAGGCTTTTAAAATAGATAAAGAAAAAAGATTAGAGCGCTGGTGCGGTGAATGTGATAAATGCCGTTTTGTCTTTTTGGCTTTGGCTCCGTTTATGGACAAAGAAGATTTAATTAAAGCCGTTGGTAAGAATATTTTGGCAGATGTGTCACAAAAGCAAGGTTTCGAAGAACTGCTCGGTTTATGCAATCATAAGCCGTTTGAATGTGTCGGAGAACTGGAAGAATGTTGCATTGCCATGTATTTGTTATCGCAAAATCCGCAATGGCAGAATGAGCCACTTGTAAAAGAGCTTTTCCCTTTGGTTGAACAAAAATACGGATTGGGTACCTTACAAAAATGGCAAGAACAAGTCTTTACACCATCAGAAAAACATTGTTTGCCGAAAAAATTTAAGGAATATCTCTAATGCTGTTATCAGAATTGCAAAATAAAAACCTGCTGATATGGGGGCTGGGTAAAGAAGGTTTGGCTTTAACCGAGTTTATTAAAGCCAATGTAAAGTATCAAAATTTATATTTATATAATGATTCTGAAATTGCCCAATCGGAATTAAAAATTTATCACGGCAAAGATATTGATGACTTGCTGAATGAAATTGATATCATTATCCGTTCCCCAGGAGTGAGTATTTATAAAGAAGAGATAGTACAAGCCAAGAAGAGAGGGGTGAAGGTGACATCATCATCAGATATATTTTTGTCAGAGATGATAAAAAATCGCCCTCAAATAACAGTGATTGGCGTGACTGGCTCTAAGGGTAAAAGTACAACAAGTTCATTATTATATCATGCCTTGCTCACTTTGGGTAAAAATGTAGCATTAGGAGGAAATATTGGTCGTCCGCTGATTGAGTTATTGCAAGAAGAACATGATTATGTGGTGTGCGAATTGTCATCTTATCAATGCAGCGATTTGAGCGTGTCACCAAAGATTGTGCTTTTTACCAACTTATTTCCTGAGCATATTGATTGGCATAGAAGTCATGAAAACTATTATCGCGACAAGGTACATTTGGTGGCGCATCAGCAAGCAGGTGATGTTTGCTTTGTAAATGACAAATGCGAAAAGCTGAAAAAATATTGTGCAGCTTATAATCTGCCGTATCATTATTATAATAAGAAGGAAGGCTTTGCCGAAATTGACAATGTTTTATGTGAGGATGGAAAGCCATTGTTGCATATAGAAGAAACCAAATTGCAAGGCTTTCACAATCTTGACAATATGGCCGGAGTTTTGTCGGTTATCAAATATTTGGGGTTGGATACCAAGAAAGCGGTTGAGAGTTTTAAGACATTTAATGGTTTACCTCATCGTTTGCAAAAGGTCGGTGAGAAAAACGGCATTTTGTTTATTAATGACAGCATCTCCACCGCGCCGGAAACGGCCATGGCTGCTTTGAAGTCTTTTGATGTTCCGTTAGGTATATTCTTAGGAGGTTATGACCGTGCGCAAGATTATCATGAGTTGGCGGAATTTATCAATCAAGATACTAATGTAAAAGTCGTGGTAACCTTGTTCCAGACAGGTGGTAGAGTTGCGCAAACCTTAAAAGAGGTTTTGACCAGAAAAGATATTGTTGTTATAGAAGAAACAAACCTTGCAAATGCTGTTAGTCAAATGTATGAGCAATTGCAAAAGTTGGGCGGAAAATTGGCACTTTTCTCTCCAGCAGCTCCGAGTTATGGTTGTTTTAAAAATTTTGAGGAACGAGGAGCTGAGTTTATAAGATTGTTCAATAAGTTGTAAAATAGTGTTGATTTATAAAATTTGATGATATAGATTAACAGCCAAAGTTAAAGCCGGTTTAGCTCAGTTGGTAGAGCAACGCATTCGTAATGCGTGGGTCGTGTGTTCGAGTCACATAACCGGCACCATTGATTTATAAGGGCTGGCAGAAAATTGCCAAGCCCTTGAATTTTATCTGGGGCTACCGTAGGGCTACCTTTTTTATTAAATAAGGTTAAAAAGATGAAAAGATTAGGAAAAGCATTCAATATAAACAATGTAAAGTATTTTAAAGGTTTCCCAAAGGAAATTCTGAGTGTAAGCTTTGATGACATTACTGCTACGGGAGAGTATGATAATGACGATTTTTATCTTCCTCTTTTAACAAATCCGGAAGCTTCTTCTTTTTGGCAGGAACTTGTAAAAAAAGATAAAGATGGCGCAATCATGTTTTTTAGAGCATTGTTCATAACTCCGTTTAAGGCAGGTTATGGATTTTTTTATAATGAAGAAGTCTTGAAATTGGTAAAAGATATTTATAAAAAAAGCCAACAGATGCAAAAACAATTAAGTGCAATAATTAAAAATTTATCGACCATAGGTTTATGTCAGGACTTGATAGAAACAGCAACTTACGAGGCAAAGTTTGCCGGAAAGGAATATTTTACAATAGAAGATTTTAATGAATACATTACCGAAAGCAAAAAAATGAGTGCATTTATTGGTATGCTTGAGAAAAGTATGAGTAAATCTTTAGAGTTTCATATGGCACATGAGTTAATTAATCACCCAACTTCAAGAAAAAGAAATATTCCCAATCATGCAGAAATTTATTTTACGAAAGTTCTTTACCTTTATCTGGTACAAAAGATTCATATAAAAAGCATGTATCGCCACATTGCAGATGTTGTAAATCTACTTTTTCACAATACAGATGACGATATTAACATAAAAGATGAAGATTCAATAAAAAAATTACTTAATACGACACGTCGAAAGTATATCGAATATAAGCGTAAAAACAGAGAGTTATAGAAAAAAGACTATATTCACGTTCTAAAATTCATTCCGAATGTTCCCTTAAATGAGTTTTGAATTGAGGTATATTAAACTCAGTTATTAAACAGAAAGGAACATAAAAATGAATTTTTACTTAACTAATAAAGAAACCGCAGAATTTTTAGGCGTAACAGAAGGAACATTGGCGGTTTGGAGAACAACTCGTCGATATGCCATTCCTTATGTCAAAGTAGGTTCCTTAATCAGATATAAAAAAGCTGATTTAGAGCAATGGTTGGAACAAAGAACTGTAAGAGAGGTGGAAAATGACTAATCTTACTCCTTTGAAAGCCATTAAACTGCATTGCCAAGATTGTAGTGGCGATGACAATCCAAAACATTGCCCATGCAAAAATTGTCCGTTGTATGTTTTTCGTTTGGGTTTTAATCCGAATGCCAAGAGAGAAGTCTCTGAAGAGCAAAAAGAAAAACTTCTTCTCAATTTAAGAAAGCGAGGTCAAAATGACTGAGCCGGAGAAAAAGGAAAAATTTTTAAGCCCTTGTGCGATGGTGGAATATCAAGAAAACTCAGAGTTTGAAAAGGGGCTTTTTAATCCTTCGCCTTTAGTTAATAAAATTATATTATATAATATATATACCAAGGATAAGAAGATAAACAGTAAAGAGCAAGTCAAACAGATTTTTGAATTAATCAACGCCAATGACTTTAAGGCTTTAACACTTCGCTTTTCTTTTCGCTTTATGGAAAAAGCATCAAAACGCAAAATATGCGATTTTATTCGAAGGCGAATTAATGCCAACCTCAAAAACAGTTTAGGATATATTCCCAAATTTTTGTTTGTTTTAGAGGAAGAAACACCAATTAATTTGGGAGAAAATACTCAAAATAGGCAGTTTCATATACATGGTATCATTGAGGCTGATGATGAGAAAATTTTACCAATAAAATTGGTATTAAAAAGAACATCTTTTGGAAAAGATTTTAGGCAGAGCAATTTTAATAAAAATATTGTTATGCTCAAAGATATTACCGATAAACGCGGATGGGCTGAGTATATAACAAAAGATTTGAACAATGATAGGCGAAAACTTTATATCTCACGAGAACTTACTCAATTAGCTCATAGGTATCTAAAACAATTTTCTAATCTTATTTAATAACCAGCGCAAAGCAAGAGCTGTAAAGGCGCTGGTTTTGTCTTTTATATAAAAAAATCACTTATCACATTTATCCTTCAGAGCATTAAACATGCGATAGAGTTGCTTAATTTTCAAAAATTTCAAGATTTTTCTTTACAAACAAACTGTTACATTTTAATCTCTTTTACGGATATACAACAAGAGTATATCTAGGGCTTCGAAAACCCTAAATTACACAAGTCGTTAGCATACGACTAAAAAAATATGCCGATTTCTGTCATGGACGGATGTCGGCTAAATAAGGCTATACGCTGAATAAGCTGAGCCGTTTTGTGTAATACGGTTTTCGAACATCCGCCCACCTCATTTTGGTGGGTTTTGTTTTAATTGCTAGCATAAGGATGTTCTAATGAAACGTATTTTAATGATGATGATAACTGTTTTGTATATGAGTGGATGTACAACGCACTTAACAGACTTATCAATGATATCCAATAAAAATGTCAATCTGAATAAGGTTGATATCGATAAATTGCCTCAGAAAAAGAATGTTGAAGGGGAAGATACAAAATTTGTCTTTCTTTTTATTCCCTTTGGACAACCAACACTCAAAGGAGCATTAAATGACGCTTTGGAAAAAGGCGATGGAGATTTAATGGTTGATGCTTCTGTTTCCACAACGGGTTGGTGGTTTTTAGTCGGTCAAACTGGCTTAAAAATTAAAGGTGATGTTGTAAACACAAAAGGGAGTAATTAAATATGAAGATGAAGTTTTTATCTGTGGTATCTTTGATGTTACTTTCAGCTTGTACAGTCAATCATGGTGATTTTACTGTTTTGAGTAATAAGATTGTATCAACACAAGATTTTGATATGGGTACAAGCCAAAGAATACGCAATGTTGAAGGCGAAGATATGGCTCATATGATAATTATCTTTCCAACCGGAACACCGCGCTTGGAAGCTGCTTTGAATGATGCTTTTGAAAAAACAGATACTGATGTTATGACAGATGTAACAGTTCAAAGTTGGTTCTGGTGGATACCGTACATTTATGGAAATATGGGATGGGAAGTAACCGGAGATGCGGTGAAAACAAGAGCTAATTAACAGATAAAAGCCTGTGGATTTATATCTTCAGGCTTTTTCGTATGTTGAGGGATAATGAAATGGAAATTAGTTTAAAAAATTCTTTAGGATTATTGGTAAGAGCAAAATTAGGTTTTTCTTGGACAATGTTTTTATTTGGTGTGTTTGTTCCTCTTATTAGAGGAGATACAAAATGGTTTTTTATATCTTTAATTTTAGCTATTTTAACATTCGGTTGTAGTTGGTTTGTTTTGCCTTTTTTTTACAACAAAGTATATGTTAGAAACCTATTATTATCAGGTTTTACTCCAATAGATACATATTCAAAAGAAGTATTAATTGAAAATGGTATAATTTATGATAGCTCTAAAAAAGTAATTAATATTTCTAAACAAAAAAATCAGAATAATATGATTATTCTGATTATATGTTTATTTTTAACTTTCATACTTTCAGTTGTTTATTGGAATATAAGGCAAAATATTGCACAGAAAGAGGTTGAAGCAATAATTACTAAATTAGAAAGACAAGAGGAAGTTGAAACAATGTTAAAAGGTATGGTATGGGGAAAAGAACAATAGAAAAAGGAATTTAGCAATGAATTTTCAAAAAAATGAGAATTTGATTTATAATCAATTAAGAAAAGATGGCTTCATTATATCAAAAGAAATTGAGGAAAAGAATACATTTCAGAAAATGTTTATTGATGTGGAACATAATTGTATTGCCATTTCAAACGTGAAAAAAAGAACAATTGAGTATATCAATTTTGATGACATTGAAGATTGCAAAATTATTGAAAACAGTTCTATTGCTTCTGGAGGAATAGGTAGAGCAATCATAGGAACTGCAATAGCTGGAGGTGTTGGAGCTATTGTGGGAGCAGCAACAAGAGGTCAAGATAGTGAAGTTTGGCAACTTGATATTATGATTATGAAAGATGATGTTTTAAATCCAATAAAAATTATATCTCTTATATCTAAAGAACGTCCAATTTCCAAAAATATGAATATTTATAATGATTTATATAGTTTCGCCAATAATTTTTACGCAACAATCCTAAGCATAATAAAAAGTAAAAGAAAAAGGATAAAGCCAAAGACGACCATAAAATTTACCACAAACAAAGAATTTGAGGTTGAAGACATTTCTCAAAGGCGAGGAATACAAAAATGTTCATCAACTGAAGAAATGAGGGCGTTAGCAGATGAGTATGTAAGTTTAGGATATAAGGAAATTCTAACTGATAATGACAATATAGTATTGGCAGCAGATAAGGGTAATCCCATAGCTTATGCCATTTTTGCTGCTGTTATAACAGCCATAATTATGGATTTTTTATTTGGAATGTGGGTATTTGCTGTTCTGTGTATGTTACTTATTTTTACAAAAGTTTATATGGGTATCGTAAAAGAGGAAGAAATTTTATTGCAGGTAAAAGATTCCAGCAAATTGCAAACGTGGAAAAAAGAAAATGAAAAAGTTAAACAAAAATTCTTTATAACATATATGATATTAAGTTTTATTTTTACGGCATTTTTAATAAAAGACAGGATAATTATTAAAGAAAGCGTTGTGAGTGCTAAAAATCTTTCTCAAGAACAGATAATACAAGCGATTAAGGATTCAGATGATTATAACAAATATCAAAAGAATTTCTTAAATATTGCACAAAAACTTATTCGAAGTGGAAAATGCTCTTTGGAAGATTTTAAAAATTTAGGAGGATTTGTTAAGTCATCCCAAAAAGATACTTCTTATTTTGTTTATTGTGGCGGTATGAAAATTAAAAATAAGATATATGTGGATGCCAAAACAGAGCAAATAAATAATTAATTCCATAGTACCCCATAAAAAAGCCCTGGCTTTTTTCTCAAAAAGGCTGGGGCTTATGCTCTGTGCTTATTTGCTGGAATAAAGGCATTTTTCTCTCTTTTTTCTTGGGGTAATATAGAGATATTATCACTTTCTTTGTATTTATCCATCAAGGAAACGGCTTTTTTCATAGATTCTCTAACTGGGTCAAGATTCAGCCTTGCATATATGGCTGTCGCTTGTTGGCTTTTATGCCCCAAGCTTTTGCCTATGATATTAAGACTGGTGCCCTCAATGGCTTGATAACTACCGAGAGTTCTTCTTAAGTCATGAATTCTTAAGTTTTCAATCTGAGCTCTTTTTAAAATTTTGTGCCAAGCCTTTTTCGGTTCTTCAATATGTCCGGATTTGCTTGTCGCGCTGGGAAATACCCATACAGACACACGCGGCATCTCTTGAAGAATGTCAACCACTTGAGAAACAAGAGGGATAGTTAAAGGGTCGCCATTCTTGGTTTCGGGAATGTACCAAGTATTTTGCCCAAAGTTTATGTTTTCCCAACGCATTGATAAAACATTGCTTCTTCTTTGCCCCGTGTATAATGAAATCAAAAAGTAATTCTTAAATATGACATTCGGCTCTTCCTGAAGGGCTTTGAAAAAGCGCTGTAGTTCTTCAGGTTTCAGAAATCTGTCTCTTGATTGTGTACGATATTTTTTTATGCCGATGGTTGGATTTGAGAAGTCTAAACCCCATTCTATCCCTTTGTTTATAACATGGCGGAGTAGGGTCAAAGCTTTGTTGGCGGCATGAATTCCGTTTGTTTCATTAAGTTTTATTAATGCAGATTCTATTTCAACTTTTGACAAGGATTTTATTTGTCTGTTGCTCCATTTGCTTAAATATAAGCGATACGTATCTTGATTGCCCTTTAAGGTTCGCTCTTTTGTGTAAACTTTTGCGTGTTTTTCAATGTAATCTTTGAATAAGTCTTTCAGGGTAATGTTGTTGCATAATTTTCTTTTTTCAACATTGGGATTCTTGTTTTCCGCAAACAATGCAAGTATTTCTGCTGCTTTTTTTCGTGCAGAAAGAACGCTCATTTCAGGGTGTTTCCCTAAAGTGGCTTTAATGGGTTTTCCTTGAAATTTCTTATATACAACAAAAGATTTTGTCCCAAGTTCGGTAACTCTGCAAAATAAAGCAGGGTTTTTGGCATCTTTTACAAGATAACGCTTGCCTTTTTCTGCAGGTGGTAGGTGGGCGATAAAAGCTTCGGTAAAGTTTTGTGTTTTTGTCGTATTGTTCATTGGGGCTACTCTGGGGCTACTATTTTTATTAAAAACAAATAACTTGCATTAAACTCTGATAATGGTAATATAAACTCAATTATTTGAAATATCAATATAAAAATATGTTGATTAAATTCTGTTAAACAGATGACCCAGAGATTCGTAATGCGTGGGTCGTGTGTTCGAGTCACATAACCGGCACCATCTAAGGAAGTTACTCATGATTAAAAGACGCCATGGATTATATCCAAGGCGTCTTTTTTGCATTGCTATCTCTGGCTTGTAGGTTAGTGAAAAAAATATAATAAAATAATGGGATTTTTGTCTATAATTGTAACTAATTTTTAACTTAAATATGTCATAAAAAAATATATCGGGAAGATAACATTCGTTATTTTAAAATCTTTTTTATAAAAATAGGGATAATCATGGGAATCTTGATTGAAATACAAAATAGAATTAAAAATTCAGGGATATTAATTTTTTGCACCTTATTATCCGTATATTTCATTTTTCATGGCATAAGTGGAGAAAGAGGTCTTCTTAAGCTATTGTATTTGCGTAATGAAATCTCAGAAGCAGAACAAATTGCCAATATGTATCATCAAGAAAAAAATAAGCTGGAAGAAAAAGTAAAATTATTATCTTCCTCCAGCTTAGATTTGGATTTATTAGATGAGAGAGCTCGTGTTGTTTTAAATTTTGTCGGTTCTGATGAATTTGTAATTTTAGATTCAGATGATAACAAATAAAGCCCTAAAAACAATAAAATTGCAAAATAGCAACAAGAATTCCGGCAAAAATTCCGGCAAAAACATCATCAAGCATAATGCCTAAGCCGCCGTTCAATTTAGTATCAGCCCATCCGACTAGCCATGGTTTTGATATATCAAACAAACGAAACAAAGCAAAGGCGATAGCAAACAAAATAAGATTCGTTCCTGCAAAAATAAGAGCAATCGACTGCCCAGCCACTTCATCAATAACAATTTGTCCGGGATCTTTTATTTTAAGAGCCTGAGCATATCTTCCAGCAATCGGAATTCCAATAAATGAGACGATAATGGCAAATGCAATAACGGCAAAAATACCATAAAAATATGCTAAAGCGTAAATAAACGGTAAAGTGGCTAAAGAGCCGCATGTTCCTGGAGCAAAAGGAGATTTTCCAGAATATAACCAGGTCGCAAAGAATTCTAATATATTGAATTTAATAGATTTTATATTTTTCATTATAAAAAACCTCACAATTAACATTTTCTCTATTGTATTTACTATAAAAGATGATAAAAAGACAAGCCTTATGATGATAATAATAGGATAAGTTTGCAAAAAAACTATATTTTAATTTTTTTTTAAGATATAAAATAAGAGATGTATTTGTAAAAATATAAAAGATATGAAGCCGTAGGTTTATATATGAAAAACAAGAATAGCCGTAAACAAACGAGTGGATATAGTCCTAAATTTAAAGAAAAAAAGAAGCTTTTTTCAGAAAAAGAGATTATTTTTCGCAGTCAAAATAGAGCAAAAGTCTTGACCATTTCGTCAAAGGCTCAAGTCTTGTTTTTATCCATTCTCATCATAATTGGATGCTGGAGTTTTTATTCTTATCATATATATAACAAATCAGGAGTAATGGTTTCCGCCAAGACCAGAGAGTTGGAAACCACGCGAGATGCCTATGCCAATTTGATGGGCGATTTTATGTCTTTGCAAAAAAATATCTCCAATATATTAAGTAATGCAAGCAATAAAAATTCAAAACAAGAGATTGAAAAATATAAAAAACAAGCCAGTGTTGTTGAAGACAAAATAAAGCAATTGTCTGCAAGTAATGATTGGGCGTCAGAAGATAAATTAGAAGAAAAAATATCTTTGAGTGAAGCGGTTTTGCAAAGAGATATTGCCGCCTCAGAAAGAGATGAACTAAAACGTCAAATGAATGAGATGGAAGATATTATTGACGAACTCAAAGAGGCAGAAAAAGAAGTCTTAGAAAAAGTTTCGCAAATATCTTCTAAAGAAGTAAATAAAATAAAAAGCGCATTTAAAGAGATAAATGTTCCGTTGAAGCGTCAAGGCTTGTATTTCAACCCACAAGCAAACAGAAAAAACGGGAAGGGTGGTCTTTTTGAACCGGCAAAAATGCCAAAATTAAGAGATAAAGAAATAAGCCAGAAGATTACCGAAATTTATCAAGACGTGGATGATTTAGAATATTATAGAGAAATTGTACAATATGTGCCATTAGGCAAGCCGGTTTGGAGTTATTGGTTGACTTCATCATTTGGCGGAAGAGCAGATCCGTTTAATAAAAAGCAAGCTCGCCATAAAGGTGTAGATTTAGCCAGCCGTACCGGTAATAAAATTAAAACCATGGCCAAAGGTAAAGTTACCCGAGCAGAATATGCCGGAGGTTATGGAAATTTGGTTGAAGTCGACCATGGAAACGGTTTTAAGACTAAATATGCTCATATGAATAAAATATATGTTAAAAAAGGGCAATATGTAGAAGCGCAAGATGTTGTGGGTGAGGTTGGAAACACAGGGCGTTCAACCGGTCCACATCTTCACTATGAGGTCTTATATCGCGGAGTTCCCGTTGATCCGATGCCGTTTATGAAAGCAAAAATTTCTTAAATTAAGGACAGAGAAAAAATGAAAAATTTAAAAAGATTACTTTATTTGAAATTTGCCAGATCTTTGAATAAAAATAATAATGCAGCTCCGGTTCCGACTATCATAAGTGAAAACACACGCGTAAACGGAGATATCATCAGCAACACAATTTTGCATATAGATGGACATGTCGTTGGCGATATAAGCTGTGACGAGTTGGTTATTGGTGTGAAAGGTATAGTTGAAGGCGGAGTTACCGTCAAAAATTTACAATTATACGGAACCTTAAATGGTCGAGTTGCGGCAGAAAGTATTTTTATTGCTAAAAGTGCAAAATTAATTGGAGATGCAACTCATTTAAGCATCGCAATCGAGCCGGGAGCATTTATTGATGGTCGTTGCATGCGTGTTGGTGAGCCAATTCCTGCAGAAGGTGCAAAACCCGATTTAATGATTACAGATGCCTCAAAAAATAAGAAAAAATAAATCATTATAAAAAACTAAAGCCGTTCAAGTTTGTATTTTTCTTGAACGGCTTTTTTAATATTATTGCCCTTTTAAGTATTTTCTTTCGGGAGCTTTGATAATGTACCTAGAAATAAAATACCCAAGAACAGGGCAACACATGGCAATGATTCCTTTGAGAATACTTTGATTAAAGGAACCGATAACCGCAGCACCAACGCAAGTGCACAAACCAATAATCAGAATGCCGAGCAAAGGATGAGTTATCAAAGCTTCGCGGCTTTTATACTTGTTGGGAGAAACATTGATGGTAGCATACAACGCTCCAACCAAAGCAACACAAATCATTGCGATTACGAATTTTGTTTCCATAATATATCTATTTTAATTGGTTAATGGCTACTTTATATTTTGTTTTGTGCAATTTGACAATAAAAACTTGGCATTATAATGTAATTAATACTTTTTTTAATGACATATTAAGATTTTTTTTATTAAATAAATACGTTTAGATAACATTTACGAGGTTTTTGATTAAAAAGCTATGGATTCTGTATATAGAGATTTAATTTATTTATTTTTTGTTTTCTTTTTAGTATTTGCTAATGCGTTTTTTGTGGTTTCAGAATTTGCTATCGTTAAAATTCGCCGCACCAAATTGGAAGAATTGGCCCACTCCGGAGATAAAAGAGCCAAAACCGCCCTTAAAATCAATGCCAGATTAAACACTTTTTTAAGTGCCATTCAATTAGGTATTACTCTTGCATCATTAGGCTTAGGTTGGATAGGTGAACCGGCAGTATCTCATTTGCTGGAAGATTTATTTGCGGATTTCTTTGGCGATAAGAAAATTTTGTTACATTCAGTCAGCTTTGGTGTTGCTTTTGCTTTTATTACCTTGTTACACGTTGTTTTGGGCGAGTTGGTGCCAAAGTCATTAGCCATACAAGATACTGAAAATTATGTTTTAAGAATTGCCAAACCATTATATCTTTTTAACCAAATTTTTGCCCCATTTATTTGGGTATTTGATCATGTAACCAATGGCATTTTACACCTTATGGGAACACAAGTTTCCAATGAAAATGATGATGCCCATTCAGAAGAAGAAATCAAACTTATTATAGATGCATCACAGAAAGGTGGCGTAATTGATGATACTGAACGTGGCATCATTCAAAATGCCATAGATTTTTCTGAGATTTTAGCTCACGAAGTTATGATTCCGAGACAAGATATAAAATGCTTGTACAAAGGACAAACCTTTGACGAAGCCTTAGAGTTTGTGAAAAACAATAACCACACGCGTTTTCCTCTTTGCGATAAAGATAAAGACCATATTTTGGGCATGATACACATTCGAGATATGCTGGAGTTCAATCCGCAAAGCGGAGAACAATATGTTTTGAAAAAATTGGCACGAAAAGTTCTTTTTGTTCCAGAGAATAAATCCATTTCAGATATTTTACATGAAATGATGGCTAAAAGAATTCATATGGCTGTGGTTGTAGATGAATATGGCGGCACGGCAGGACTTCTTTCCATGGAAGATATTCTGGAAGAACTCGTCGGAGAAATTCAAGATGAACACGATGAAGAAGAAGTCCCGATGAAAAAACTTAAAGATGGTGTCTTTGAGTTTGATGGAACATATCTGATTGAAGATGCTTATACGGACATGAGTTTGCCTATGCCTGAATATGAAGAAAGCACAATCGGAGGATATGTCTTCGGATTATTAGGCCGAGTTCCTAATGTTGGAGATAAAGCAGAAGATTTTTACTGCACTTATGAGGTTTTAGGTGTAAATAATATGCGCATAACGCGAGTAAAAGTTTCTGTTCGCTATTCAATTTCAGACGAAGAAGAATAAAAAAGAAAATAAAGAAGAAAAGGGCGAAAGAAATCGCCCTTTTTGCGTATAAATAACATCAGTAAAGCCGTTGGCTTAAACTTATATAAGTCTCTATGTTTTAGAAAGTCTGAAAATTAAAGATAAGAGGTTGTTTTTTTAGGAGCAGTTTTTATTTATATAATAAAAAAAGAAAGGGTGAAAATGAAGTTATATATATTTAGGCATGGAGAAACTTTTGCAAATGTAGAGAAAATTGTTTCAGATGGATATAGTTCAAAAGTTCAACTGACAGATAGAGGAAAAGAACAAGCGTTATTGTTAGGAAATGAGTTGCAAAAGCTGCATCTCCCAATTATTTATAGTAGTCCATATGATCGTGCCCATATGACCGCTCAATATGTAGCTCAATTTAATCGAACTCCCATCAATATAATGTCAGATTTACACGAATTTTCATTTGGAATAGCCGAAGGAAAAACAGAAGCTGAAATATATACAAAATATAACAAAGAGTTTACGTCCATTTTAGATGTTGCTGATGAAAAAACATATCAAGTACGTTTGCCCGAGGGGGAAAGTAAAGAAGAGGCTGTAAACAGATTTTCAAAAGCGATTAATTATATTCTAGCTAATTGCCCATATGATATTGCCGGTGTTGCAACGCATGGACATGTTATGAGTCTATATTATTACCATTTGTATCATGAACTTCGTAGTTTCAAAAATTGTGAATATTTTGTCTTAGATAAATAAAAAAGAACCCTTTGGTTCTTTTTTATTTATAAGATGGTTCAATATGTATAACCACGCGACGATTTTTACGTCGGTTATTAGGAATAGGCTCACCATAAGGATCAAGATTTGGATATTTAGGAGCAACATCATATAAGCCGACAGCCTGCATTCTTACGCGAGGCATTCCTCGACTTTCAAGAAATCGAACAACAGCAGCAGCACGAGCAGCAGACAATTCCCAGTTAGATGCAAACAAGGCATTAGAAAATGCTTCATCACTTGTATGCCCCTCAACACTAAATTTAAAGCTCTTATAACGCTCAGATAAAAGCGTAGCCGCAACTCTCTTTAAGAAAGCAATAGCTGTGGAGCTAAGTTTAGCTGATCCTTGGTCAAAAAAAGTATCCCCATCCATTTCTAATACCAAGCCTTGAGAATCACTGCCAAGAGAGAGTTTATCACTAATGTCTGTCGATTTGATATCGTCTTCCAAATCCGCTTTTAAAAGTTGAAGAGGTCTTTCATTATCTTTATTTCCGAGAGCATCATTCATACTGGCTTGGATTTGTTCAAATAAAGCCAAATCCGGCTTAGAAACAGTTGCCATCATTACAAAAAAACATAAAAGCAACGTAACCATATCGCCATAAGTAGCCATCCAATCTTCGTCAATTTTTTCTTCCGGCTTCTTCTTCATAAATATATCTCCTAATTTTCAGTTTGAGATGTAGAAGCATTTAAATCTCTATCAATAAGGAACTGTTCTTTAACATCAACAAAGGAGTTAATTTTATCTTGAATATAACGAGGACTTTTACGCTCAGCCAACAATACCAAACCTTCTTTTAGCATCGTATTTTTAAATAAACTACGATCATAACGAGCAGAAATTTTTGTTGCCAGAGGGATAAAAATAATACGAGCTAAGATGATACCATAAAAGGTAGTAATTAAAGCTACGGCCATACTCGGTCCAATGGCAGCAGGATCGCCGCCCATTTTACCCAGCATAATGATTAAGCCGATTAAAGTTCCGAGCATACCAAAAGCAGGAGCATCACCACCCATTTTTTTCAAAGCATCAAGAGCAGTTTTGTTACGTTCGGTTTCCGCTTCAAGCATTTGGTCTAAGATTTGATTGATTTCTTGACCGGTATAACCGGTAATAACCAAATCTGTTCCATAAGCTACAAAGGCATCTTTTTTACGCAAATCGTCAGTAATTTCGTTTTCCAGACCTTGCAATCCATTTTTTTGAATAATGTAAGCCCAACGAACAATGCGTCCGATTTCATCTTTGAGGGAAATATCAGAATCAGAGTGTTTAAGAAAAGTAGTTCCCATCAATTTCAAAGCCGAGATAGCTGTTTTAGTTTCGTAAGAAATAAACAGAGCCACAACCGTACCACCGACAACAATAATCATACTGGGGATATCAATAAAAGCACTTGGTGTATCAGTTGCTGTTAAAATAGACCCAAGCACAACAATAATTGCGGCAATAAAAGAAAATACTGTTCCTAAAGACATAATGCTTTCCTTATAAAATAGAATTATTTTTTAACGGCTTTAACATAAGCGATATTAGCATGTTCATCACAATATGTTTGTCCGATGCGCACTTTTCGCCCACAAAAATGAAAGTTTTCATCTTTCGGGTCACCTATTGGCCATCTGCAAGTATGGTTATCTAAATCTGTAAGAGAAGTATTTCCGGAATGATTATGTTTGGGAGTGGAAACTTCAATTTTTTCTTCTAAGATAATTTCCTCCTCATCTTTTTTTTCTGGTTTAGGAGTTTTTACTGCAGGTGCTTTTTCAGTTTTGGCTTTTGTGGGTTTAGTCAAAACTTCTGAAGTTTCTTTAACCTCAGCTTTATTTTCTTCTTTTACAGGAGCATCTTCTTTTTTCTTTATAGGAGAAGGACGTCCAGATAATCCTAGACGATGAACTTTACCGACAATAGAATTTTTTGAAACACCTAATCTTTTGCCAATTTCTCCGGTTGTCAAACCTTGTTTCCACATTTCTCTAAGCTGATCGACCATTTCATCAGTCCAAGCCATCTTATAACTCCTTATATATAAATCCATCTTCTTCCACTTATATTGCAATAATTTGTTCGAGTCTAGACATATTAATAAATTATCACTTCTTTTTTAAAAAAAAGTAGATTATATTGAAACACAAATATCAGATAAGGAGGTTCTATGCGTATAAGTAACAAAATATTAGCCGCAATCATGGTGATGGAAATGGCGGGAGCAAAATATGCTCAAGCTTCTGAAATATTAGTTAAACAAAGCCAAAACAAAGATATGCTGGTTAGTGTATATAATAACAATTTGGGCTTAATTCATGACACCAGAGAAGTTTCATTACCTCAAGGAACCAACGAAATTGCTTTTGAAGGCGTGGCCAGTTCCATTCAGGCGGAAAGCGCTATTCTGAGCGGACAAGGAATAAAAGTTGTTGAACAAAATTATGATTATAATTTGTTGACCGCCAATAATTTATTAGAAAGTTTTGTCGGTAAAGAAGTCAAAACTGCTATGCAAAATCCTCAAAACGGAGAAACCATATTCAATAAAGCCGTCTTGCTGAGTAATAATTATGGAAATCCAGTGTTGCGTTTTGATTATGGTGTGGAGGCAAACTATCCGGGACGTGTTGTTTATGATGAAGTTCCTCAAAATTTGCGTGTAAAACCCACCTTAGTTGCAAAAGTAGAGAACCAACAAGCCGGAGCCAAAGAATTGGAATTGACATATTTGACCAATGGTTTGAGTTGGAAAGCAGATTATGTCGCAGAAATTGTTTCCGATTCTGAACTTAATCTTAATACATGGATTACTTTGAAAAATGAAACCGGAGCCGATTATGAAAATGCGTCAATCCGCTTAATATCGGGACAAGTCAATCAAATTTATGATGGTGGTGTAATCCGTCCGGTGATGATGGCTAAAGCTGCACGTATGGAAAATGCCGTTATGGATTCTGCGGCAGGTGTTTCTCCTGAAAATGTAGCGGATTATTATATTTATAAGCTTCCGCAAAAGACAACGATTAAAGACAAACAATCAAAACAAATAAGCTTGATGAACCTTGCTCAAGTTAAATATGAAAAAGAATATCGTTTTACCTCACCCTTATATTTGGGCGTAGGTGCTTCAAAAAGTGATTTTGAGAAAAAACATCCGGATATTGTTTTCAAACTGACAAACGAAAAGGCCTTTAATCTGGGGCAGCCGCTTCCGGCCGGAAAGATGCGCTTTTATGATAATATAAAAAGCGAAAACATGGTCTTTCTGGGAGAAAACAGAATAGAACAAACTGCAGTCGGAGAAAAAGCAGAACTCAACATAGGTCGCGCGTTTGACATCTATGCCAATGGAAAAGTAAGTGATGTAAAAGCCATATCAAAAGATATTTATGAATATCAAGTAGAAGTAAGCTTCAAAAATGTTTCTGCAAAAGCCGCACAAATTGTTTTTGAACAAAACTTGTATAATAATTGGGAAATATTAAAAGAAAATATACAAAGCGAGCAAAAAAATGCCTCCACAGTTCAGTGGAAGTTTGATTTGCCGGCAGAAGCAGAAAAAGAATTAAGCTTTACGGTTAGGGTTAATCGCAACAGATGAAAAAAATTCTGATATTTGTAAGCATATTTTTATTTTTTCCGTTAAAGACTTTGCTGTCGTTGACGCCGCAAGACTATGCAAAATATTTCAAAATTGATATAGATGCGCCTTTGCCAACGTTTACAGAATTGTCAAACAAATATGCCAATCCTAAAGATATATATGATAAAAAATATGATTATGGATGGAATATCAGCGAAATTTTTGATGAGATTTTTCGCATTCAAATTGCCGCAAATGGGCAACGAGAAAAAAGGATTCCTTTTGCCAATGAAGAAGTTTTGCTCAATATGTTGCAAAATGTGCCCAAAGAGATTTATCCATATATTGGTCCGTATATTCATACAGTTCCGGGAATTCCTGAAAAAATATTAAATCTTCCGGGAATAAAAGAAACAAAAAACAAATTTCCGGAAAGAATAGCCCCGCAATTGGCAGATATTCCGGATTTGGAATTTTTGTCTCCGTCATTGTATTTTATCTTGATGCCGGAAGCTTGGCCGCAAAATTTGCCGAGAATAGAATATCCCAATATGTATCCAAGCTATCCGCAAGTTCACTATGATGAAGATTTTTACAAAAAAATCAAAAAATTAGTTCCGGTCGAAAAGTTTTTTGCCGACAAGGGGAAAGCTCCCAAAATAACGCGTAGCGATTTCAGAACTTTGGAACCGACCCAGACCAGTTTGTTAACCTCGGCAGATGTCAAAGCCTTTGCCGAAACACTAGATGAAGTTCAAGAATTTGGAAAAAAGGATAATAATTTCCTCAATACATTTAACGCAGGCATATTTTTGGATAAGTATGAAGTTGAAAATGGTACCGGCATAAAAAATAACAATCAAATAAAAGATCAGGTAAACCCATGCCAACGTTTGGTTCAGAAAATAAAAATTTTAGGCAAAGATAAAGAAAATGAATTTTTAACCATTGTGGGTAAAAAAGGCTTTACACTCAATACTTGGGCATATACTTGCGATAAAACAATCAAAGCATATAGAGTATCTAAGGTGAGCAGAGAAGTCCTAAAAGAATTGAATGCTTTTGCCAAAGGTTTGTATCTGCCGGATTTAAATGTTTATAATATGCAAACGCAAGGTTTTCAAATGTCTACAATACAAGCAATATTAGAGATGTATAAAGCCCCAATGAGCGATGTAATAGAGGTAAAAAAGAATCGCAAACTTCTTACTGAAAAATTTAAGAAAATGAAATATATGCTGATTTCGAGTCCAATAGCCGTTCATTATTAAAAATGATGAATAAAAATAATGGGTTAAAAGAAAAAAATGTTTTTTTCTGCAAAAATTTATTGCAATTCGCAATCATAATATGTATAAGTATGAATAATTTTGTTTTATGGCAATTTTTTTAAGGTGAAAATGATATGGCACGCGTTACTGTTGAAGACTGCATTGATAAAATTCCAAACCGCTATGAATTATTGATGGTGGCTGCACAAAGAGCAAAAGATATCGCAGCAGGTGCACCGATTACCGTAGCAAGAGATAATGATAAAAATACGGTTGTTGCTCTGCGTGAAATTGCAGATGAAACTGTTAGTATCGAAGAATTGCAAAAATCTTTGGTTATGGGCTTGCAAAAATATGTTGAAGTGGAAGAGCCTGAAGAAGAAGAGTTGGAAATCATGGCCGCAGAAAAAGAATTGGCTGATTTGGATGAACAATTCTCAGGTTTGGTTCTTGAAAACGATTTAGGTGATAACATGCAAGTTCACGGCGAAGATGACGACATTGATTTAGATGCCGAAGTTGAAGGTGAAAATAGTGTCGATTTGGATGATGAAGATGACTTGGGTTACGGAGATGGTATTGACTTGGATGCCGATTCTGCCGTTGACTACGATGAAGAATAAGCGCCTATCATAATGAAGATATAAAAAAAGAGGCTTCAAAGCCTCTTTTTTTATATCAAAGGGAAATGTATTTTAATAAATTTTAATTTTTTATATTGTAGTATTATAACAATTTCTGTAAGATTTAAGAAGTGGTATTTTTTTAAGATTGCAGGGGCCCCATGTTAAGACAGTATGAATTGGTTGATTTAGTAAAATCCTATGATCCGGATGCAGATGAAGATGCCTTAAACAGAGCATATGTTTTTGCCATGAAAAAACATGGTGCACAGCTCAGAGCCTCCGGAGACCCATACTATTCGCACCCTGTTGAAGTTGCCGGTATATTAACCAAATTCAAATTAGATTGCGCATCTATTATTGCCGGTTTGTTACATGATACGGTAGAAGATACAGATACCACAATTGAAGAAATAAAAAATCTCTTTGGCGATCAGGTCGCCTTAATTGTTGATGGCGTTACCAAGTTAGCGATGATTGAGCAAAAATCAGCTAACAAGAAACAAGCAGAAAATTTCCGTAAATTACTTTTGGCAATGTCAGAAGACATCAGAGTTTTACTGATAAAATTAGCAGACCGTTTGCATAATATGCGCACATTGCATTTTTGTGCACCCGAAAAAAGAGCGCGTATAGCTAAAGAAACCTTAGATATTTATGCGCCTTTAGCCGAGCGCATCGGCATGCAGGAAGTAAAAAGTGAGTTGGAAGAAATTGCCTTTGCCGAGTTGCATAAAGAAGCTCACGATTCTATTGTTGCACGTTTGAACTTTTTGCGCGAACAAGGAAATAATTTAGTTCCCAAAATTATTGAACAATTGCAAAAAGATATGGAAGAAAATGGCATCAAAGCCACAATAACCGGTCGAGAAAAAACGCCATATTCCATTTGGCGTAAGATGCAGCAAAAAAATGCTTCTTTTGAACAGCTTTGCGATATTATGGCTTTTCGCATTTGCGTTGACGATGTTGCCACCTGTTATCAGGCATTGGGTATAGTCCACAGTAAATATCATATGGTTCCGCGCCGGTTTAAGGACTATATTTCTACCCCAAAACCCAATGGTTATAAATCTATTCATACCGGAGTAATAGGTCCGGAAAATACCAGAATTGAAATCCAAATCCGTACTTATGAAATGCACGAAGTGGCCGAAAAAGGTGTGGCTGCACACTGGGCCTATAAGCAAGGAGAAAGAGTCGTCGGCCGCAATTTCAAATGGATAAGAGAATTATTAGAGATTTTGGAACAAGCCTCCAATCCGGAAGAGTTTTTAGAAAATACCAAATTAGAGATGTATAATGATCAGGTATTTTGCTTTACTCCCAAAGGTGATTTGATTGGCTTGCCGGTTAATTCCACACCGGTAGATTTTGCTTATGCAGTGCATTCCTCAGTAGGTGATACTTGTGTTGGAGCCAAAATCAATGGAGAAATTAGGCCATTAAGAACCATTTTGCAAAATGGTGACCAAGTAGAAGTTTTAACCTCAAAAGCGCAACACCCCTCAACCGAATGGGAGCGTTTTGTCGTTACCGGCAAAGCAAAAGCAGCGATTCGACGCTATGTCAGAGCGCATAAACGCGAACAATTTATAACCATGGGGCAACAAACTTTAGAGCGTACGTTTAAGGGTGAAAATTTAGAGCTTTCGGATAAAGGATTAGTAAATGTCTTGCCCAATTTTGAAGCAGAATCAATAGATGATATATATGCCAAAGTTGGAGAAGGCTTAATCAGCGGTTGGGATGTTTTAAGAGCCGTATACCCAGGCTATAAACAATCCAAACTTGAAAAAGTGGTCAATTCATTAAAACCGGTCTTTAAGAAAAGCCTGAGAAAAAATAAAAAAGAAGAGTTAAAAATAAATGGTTTGATTCCGGGAATGGCTGTTCATTTTTCAGGTTGTTGTCACCCCTTGCCGGGAGATAGAATTGTTGGTATTGTAACCACAGGCAAAGGCGTGGCCGTTCATACCATTGATTGTAAACAATTGGAAAAATATGCTGATGAACCGGAAAGATGGTTGGATATTTCTTGGGGAGATGAAGCCAATCAAGAAGGCGTATATACCGGTCGCTTAAAAGTAATGCTGACCAATGAACCTGGTGCCTTAGGAGAATTTTCAAATGTTGTCGCCCGTTACAATGGCAACATTTCCAATTTAAATATTGTGAACAGAACAATCAGCTATTTTGAAATTTTAGTAGATATAGAAGTAAAAGATTTAAAACATTTAACAGATATTATAGCGGCACTTCGTTCATCTAAAGTTGTCTCTTATGTATCTCGAGCCAACCAATAAATATGGAGAGAAATATGATTGTTGGAATAGGAAGCGATATCGCCAACATTTCCCGTATAGAAGTAACTATAAACAAATTTGGATTAAGATTTCTGAACAGAATTTTTACAAAATATGAGCTAGGCGAAATGTCAAAACGCCAAGATGTTTCCGCCAAAGAATATGCCAGCATGGCCGCAAAGAGATTTGCCGCCAAAGAAGCTTGTTCCAAAGCCTTGGGAACCGGTTTCAGAGAGGGCGTATTTTGGAAAAATATAGAAATTCGTCATTTAGCCTCAGGAAAACCGACATTGCGCTTAAGCGGTGGTGCCTTAAAGCATGCGCAAAAATTATGCGAAAACGGCAATGCAAATTTGAATGTCTCCATGAGTGATGATTATCCTTGGGCGCAAGCTTTTGTGGTGATAGAAAAAATCTAACGGAAAATAGATAATTTCAAATCTAAAGATTTGTAAAAAGGTAAAATATCTATTGCCATATATAAAATAATGAGTAGTATAAAAACGCGATGCCTCGTTAGAAATTATTTTTAAAAATATAAAATTAATTTCTAAAGAGGTGTCTTCTTTAAAAAAATGAAAAAGAGGCCGTTATGGAAAAAGATGAAGGCGTTATAGACACCATAAAAACAGTAATAATAGCCATAGCAATAGCTATTGTGATTCGCACATTTTTGTTTGAACCTTTCCGCATTCCTTCGGGGTCAATGTACCCAACGTTGTATGTGGGTGATTATCTCTTTGTTTCAAAATACACTTACGGCTACTCAAAGCACTCTCTTCCGTTTAGCTTACCCTTGTTTGAAGGTCGCATATGGGAAGATAAACCGCAAAGGGGAGATGTTGTTGTCTTTAAGTTTCCGCAAGATAATCGTACAGATTTTATCAAAAGAATTATCGGCATGCCTGGAGAAAAAATCAAACTTGAAAAAGGTCGAGTATATATTAATGGCAAGGTCTTGCCGAGAGAAAAAATAGAAGACTTTGTTTTAAGAGATCATCAAGGCAATGCAGAAAGATTCACCCAATATGTAGAAACCCTGCCGGAAGGAAAGCAACATAAAATTTTAGAAATTTCCGATTATGAAGTTGCAGATGATATGCCGGAAATCACCATTCCGAAAGATAGCTATTTTATGATGGGAGATAATAGAGATCGTTCAGATGACAGCCGCATCAGTGTTGGATTCGTTCCTGAAGAAAATTTGGTAGGCAAAGCGCGTTTTTTGTTCTTTTCTCATAATGAAGAAGGCGCATGGTATTTGCCTTGGACATGGCCCAAAAAAATCCGTTGGAGCAGACTTTTTGATAAAATAAATTAAAAAAATTCTGCGCCGATTTTATCATAAAATTTATAGGCTTGTTCTATTTATAAAAAATAAGGTATAGAGATGATTGAAACTTTAGAAAATATATTGGGTTACAAATATAGTAATCCCCAATTATTAAAACAGGCATTGACCCATAGCAGTATTTCTTCCGATGTAGATAAAAATTATGAAAGATTAGAGTTTTTGGGAGATAGGGTTTTAGGTCTGACAATAGCGGCATTATTATATAAAATTTTTCCGCATGAGCCGGAAGGCAGCTTATCTCAACGTCATACAGCATTAGTCTGCAAAGAAACCGTGGCAATGATAGCCAAACGTTTAGAATTAGATCATTATATGATTGTAGCCAATGAAGAAATTCGCGATAATGAAAATGTTTTATGTGATGTTTGTGAAGCAGTTATAGGCTCTATTTATATAGATTCAGATTGTGATCGAGCCATTGAATTTGTCAAAGAGCATTGGAAAGAATTGATAGATAAAAATGTAGCTCCTCCCAAAGATGCCAAGACCAAATTGCAAGAGATGGCCCATGCCAAAGGTCATGGTGTTCCTGTTTACAAATTAGAAGAAAGAACGGGCAGTGAACATGAGCCGATTTTCTATATATCTGTGAGCATAGAAGGTCTTGATGCCGAAATTGGTAAAGGTAAAAATAAAAAATTGGCAGAACAAGAAGCCGCCGCTAAAATGCTGAAAAAATTGGAGAATTTATGAATAACGCCCCAGAAAAAGAAGAAGCAAAAACAAGATGCGGTTTTGTTGCCTTAATAGGCGCGCCTAATGCCGGAAAATCTACCGTTACCAACAATTTTGTCGGCTCAAAAGTTTCAATTGTCTCGCCCAAAGTTCAGACCACACGAACACAGGTTAAAGGAATTGGAATTTATAAAAATACGCAAATCATTTTTATTGATACCCCCGGAATTTTCAAACCCAAAAGAAGATTAGACCGAGCTATGGTTGCCTCATCTTGGAGCGGCGTGGGCGATGCTGATATTGTAGTTTTGGTTGTAGATGCCAAACGTGGTTTTGATGATGAAACCAGAGCAATAATAAACAAACTCAACAAAAACAAAATTGAAGCTATATTATTGCTAAATAAGATAGATTTGATTCAAAAAGAAAAATTGCTGAGTTTATCAGCTGAGCTGAATGCTGCCGGAAAATTTAAAGAAACATTTATGGTTTCAGCCTTAAATGGGGAGCAAATAGACGATTTTTATCAATATTTGGCCGATAATTTACCGGAAAGTCCATGGTATTATGACGAAGATCAAATATCAGATATGCCGTTAAAATTATTGGCGGCAGAGATTGTTCGCGAGAAGTTGTTTTTATATTTGCATCATGAATTGCCTTATGCCTTAACGGTTGAACCCGAATTGTGGGAGAGAAGGGAAGATGGTTCGGTGCGAGCCGAAATTACCATATATGTAGAGCGAGACAGTCAGAAAATAATTGTCTTAGGCAAAGGCGGAACGATGATAAAGAAAATCGGTCAAGCGGCTAGAAAAGAGATAGAAGACTTACTGGAAGAAAGAGTGCACTTATTTTTATTTGTAAAAGTTCGCGAAAACTGGATAGATGATCCGGCGCGTTATAAAGATTGGGGCTTAAACTTTAATGCTTAAACTCTAAAAAATAAAATAGTTTAAGATATCAAAGCACAATCACCCCCCCCGTCAACTAGAGCGTTAAACAGATTCAGATAGCTAAAAAGGAGATTTATTCCATAAGTGCTTGACTTTCTTCAATGCTGTTTAGGGTATCTACCAGCAACTTTTTCCATATCAGATTCATATTTTTGGCATTAAACTCTCTGATTTTGACCGGATTATCTTTTAAGTCCTTATTTTGTGGATTTTCAAAATCAGGTTCAGCTTCAGCAACCTCGGCTTCTATATCATCTAGCTGTTTTTTGAGTTCTTCTTGTTGTTCGGGGGTAAAATTCTCAGCAAGAATTTTTATAAATTCTTCTTTAAGGCACATATTATAAATATTGACATCAGTATTGATACATTTTTGATCAATTGCAAGATAAGCCATTGGAATGTGAATCTCTTGTTCCTCTGTATTTTCTTGAGCAAAGCCTTTAAAAGAAACAAAACAGCAAAAGAACAAAGCGGCAAAAAACAGTTTTTTCATCAGTTTCCCTTTCTTGAAGAATTATCTTTTTAAAATATAAAGTTGAAAAAAAAGACTTTCAAGCAAAATTCAATAAGATTGACACAAGATTGCTTATGGGCTAGTAAGAAAGAAATTAATGAGGAAAAAATGATAGATATTAATAACATCACGGTTCGCATAAGTAACAAAACTCTGCTTGAAAATGCATCTGTTCATATAGCAGATGGGTGGAAGGTCGGTATTGTCGGAGTTAACGGTTGCGGAAAATCGACACTGTTTCGCGTTTTATTAGGACAGCAAGAAACCGAGCTCGGAGAAATTAATTTTCCAAACGGTGCACGAGTTTCTACAGTTGCTCAAGAAATGAAAAATATTGAGATGGGCGTGTTGGAATATGTCTTATCTCAAGACAAAGAAAGGCAAGAATTGCTTGAGAGTTTGAAAACGGCAAATGAAAGCGAACTTGCCGAAATTCATGAACGCTTGAACTTTATTGGTGCATCTTCCGCAGAAGGCAGAGCTTCAGCCATTTTAAGCGGATTAGGTTTTTCTAATGAGGATTTTTTACGTCCGATAAAAGAATTTTCAGGCGGCTGGAGAATGCGTTTGGCTTTAGCGGCAGCTCTATTTGCTCCTTCAGATATTCTGCTTCTTGATGAACCGACCAATCACTTAGATTTAGAAGCTAGCGTTTGGCTTGAAAGTCATTTAAAAAAATATCGCGGTACATTGCTGTTAATCAGCCACGATAGATATATTTTAAATGATTTATGCAATCATATCATTCATTTTGAAAATAAAAAACTTAATGCCTATAATGGTAATTATGATACTTTTCAAACCACACGCACCTTGCAGCGGACGGTTCAAGCCAAACAAATTGCCAAACAGGAGCAACAACGTAAACATTTGCAATCGTTCATAGACAGATTTCGTTATAAAGCTACCAAAGCCAAGCAAGCGCAAAGTCGTATGAAAATGCTTGAAAAAATGGAAGTTTTGCCCCCGCTCAGTAATGAATATTCTTCTTCTTTTGATTTCCCGGAGCCATTGCCAATGGCATCACCATTAATCAAACTCGATTCGGTTAGTGTTGGCTATGATGATAAAGTTGTTTTAAAAAATTTGAACTTAAATATCGGAAACGATGACAGAATAGCCTTGCTGGGCGCCAATGGTAACGGTAAGTCAACTTTTGCCAAATTATTATCCGGAAGATTACAGCCGATGAGCGGAAATATTGTAAAATCTTCTAAATTGGAAATAGGATATTTTGCCCAACATCAATCGGAAGAATTGCCTCTGGATATGAGCGCTTGCCAATATTTAAGTACATTAATGCCGGAAATGCCGGAAACTAAAATCCGTGCACATTTAGCGGCATTTGGCTTAAGTCAAGAAAAAGCCACCACCCAAATATCTTTGCTTTCAGGAGGAGAAAAAGCAAGGTTGCTCTTTGCCGTAATGAGTAGAAAATCACCATCAATACTGATTTTAGACGAGCCGACCAACCATTTGGATATTGAGGGGCGAGATGCTTTACTTGAAGCATTAAATACGTATAAAGGTGCCGTAATTCTCATTACGCACGATTTACATTTGGTTGAATTGGTTGCCGATGATTTGTGGTTAGTTAAAAATCATACCTGCAAGGTCTATAATGGAGATTTGGCAGAATATAAAGAATCTTTATTAAATGAAAAAAATACAGCCAAAAAAGTAGAAACACCAAACCCAAAAACAGAGCCAAAGAAAAATAATAATTATTTTGAAATCAAACAGATAAATGCTGAAATCAAAAAGATAGAAAAATTAATTGAAAAATTAAATGCCGAAAAAGCAAAAATGGAAGATAAATTTACCCAAACGTTGGATACGTCAGAATTAATAGCTTTGCAAAAAGATTTTGCCTATTTGCAAAATGAAATTGAGATGCAAGAAAATGAGTGGCTTAATTTATCCGAAAAATTGCAAAATTTGAGTGAAATTTAGCGTCCGCCACCACGTCCGGCAGCGGCCGAACGCGCAGCTTGTTCAGCTTGTTTTTGCTGATTTTGCTTTTGCTGTTCTTGTTTTTGTTGCTCTTGGCGTCGCTTTTCTTCTTCCTCTTGACGTTTGCGCTCTTTTTCTTGCTCTTGTCTTTCTTTTTCAAGAGCTTCTTCTTTTTCTCGCGCATTTTTTATGCGTTCTTCGGTTTCTTTTTTGCGCTCTTGTTCGTTCTTTGCGCGTTCACGTTCAGCTTGTGTTTTTTCTTGTTGTTCTTCTTGAAAGCGACGTTTTTGTTCTTCAGCTTCACGGCGACGCTGTTCTTGAATACGGCTATTTTTGGTTTTTGGCGAAGTTTTGGCATTTGCAATGATTTTTTTTACTTTTCTAAAAAACTCCATACGAAAAACCGTAAGCACATCACGAATTATTTTTTTTACGGCTTGACGCTGTAATTGTTCTTTTTTTTCTGATTGCTGACGAGCAATTTCTTCGCGAATGAGTTTTTTAATGGCTTCTTTGTTTTTGCGCTCAGATTTTTTTAAGCGGGTGATGAAGAGCAGTTTGAAAGCATTTCTTTTTTCTTCACTTAAATTAGATCCTGTTTCATCTTCCAAAAAAACGAGGGCATCTTCTACATTTTGTCTGATTTGTTCATCAATTTTTTGAAAAGCTTTCCGCTTTTTTTCAGAAAATTTTTGATACATGACTATTCCGGTCATGATGATAAACACAACCAGAACAAATAAAAAAAGATAAAATAAATACCAATATTCTGTTTTCATAAAGCAAAGAATAATACAAAAAGATTGAATTTTTGTAAAATTAAGCTAGAAACAAACAAGGAGAATAAAATGGATAAAAAATTGTTATTGCTATCATGTTGTGCACCATGTTCATGTGCCGTAATAAAGAAATTGGCAGAAGAGAAGGCTGATTTTGCCGTGGTTTTTTATAATCCGAATATTCGCCCTTATGCCGAATATTGTAAACGCAGAGATGAAAATGAAAGAATCTGCCAAATATATAATGTTCCATTTATAGAATTGGAATATGATAATGAAACATGGTGTCAAGCAACGCAAGGTTTAGAAAATGAACCGGAGAGAGGGAGGCGTTGCAGTATATGCTTCCATTTAAGATTAAAACACGTTATGGAATATGCTTTGGCGAATGGTTATACACATGTTGGTTCTGTGTTAGGTGTGTCGCGTTATAAAAATTTAGCACAGGTTAATACAATGGCCTATCAAGCATCGGCAGAAACCGGAGTGCCTTATGTGGAGATTGAAGGTAGAAAACATGGCATGCAAGAACTCCGCCAACAATTAATAAAAGAGCTGGAGTTATATAATCAGGACTATTGCGGTTGTCATCCTCGTGAGGATAAATAGACAATTAAGCAGAAACGGCTTTTTTAATGGTGCGGATTGGAACCATATATTCGCGAGCAACTTCATCGCCGTCAAGTTCAACGACCAATACTTCATCAACAGCTTGTAATGGCACTTTGGCATCAGGATTGATATCTTCAAGAATAACGGCACTTTCGCGACTTCTGTAAAGCAAAGCACTATTATTTCCGTCAAATACCAGACGCGGATTTTCAGGTCCACCGGCTCTCACGCTGATTAAAAACAAAATTTCACCGGCTCCATTTTGTAAAATATTAAATTCTTTTTCTTTTTCGGTTTTAATATCGTTAGCCATTGCAAACCTCATCATTTTTCTAAAGTTAGAAGCATGATAACACATAAATATTAATAAATATACAATAAATTGTATAAAATTTTTTTTGTTTTTTTTAATTTTTTATATTGACTTCATAATAATTATCTATTATACATTGCCTCGTTGTCACAAACAACGGGTGCGTAGCTCAGCTGGTAGAGCATTTGACTTTTAATCAAAGGGTCTCGGGTTCGAATCCCGACGCGCTCACCATTCAGTAAAAAGAACTCAGTGGAAACTGAGTTCTTTTTTTTTTGTACTAAATTACGTTCGGGATTCGAACCCGTAAGGGAGCGCTAAGTAAAAATGCAAAAGATT
>CALXVY010000015.1 GCA_944392255.1 uncultured Alphaproteobacteria bacterium | reverse complement strand
AGTTCTTTTTTTTTTGTACTAAATTACGTTCGGGATTCGAACCCGTAAGGGAGCGCTAAGTAAAAATGCAAAAGATTCAGTAAAGAGGTAAATTTATTTTTTTTTATAAAATGAAAAAAAATTATATCATGTTAATCAAATATTTAGATTTAAGTATATAAGATTCTTATACAAATTAAATTTGGGAGGAAAAAATGAAAAATTATACAGAAAATGATATTCGTACAGCAGCTTATTTCAATTGGTTGAATTCAGGTTGCCAAAATGGTAATGACTTGCAAAATTGGAACTTGGCTTTGCAACAATTGGCTGGTAAAGCTTCTGCAAGCAAAACCAATTTAAAAGCATCTACAAGCAAAATTATTGCAAGCAAAAGTTCAAATAAAACTTCAACAGCAAAAAAGAAAAAATAAATCTTTTGGCAGATAAATAAAAAAGCCTCGGTTTATAAAAGAACCGAGGCTTTTTTATTAAATTTCTTTATAACCTTTAATAAATACTTTAAAACGGCACTTTTTCTGATAATCTACAAACTGTTTTATAAGGTCTAAGAAAATGATTGCAAATAGTGTATTTATTTTAGCAACTTGGGGCGCATTAGGAAGTATTTTTGCATCAGTCAAAAGCGGAAGAATGTTGAGCTTTCTTACTCTGGCGCTATCGTCAGGTCTTTTCTTTTTTTTATGCCAACATTATTTTTCTGGCAAAGTTGAGTATTTTTCTTTTGATTGGTTAAAATATATGAGTCTTCAAGTTGAGATAAATTTATCTTCAACAGCCAAAAATTATATTCAAATCTTTCCGATATATATAATATCTTTGCTATCAATGTTTATTTCATTTTTTTCTTCCGAAGAAGCGCAAAAGCAAAGATTTTGCAGTCTTATCATCTTAAATCTATGCGCTTTTATAGGTGTTATATGCGCCACAAATATATTACAATTGTTGGTATGTAGTTGCTTTATAACGGTTTTGGGTTTTTGTATTATAAACGATATGGATGCCCGCAAAAAATATGCTTTTTATAACTTATTGGCAGATTTGAGCTTATTTAGTGTTTGTAGTTTGGTATATAGCTATATTGGTAGCTTAGAGCTATCTGCGCTTCCAAAATTTGCAAAATTGGGTGCACATAGAGATTTAGTATCCATATTGCTTGTTATTGCCGTTTGGCTCAAAATGGGTTTATTTGTTTTTCATAACCAACTTTATGATTTAAGTGTATTGCAATTCAACCGTTTAACATATCTTTTATTATGCTCGACCCCATTGTCCGGATTACTAATTTTACAAAAATTTTATCCGTTGACACAAATATCACCATATGCGTTGCCATTATTGAAAATAATTACAGTTTTGACAATATGTACTGGTGTTTATAATGCTTTGCTGATTGATAATATTAAAGAAAAAGCAATAGGCTTAATGCAGATATTATTAGTTTTTGGTTTGGTGGAATTCTTATTTTATTCAACAGATTTTGTCGCCATAGAAAACACTCTATTGTTGGGAGGAGCCTTATTTGGTCTTATTTTATATGCTATATCGTATAGTTCTTCCAATGAGATATATATTTCCAGCATGGGCAACTTTATCAGTGGATTAAAAGTTTGTTTTCTGTTTCTCAGCTTGGCGTTTTTAGCCTTTGCACATCATATACTGATTAGTTACGCTTCTCAAAATTATGTTTTGACTTTGGGATTTTTGCTCTTATTAACAATTGTAATTGCTCATATATATCGTCAAATATTCTTTGGCGAAAGTCATGCCGATGAACGTGTTATGGCTTTGTTAAAAAATCCGGCATGGTACATGCTTATTCCTATTTTGGCTTTAATTATATGGTTCGCAAAAAAAGAATATGATGCTTACTATATGGAATTATCTGGCACAGTTATATTATTTATAACGTTGCTTTGGTTTTATCCGTTAAAAAAAATGGAGAATTTATATCAAAAAGAGTTTATTCAAGAAAGTGACGTTTTTGAAACAGTTTTTGACTTTTTAATCATCACGCCGTTAACAATTTTGGGACGAATATTATGGCTGCTGGTAGATTTTATCTTAATAGAACGCACAATTATTAACTCGTTAAGCAATGCCACAAATTTACTGATACGCGGTGTCTCTCATTTGAATGTTTTTTCAGCAAAACTATATTTTTTATATATTCTGCTGGGCTTTGGTTTAATGGCATTATTGGCATACATGGGACATAAATGATGTTAAATACATTTTCCATTCTATCACTAATTATCGCAATTCCGTTTTTAGGCATGTTATTTACATTGTTTGCCAAAGAAGCGTCAGATGGTTCAACACGCAATGTTTTTAGTGTGGCTGTTTTTAGTGTTATCGCCAATATTGTGATGATATTGCGTATTTTTATGCTCATGGAGGTTTATAAGCCCGGCTTACAATTGGTTGAAACATATAATTGGATGCAAAATCCCAATATTGATATTGTTTTTGGCGTAGATGTTTTATCCTTAATGTTGTTATTAGCCATTCATATAGCATTCATTATAGGCTTTATCGGCGTAAGAAATAATCTGGAACATCAAAAGTCATTGATGGTGTGGTCTTTGCTGTTTTTAAGCATGATAACCGGTTTCTTTGTGTCTGCAGATATTTTTTCATTTTATATCTTTTTTGAAGGCATGCTCTTACCGTTATTTATGCTATTGGGCATGTTTGGAGATGTAAAAAGACAAGAATATATCAACAGATTTTTACTTTATAACATGGTTGGCAGCGTCATATTTTTTGTCGCAACGGTCCTTTTGTTTAACTATCAACATGGAATGTTAGAACTTCAGCAATTAAGCAGCATGAAGTTGGATAGCCGTTTAGAATATTTCATATGGGCGGCAATATTTATTTCATTATTATCCCGCATACCAATTTGGCCATTCCATTATTGGATAGCATCTGTAAACTCGAGCATACGAAATCCGATGATATTTTTAATTTCAATGATTTTGCCGTTAACCGGCATATATGGATTTGTTCGCTTTTTGCCCAAAACATTACCGGCAATTTTAGGAAATTATATTTTGTTATTACAAATTATCGGTGTGATAACTATGCTATTTATTGCCTTAATCGGTTTAATCAACAAAGACAGACAATACAAAATTTTTTCCTACATAACGGTTTATTATATTATGTATATGCTAGGCATCTTAACCCGAGATGAGGTAATTTTATTGAACATTGCTTTTTCATTTTTCAGTTATTTGATTATTGTTGCCTCAATGGAAGTATTCTCTCATTATATTGCCAAAGAGCAAATGCAGCAGGGCGTTTTGGATGATGGCTTGCTCTGTTCTTATCCCAAAATTTCTATCATCTACTCGTTTATGACATTGGCCGCGGTGGGTTTGCCATTGTCTTCATTATTTTTGAATAATTTTTTAATTTTATCCGATTTACTGGCCGTTAATATTAAAATGGGTATGATAATGTTATTAGCCTTGGTTATTGTATCTTCGGCTTTGTTAAAAGAATTATTCCGCTTAAGAGATGCTGAAAAATGCAGCATATCGGCAGAAAAAGGAGAGGATATTAGCCGCGGTGTATTTATTTTTATGCTGTTTATTTGCTTTATTTTATTAATGTCGTTTATTAAGCCTTTATGGTTTGTTGTCGGAGCATAGGAGCGTATTATAATGTTGGCAAAAATCATCACGTTTTCTCCGGAAATATTTTTAGTCTTAGCCCTACCTTTGATTGCCTTTGTCAATCAATATAGAAGTTCTAAGACAGCTAAAACATTTTATTCGATTGTGAAAGTATTATTGATATTTTCCATATTATCGACCATCATTTTTTACAATCGTTCTCCGCTTCCGCATCTTTTACAAAACGATACTTACACCACTTTGTATAAAGTTTTGCTAGATATTTTAAGCTTGGGAATATTCTTTTTATCATGCAAATGGTTTTTGAATAAAAACCGTTCATCAGCATTATATTATGCTTTAGGCATTAGCCTTGTCTTAAGTTTGAATTTGATGATATCAGCAGTAGATTTAAGAATTTTGGTCGGAGGATATTTTGCCGCCACGATATTACAATATTTCTTGTTAAAACTAAATGATGATGATGATTGCAAAGTGGGAGAAATACACTATAGGGCATTTTCCTTTTTGCTTTTTTTAATAATGGTATTGAGCATCATTTGGTTTCAAGAAAAAATCGGCAGTGCCGAATATAGTAAAATAGCCGCATATTATGCCAAACACAAAATTCAGATGTTGGATGTTATGGCTTTTGCCGGCATATTGTTACCAATATTGTTTATGTTGGGGATTGCGCCATTCCATTTTTGCCGAGTAGAATTATCGGGATTGAGTATTCTTCCTGTGCATGTGTTAAGCAATTTGATACCGACAATTTCGGCCTATGCCGTTATAGTTTATTTATTGACTGAAGTTTTTTCAAAATTCAAAGAAATATATTTGCCATTTATAGAAATTGTTGCGATTCTCTCATTATTATGGGGTGCAATCAGTGCCATAAAAGAAGAGAATATTCGCCGTTTCTTTAGCTATTGCCATATATATTCTTTGGGATTTATTTTATTGGGAATTTTGCCCTTTAATAATAATGGGATTACCAGTAGTTTTGTTTATTTTACCGCCTATTTATTAACCATATGGGGAATATATATGGTTCTTTTTGCTTTCAAGAGCAATGGTGAATATTTACAAGAATTAACAGACATTTCAGGTGTGTTTTCACAAAAGCCGTATATCTCTGTTTTGCTGATGGTTTTCATTGTTTCGTTGGCAGGTTCTCCGCCGATGCTTATTTTTCTGGGAAAATTGCAGGTTATGGATAATCTGATGATTAATGGCGCTTATGGAGAAATCATCATATCCATGGTGGCATTGCTATTAATGATAAACGCTTTTTTCAGAATAATTCGCATTATGTTTTTTGAAGCAAAAGTAAAAAATTTTGACCATACCGAAAGACGGATTTATATATGTTTATTTATAAATATGCTCTTTTTCTTAGTAGGAATTTTAAATCCGGCTTTGTTTATTGAACAATTTGAACTATTGTTAAAGCCGATAATGAGGTAGTAAATGAAAAAAATCGGACAGTGGCAGTGGTTAGAAAAAGAAGAAGTAGGCAGTACCAATGACGAGGCCTTAATTTTAAGCCAAGAAATTAAAAGCGGTAAATATGTTGTAACCGCTCAACGCCAGACAAATGGAAGAGGAAGAAGAGGACGAAGTTGGATTGGCTATGATGGCAATTTGTTTATGTCATTTATACAAGAAATAGAACTTTCACAAATAGGTCAGATAGTTTTTGTGGTGTCATTGAGTTTATTGGAAAGTTTGCAGGCCATATTTCCCAAGATAGATATCAAATTAAAATGGCCCAATGATGTTTTGGTCGAAAATAATAAAATCTCGGGCATATTATTAGAGAAAGGAGCCGGAAAATATTTAATAATAGGAATAGGCGTTAATTTATGCGGCGCACCAAAATTATCAGGAGTATTATATCCGGCCACCAGCCTCAAAGATAAAGGTTATGAAACGGATAGATTAACCTTATTTGAAAAATATGTAGAAATATATGATAAAAACTGTCAAATATTAAAAGAACAGGGCTTTATGCCAATAAGAGAAAAATGGCTGAGAAATGTCAAAGGTTTGGGTGAAAAAATAGAAGTTCATACAGAAAAAGAAACAAAGATTGGCATTTTTAAAGATATAGATACCAATGGTGCATTATTGTTAGAAGAAAAAAACGGACTTGAAAAAATTTACGCCGGAGATATTTTTTATATAGATAAAAAGTAGGTTAAGTAAAAGAAAATGAATTGTTTTAATAAAGAAGGATTATATTTTGTTTCATTAGGCGGGGCAGAAGAAGTTGGTTTCAATATGTATGCCTATGCGGTTGATGGAAAAATCATTGTTGTAGATTGCGGTTATGGTTTTTTGAATGATGATTTTCCCGGAATAGATTTAGGCTTTGCCGATGCTTCTTTTTTAGAGCCATATCAAGAAGATATAGAAGCTCTTTTCATCACCCATGCTCATGAAGATCATTTTGGAGCCATTGCCCATGTTTGGCCCAAATTAAAATGTCCGGTATATGCGGCAGATTTTACGTTAGGACATATAAGCCGACGTTTAGCGGAATATAAATTGGATACGGAAGTTAAATTGTGTTCCGTAACCGATAATAACATAGTTAAATTAGATAATTTTACGGTGGAATATGTACCGATAGCCCATTCTCTTCCCGATAGTGCCGGATTATTTATAACCACTAAGTATGGTAATGTTTTTCATGCCACAGATTGGCGCTTTGATGATGAAAAAATGCCATTTATGCCAACAAATTATCCGCGGTTGGAAGAAATTTCCAAGATTGGCGTAGATTTATATATTGGCGATTCGACAAACCTGAACCATGAGGTATCCGGTCCATCAGAAGCGGTGATTCGCCAAGAATTGATTAAGTTGGTGCCCAAATTTAAAAATACATTAGTTGCCACCTGTTTTGCCTCCAACATTGCCAGATTAGAGAGTTTGATTTTGGCGGCGCATGCGGCAGACAGAACACCGGTGATTGCCGGTATGAGTATGATTCAAAACCTGAACATTGCCAAAGAATGTGGCTATTTGCCAGATTTGCCAAGCTATGTGGAAGCCAAGCAAGCCATGGATATTCCGCTTGATAAAATGTTATATATATGCTCCGGCTCACAAGCCAATTATCGCAGTGGTTTGACCAGAATTGTGAACGGCGAGAATAAAAATATTGTTCTAGGAAAAGGAGATGCAATTATCTTTTCTTCACAAATTATCCCCGGAAATGAAGAAAAAATTGAAAGAATGCAAGAAAAACTGCGCGATGCAGGCGTTGAAGTCATTTCCAGTGAAGAATATTTGGTACATACGTCGGGACATGCCTGCAAAGATGATATAAAAAAATTATATGAGCTGTTAAAACCCAAAATCGTCTTACCGGTACATGGAGATAAACGCAACATCCGCGCCCAAAAAAGATTTGCCTTGGAGTGTGGTGTAAAAGAAGTAGCCATAGCCAAAAACGGCGATGTGATGCTGTTAAAAGACGGACAAATTGAAAATATCGGTGAGATTCCGACCGATATTATCGGTGTAGATAGAAATCAACTAACATCGCTCAATTCACAGTTAATAAAAAATCGCAAGAGAATTGCTTATAATTGCTCATTATTTATCAGTGTGTTTTTTGATGAAAATTGGCATTTGGAAGATTTGCAAATTTCTTCTATTGATATTTTAGAAGAAGAGGAGTTCAAAAAATTAGCTGAAGAAATAAAGTCCAATGTTGAGCAAACTTTGCCGATGGAAGTGGTCAAGCTCAATTATAAAGAAGCGCAGATAGAAGAATATATCCGCGCCAAAATCAGAAAAATGGTCTATAAAGCCACGGATATCAAACCCGTGACTTATATGCATTTTTACAAAAAGAACAAGACAGAAAGCGAAAATTTATAAATATTTTTCAATCACTTCCTGATCATTAAAAGGAAATACTTTGCCGTTGATATATTGTCCGGTTTCGTGTCCCTTACCGGCAACCAGCAGAATATCACCTTGTTCCAATTTTCCAATAGCAAAAGCAATGGCTTTTTCTCTATCTCCAAGGTTTAGAGCCTGCGGGCAGCCTTGCATAATTTCTTGACGGATAGTCTCAGGATTTTCCGTACGCGGATTATCATCTGCCACATAAACAAAGTCAGCCAAATCTTGCGCCAATTTCCCCATAATCTGACGTTTGGTTTTATCGCGGTCCCCGCCGCATCCAAATAAAATATGGAGTTTATTTTGGGTATGAGGACGCATGGCGGTTAATATATTTTCAATTGCATCAGGAGTATGAGCATAATCCACGTAGACGGCGCCGCCTTTTGGGGTTGTCCCAATATATTGCAAACGGCCTTTAGCGCCTTTGATATGCGGCACGAGAGAAAGCAATTCTTCTTTTTTACCGGTAAGAGCGGCAGTCATAGCCAAAGCGCAGAGAATATTCATAACCTGAAAATCTCCGGCCAGAGGAACGAAAACATCATGAAGTTTGCCAAAATAATTGATTTTGATGTTCTGCCCATGAGCGCAAGGTTCTTCGGCTAAAATTTGAATATCTTTCCCTTGATGTCCATAGCTTATAACTTTATGTTTGGCTTGTATGCAAGCATTTTTCAAATCTTCAAAAATAGGAACATCGGCATTAAGTACGGCAGTTCCGCCTTGGGGCATAATTTCGGTAAACAATAGTTTTTTAGCTTCATAATAGTTTTGCATGGTTTTATGAAAATCTAAATGGTCTTGAGTGAGGTTAGTAAAGCCGGCAACCTTAAAATCAACACCGCTGACACGATATTGGCAAATTCCGTGACTTGAAGTTTCCATAATCACATAATCAAACTTTTCTTGTTTTAAGTCATACAAAGTTTTATGAATTGTCGAAGCCCCCGGAGTAGTATTATTAAAAGGAAGGGGGGCTTGGTCATTTTTAATCAATCCCAGAGTTCCCATACTGGCGGCATTATGACCGAGGGCAAAAATCATCTGACGAACAAAATCGGCAATGGAAGTTTTACCATTGGTACCGGTAATGGCAGCAATATGTTGAGGCTGTGCATGATAAAAATTTTTGAGCAAAATTCCAAAATCTTTATTGGGGTTATGAGAAAGTAAAAACAAAACATTATCAGCAACATTTTGAGGTAATTCGTTTGTCAAAATAACCGTTGCGCCATTTTGAACGGCTTGAGGAATATATTGAGCTCCGTTGGTTATACCATTATCCAAAACGGCAAACAAAAAACATTTTTGAACTTCTCTTGAGTCGGAAGTTATCCCTAAAATTTCCAGATTTGGATTATCGCAAACAATTTGCGTATTTTGTAAAAGCTGTTGCAGTTTCATAAAATTTCCTCAAAAACAAAGATTCACACATTATCATTTTAAAACAGTTGTAATCTTTATAAAAACTAAGTAAATATAATTCAAATGATTTTTATTTTTTAGGAGCAGAGAATGAAAAAAATATTATCAATTTTGATGGTTTTATCATTTTTAAGTGCATGTGCCATAGATCCATATACCGGAGAGAGCAAAGTATCTAACACGGCATGGGGTACGGGCATTGGCGCAGCTGCCGGCGCTGGTATCGGCGCATTGGTAGGCGGAGAAAAAGGTGCTTTGATAGGTGCGGGTGTTGGTGCGGTTTCCGGAGCCGGTGTTGGCGGTTATATGGATTTACAAGCCAGAAAATTGCGCCAAGAACTGGAAGGAACAGGCGTTCGTGTTGCCAAAAACGGCAATAATATTGTTTTGATTATGCCCGGAAATATCACTTTTGATACCAATAAAGCCAATATCAAATCAAACTTTAAACCGGTGTTAGATTCGGTTGCCAAAGTTATAAATGAGTTTGATAAAACCAAGGTACAGGTTACCGGTTATACGGATAATACCGGCACAGCGGCAATCAACAATAAATTATCCGCAGAGAGAGCCAATGCAGTTGCGACATATTTGCGTCTGCGTGGTGTTGCCAGTGGCAGAGTATATGCAGCAGGTTTAGGTTCATCAAACCCGATAGCCTCAAACGCAACCGCAGCCGGCAGAGAGCAAAATCGCCGCGTAGAGATAAGCTTGATAAATATGCAATAATTGCTGAAAATAAGAATAAAAAAAAGCATCGTCAATAAAAAGACGATGCTTTTTTTATGACAAACTCTATTATACAAGAACAAGGCACAAAAGATTCGCCAAGAATTATATTTGTTCTTGGTACGGACAGCTCGGCCATCTAACTGATGGAATCAAACGCGTTTTTTGCTTAAACGAGGCACAAACTTTCCGCCCAGAACAAAAAGAGCATCGCGGTCCACAAGGCACAGAGATTAAACTGATGCGGTCAAGCTGGCTCAGCTTGTCAAACGCGCTGCGTTTGTCAGCTTGCGCGCTTGAGCATGACTTCGGGTGCTTCAATACCAAGCAGATAGAGCAATTGAACCAAAATATCTCTGACCAAGCGAGACATTTTGAGACGAGAAGCGGCAAGTTCTGCAGATTCGGCATTCATAATCGAAGAAGCATTATAGAAGGTGCTGAATGTTTGCGCCAAAGTGTAAACATAATCAGAGATAATGCTCGGCTCGTGCTCGGTATGTGCACGCATAATCGTGTTGCTGAGCTGAGAAATTTTGAGTGCCAAATCTTTTTCTTCGCGGTTAGAAATAATGATATTTCCTTCTTTGATTCCGGCAGCATTTGCTTTGCGGATAATAGAATTAATGCGCGCTACGGCATATTGAATATAAGGACCGGTTTTGCCTTCAAATTTGGCAAAATCTTCGAGTTCAAAAATGTAGCCTGAGGCAATGTTGTTTTTAAGGTCTTGGAATTTGATGGCTGCCATGGCAATTTGGGTGACCATTTTTTCAATTTCTTTTTCACCGTAGCCTTCAACTTCATTAGGCAAAGGAAGAGATTCGCGAACCTTATCTTTAGAAAGTTTGATAAGGTCTTCAAGGTTCATCACCCCGCCATCACGAGTTTTGAAAGGTTTGCCGTCGGCACCGTTAACCGTACCAAAACCAATGTGTAAAAATTTAACATTCGGCGCAAGATTAAGTTTTTCTGCTACTTCAAAAACTTGCTCAAAGTGCAAGGACTGACGCTTGTCTACAACATAGATGATTTCATCAGCTTTTAAGTCATCATAACGCATTTTGATAGTAGCAATATCGGTAAGCTGATAACCGAAACCGCCATCGCTTTTAACGAGAATAACCGGCGGGCGTTGGCTTTTTGTTTCATCAAGTCGGATGATGGTAGCACCATCATCAACTTCGGAAATACCGCGTTCTTGAGCAATTTTAACCACTTCTTTGCAGGTTTCATGAGCATCACTTTCACCAAGCCAAAGGTCAAAATGAGCATCTAGTTCGGTATAATTTTTCTTGACATCATCAACGGAAACTTTGCGTAAGTGTTGCCATGCTTTATAAAATTCAGGTTCTTTATCTTGAATTTTGGTGGTAATCAAACGAGCTTCTTCTTTAGCCGATTCGTCTTCTTTGCAACGAATGTTAGCTTGTTTGTAGAAAGCGGAAATTTGTTTAATGTCATAAGTTTCAACTTTTGCAAGGTTGCCATCTTGACGGATGATTTCAGATAAAATCATGCCCATTGGGGTTCCCCAATCGCCAAAGTGAACATCGGAAATGGTTTCATTACCGACAAAATTTTCAATTCTACGGATAGATTCGCCAACTACAGCCGAACGCAAGTGACCAACGTGCAAGGCTTTGGCAACGTTAGGACCCCCGAAATCCATGACCACGCGATGAGGTGTTTCAACTTTAGCGCAACCAAAGTTTTTATCGGCGGCAATAGCATCAATATTCTGAGCGAGAAACTTATCAGATAATGAAATATTGATAAATCCGGGACCATCAATAGAAATTTTGGCAAAATCGGCATCTTTTTGCAGTTCAGCGACAATTTGGGTGGCAATTTCACGCGGGTTTTTGCGTTCAGATTTTGCCAAAGCCAAAGCACCATTGCATTGAAAATCGCTCAAATCGGGGCGATCTGAGACTTTAACGGTAGCAAATTTTGTATCTAAATTGAGTGTTTGAAAAACGTGAGCCAATTTTTGATTAATCAAATATTCAAGAGATAAGTTCATTATAAAATTCCTAAATTTTTAAATTGATTTGGGCATAATTTATATAATTAAATCAAGAAATACAACCAAATTATTTATTTTTTGATTTCTTCCATAATTGGAATGTCTACAACTTTTTCTTTTTGAGGAGTTGCACCGGCACAACGGAAATAAAAATGGTTAGGGATAAACAAACGACAAGTAAAAGATGTTTGCTTTTCCGGCACGGCATAAGAGCCGGTTTTTTGCTTGATGCATTCTTGGTTAGCCAGAGCCAAAACTTCGGCATAAGGAGTCGTTAAAGCATTGTAACAAACGGCAGGATGAGTGGAAGTAGATTTCCCGACATAAAGAGCAGCTTGAGTTTGTGCGCCGGCTTCACGCCTACGGTCGACAAAAGGCGCAGTGATAGAACAAGCATTAACAACCGCACTCAAAAGCACAAGAAAAAATAAATTTCTGCTGGACAATTTGCAAAACTCCACTAAATTACACATAAAATTTGCTTTATATATAAACGAAGAAGATTAAAATGAAAAGTGAAAATAAATATATTGGTGATGAAGGCTTTAAAAAACTTCTGGAACATTACAATTGTGAGACACCGTTAGATGTGATAAAAATGCGTTTTGCCGGAGCCATATGTTCGCCAAATTTGGAATTGCGTCCATCAGATGTCATATCTTCATTTTGGCCGCAAGGACATGAACCTCGTCTTCAAACCAAAGAAGAAGCAGACTTATTTTTCAAATTTTTCATGGGATTATGGGATGAAATTTTTGAGCAAGTCAAAGAAAACAAAATTGAGTTACCTTTTGTAAAAAAAGAAAAGGACAATTTGAAAGCTTATTGCCAAGCGCGTTATCATCAAATTGAATGGGGCTATGTAGAAGGTTTTTGGGGCGGTAAGCAAGATTTGAAAATTCCGGCATATTTGGCAGAAGTAATAGATTCGCTCAGCGATTTGGCCAGTGTTTATGCCACATTGGAGAAAAAACTGGAAAACCGAAGTGACTTAGATGAAGTTTCAAAATCTTTGGAGCATACGGATAAAATGGCAGAAAAAGCAATCGCTTTTATTATTGAAAATTCTGTTTTGCCGAGAATTGAGAGCATCACTCGAGTGGTAAATTAACCAAAGATTAGAATTTATTGAGTAAAAATAAAATATTAGAAAAACAATATAAGGAGAAATCTGATGGAATTAATGGATGGTTTATTAACGCGTCGTTCCGTACGCAAGTTTGATACCTCTAAAAAAATTTCCAAAGAGACCATTAAAGAATTGATAAAGGCGGCACAATATGCCCCATCAGCACACAATACCCAACCATGGGAATTTTTAGTGATTGAAAATCCGGAAGTATTAAAACAATTTCGCCATATGCAACGTTCAGCTTTGTTTGCAGAAAACGCTACGGCTGTGATTTTGGTTTGCGGAAATACGGACAAATCTTTTAGCCGCGAAAAAGAAGGCTGGAGCTATGTCGATATTGATTGCTCTGCCGCAACAGAGAATTTGCTTCTTGCCGCTCATGCCAAAGGTTTGGGCGGATGCTGGTGCGGAGCCTCTCCGATGACCGGACCAATGGCAAGTTTGAAAGAATATTTCAATTTACCGGAAAATATTAAACCTTTTTCCATTGTGGTTTTAGGCTATCCGGCAGAAGAACCCAAACAACCGGATAATAGATATAATGAAAATGCCATCCACTGGGAAAAATGGTAAAAAATAAGGCAAATAAAAAAAGCGGGGTTTGTAAGAACCTCGCTTTTTTTATTGTTAGAAAAAGAACATTTAGAGTTCTTCCAAGAACAAAATTTCAATTTTTTCGCCGAGTTGCTCCCCTTGGATAAAGAAGTAGTTGAACTTTGGCTCACCTTGGAACTTATACAAGCTGATATTTGTTTGTTTATCATAATCTTCATGATAAATAAGTTCAGCTTTGTCAAAAGCTTCCAATGTAGCCGGGCTCCAGTTTTTCTTAGGCTGGACGTACAAGTAACAACGATGCTTTTTGTCCGTACGTTCATTAATTTTCATTAAAACGTACTTTAACAAACCGGCAAAAACTTTTTCCGTGTGAGACGGATGTTTGCATTTTTGAATGTAATTCACTGTTGAAGAAGGAGTGAAACCCACGCAATTTTTTGCAAGCAATGTAAAATTTTTCATAAGACAAAAAATATTTAGGTTAATAATTTGTATATAATTAAAATCTAACTAACACATATCATTAATAGACAAAAAATCAAGAGATTTCGTAAAAAAAAGATATAAATTGTCAATGAAACAAGATTTAACTTGAAAAAAATTGAATTAATGCTACATTATCGACGATAAATTTTTAGATAAAAAGCTCGTGCGGGGCTGTCCGCATAATAGATTAAGGAAGGAAATTAATATGACAATTCGCGTCGGTATTAACGGCTTTGGTCGTATTGGCCGTTTGGTATTTCGTGCCGCTCAAGCAAGAAATGATATCGAAATCGTTGGTATCAATGACTTGATTGATGTTGAATATATGGCTTATATGTTGCGTTATGATACAATGCATGGCAAATTCAACGGCACAGTAGAAGTTAAAGACGGTAAATTGGTTGTAAACGGCAAAGCTATCCGCGTTACTGCAGAAAAGAACCCTGCTGATTTGAAATGGGGCGAAATCAATGCAGATTATGTTGTTGAATCAACAGGTTTGTTCTTGACCAAAGAAAAAGCACAAGGTCACCTCGATGCCGGTGCTAAATATGTTGTTATGTCTGCTCCTTCAAAAGACGATACACCGATGTTTGTTTGCGGTGTTAACACCGATTCTTATGTAAAAGGAACACAATTTGTTTCTAACGCATCTTGCACCACCAACTGCTTGGCTCCGATTGCTAAAGTTTTGAACGATGCTTTCGGTATTGAAGATGGCTTGATGACAACAGTTCACTCAACCACAGCTACTCAAAAAACCGTTGATGGTCCGTCTGTAAAAGACTGGAGAGGTGGTCGTGCTGCTTCTGGCAACATTATCCCTTCTTCAACCGGTGCTGCTAAAGCAGTTGGTAAAGTAATTCCGTCTTTGAACGGCAAATTGACAGGTATGTCTTTCCGCGTTCCGACTTTGGATGTTTCTGTTGTTGACTTGACAGTTAACTTGAAAAAAGCTGCTTCTTATGAAGACGTTTGCGCAGCTATGAAGAAAGCATCAGAAGGCGAATTGAAAGGTATTTTGGGTTACACCGAAGATGATGTTGTATCATCTGACTTTTTGGGTGATGCTCGCACCTCTATCTTTGATGCAAAAGCTGGTATTCAATTGACTCCGACTTTTGTTAAAGTTGTTAGCTGGTATGATAACGAATGGGGTTATTCTAACAAAGTTCTCGACCTCATCGCTCACATGGCTAAAGTAAACGGCTAATGCTTAAAAAATCCCCGTCATACCGAGGACAAAATGCTTTGTGCAATTTGTAACAAACTCGGGGCGGGGATTTTGCTTTTTTTAGAGGAAAATTTAAATGACCGAATATAAAACAATTAAAGATTTGGGTGATTTGAACGGCAAGGTTGTTATGCTTCGTGCAGACTTGAACGTTCCTGTTGATGAAAACTTGAAAGTTACCAACACTGCCCGTATTGATCGTACTGTTCCGACCATCAAATTGTTGATGGAAAAAGGTGCCAAAGTTGTTGTAATTTCTCACTTTGGTCGTCCGGAAGGCAAAGGTGATATGCGCAACTCTTTGAGCCATATCGTTGCCGATTTGGAAAAATCTTTGGGCAAACATGTTGTTTTTGTTGATGACTGCATTGGCGAAAAAGTTGAAAATGCCGTTAAAAATATGAAAGCTGATGAAGTTTTGTTGCTTGAAAACCTCCGTTTCTATAATGAAGAGAAAAAAGGTGATGAAGCTTTTGCCAAAGAGTTGGTTAAAGTTGCCGATGTTTATGTATCTGACGCTTTCTCAACCGCTCACCGCGCTCACGCTTCCATGGTTGCTGCAGCTAAAGATTTGCCAGCTGCTATGGGCTTGTTGATGGAAGAAGAAGTTAATGCTTTGTCCAAAGGTTTGAACAATCCGGAACGTCCGTTGATGGCTGTTGTTGGTGGTTCAAAAGTTTCTACAAAGTTAGACTTGTTGAACAACTTGGTTAAAAAAGTTGATAAATTGGTTATCTCCGGCGGTATGGCTCATACCTTTATGAAAGCCAGTGGTGTAGACACCATCAATGAAGCAAACTCTCTTGTTCAAATGGACATGATTGATACAGCTAAAGAAATCATGGCAACAGCAAAAGCTAATGGTTGCGAGATCATTTTGCCGCTTGATGTTGTCGTTTCTAAGGAGTTCAAAGCTGAAGCTGAACACAAAACCGTTGATTTGGAACATATTCCGGCAGAAGGTTGGATTTTGATGGATGTTGGTGCAAAAACCATTGCCGCTATCAATGCTAAATTAGATGAATGCAAAACTTTAGTTTGGAACGGACCTTTGGGTGTGTTTGAATTGAAACCGTTTGATACTGCAACCAACGAAGTTGCAGCTCATGCAGCCGAATTAACCCAAGCCGGTAAGTTGTTAACCGTTGCCGGTGGTGGTGATACAGTTTCTGCTTTGGCTAATGCCGGAGTTGAAAAGAAATTCAGCTACATTTCAACTGCGGGCGGTGCTTTCCTTGAGTGGATGGAAGGTAAAGAGCTCCCAGGTGTAGTTGTTTTGAAAAAATAAACAAGCTTAAAATAAAGCCCGCCTTTTGGTGGGCTTTATTGTTAATAAGGAAAAAGATATGAAGATAAATTATGAGTTGGATCAAGATGGATGTCTTGATGTTGAGTTAATAGAAAACAGTGTAGATTGGCATAAAGAAAAAGGTGGAGATAATATTCTTTTGCAATATATCAATGGCGGAGAAAGCATGCGTATTATCGAACGATTTGGTGAAAATGTCGACATAGCGGAAGTGCACCACCATGGCAAAAGTTTGATGATAAAATTTGCAGATGGAAACGCAAGAGGGTATTATCAAGACAAAATGGGAAATTATAAATTATTGTCGGAGTTTAATGAAAATAAGCGAGATAATAACAAAATTAGACAAAATGATGAGAGCGATGAAATTAAAGAAAATAAACGAGAAATGCCGATTGTGGCAGCCATAAATAGAGCAAGCAGCCGCACATATTAATATATTTTTTTGTCAAAAAAAGATTGTTTTTATTTCAAAATATGCTATGATGTACTTAATTTAATAAAAAAGTACGAGGCTTATCTATGGCATATAACGGAAATAAATTTTTATTTACTCATATTAAACCGGATAGTTCTGTTTTGCCGGAAGAAACACCGGAAACCTTAACTGCAGAAGAACAAATGCAGGTCTTGGAAGATCGTTTACAAGAATATTCAGAAGGTTGGAATCCAGATTACAAATTAACTTATGAAAAAACAAAAGAAAATGGCAAAACCGGCTATAACATCCATTTGCCCTATGGTGTAGATTTCCGCATTGAACATGGACACATCACATTCAGCAAATTTGGTTTGAGTAAAGATGAACTGAAAAATGTCTATAATTATTTATATCAATTGGGTGTTTCCGGTTTAAGCTTTGATGAGCAAGCCAAAGATTTGTCTTTTGAACAAACAGCCAAAGCCGCAGAACAAGAATTAAAGAACGAAGACGGTCTTTATGAAACAGGTTTTGTTCAAGGAGCAAGTCAAACTCCGCATATTCCACAAGCAGCCAATTCAAATATTGCAACAGATACAACAGGTTTAAGCGAAGAAGAAGCATTAAAAGCTCGTCGCCAAATGGCTAAACAACTCAGAAAAAATGTTTATACCTCAAATCCTGAGCAAGCCGCCGCCGTAGAAGAACATCCAAGCGTTAATGATATTGATAAATATATTACGGCACATGTTAGGGCTACCCACAAAGACCAATCCAATAACTATAAAAAAGTTCATTTGGGAAATGGTTACAAATTGATGTGGTATAAAGATTCGGATCAAAAAAGGGAAGGACCGAAAGCAGATAAAAGCGGAAAAGTTACCCCTAATTTTGATGCCGGATTAAAAGCAATCATTGAAAATGTTGACGGCAAACCACATTTAAGAATTTCTGTTTTAACACCAAAATATGGGGATGCACCGGACTGGGTTTTTGATGAAGCCGTAGGCCTAGCCGCAACGGCAAAAACAACACATTTACGTTTTGAAGCAGCTGCTGCATTCAAAGGAAAATTCTTGAATTCATGCGCCAAAAGAATGATTGTTCCGACCGGCGTAAAATTAAAAGAAAAAGAATTTGCGGCAATGATGAAACTGGTCAAAGAAAACAATGATGACCCTATCAAAAGAGCTGAGTTTTACGCCGCATTTGCCGAACAATTGGAAAACGATTTGATTAATGATTGGCAAAAAGACAAAAACCCCAATCATCCCTATATCAAAATGATTAAAAATTTAAAAATTCAAATTGCCGTAGAAAACAGCGAAGAAAAATACAAGCGCTTTAATAATTTCTTTGAGAAAAATATACAAGGCAAAATCTATCTGGATACAAGCGATATTCCATTGGATTTATATGAAGTTAAAGACCCGAAACAAGGTTCTAACGCTGTTAAAGAAATGGCTACAGGTTTAGCTTATGTAGAATTGTTGGCAGAATATATAAAAAATCCTGAAATGAAAGGCATGAGCGATGAACAGTTACGGAAAATATACCTTGAATCATATAATAAAAATTTATATGTAACCCATAAAAATTTACGTAAAAAACTTGAAAGTGTATCATCATCAAAAGATGTAAAAGAGGTTTTGAATCGAGAATATCAAAAAGTTCAGAAAAACATATCTTCAATTAGGTCCAAAGTTGCATTTGAAGGATTTGATAAATTATCCGTTCCACAAATGGATAAATATACGTATTATGATGTTGCTGGATCTGAAAAAGCCATGATGAACCGATTAAAATCAGGACAAAATATTTTCAGAAGAGATACCGGACAAAATATGATACTTCCGCAAATGCAAGGTGCGGCTCGTGCATAGATATAAAAAAACTCCTCTGCAACAGAGGAGTTTTTTATGAATGTAATGGCTTTTAACAGGGTTTGATATGCCAAATATTTTTAGCATATTCTTCCACAGCACGGTCGCTGGTGAAGTATCCCATATTAGCCACATTAATAATTGCCTTTTTCGCCCATTTCTTTTTGTCTTGAAAGTCTGCTTCGGCTTTTTTGATTGTTTCATCAAAAGATGCCAAATCAGCCAAAACAAAAAAGTAGTCGCGATTAACCAATTCTTCAAAAATGGGTTTAAAGAGCAAGAGATAATCTTTTTCGCAGAACATATTTGAATTAATAGCATTCAAAATACGTTTAATATAGTTATTATTTTCATATAAAGAGCGAGGATTATAAGTTGCTCTTTGAGATTGGATTTCTTCTTCTGTTAAACCAAAGAGATAGAAATTTTCATCTCCGACATTTTGTCTGATTTCAATATTTGCACCATCAAGAGTACCTATAGTCAAAGCACCATTTAAGGCAAATTTCATATTTCCGGTTCCGCTGGCTTCAAAACCTGCCGTAGAGGATTGAACGCTTAAGTCGGCAGCAGGCATTAAAGATTCTGCCAAAGAAACTTTATAATCAGGAATAAAGACGACCTTAATCATATCTTTTACCATCGGGTCATTATTAACAACATCGGCAACATTATTGATGAGTTTGATAATAAGTTTGGCAAAGTTATAAGAAGGAGCGGCTTTACCGGCAAAAATATAAGTTTTAGCGTGCTGAGGTTTATAATTGTCTTTGATGATGGCTAAATATTCGCCGATAACTTGTAAAATGGTCATCAACTGACGTTTATATTCATGAATACGTTTAGCGTGGACGATAAACATACTATCGGGATTAACCATAACGCCGGTTGTTCTGAAGATAATTTTAGCGAGTTTTTCTTTATTAGCTTTTTTAATTTCAGCAAAGCTTTTAACAAATTTTGCATCATCGGCAAAATCTTCTAACTTTTGCAAATCAGAAAGATGCGTAACCCAGTTCAGTCCTATTTTAGAAGTAATTAAATCAGCTAAAGCAGTGTTAGCATGCAGGAGCCAACGACGAGGGGTGATACCATTGGTAACATTGCAGAATTTTTCCGGCCAAAGTTCATAAAACTCAGGAACGAGTTTTGTTTTAATCAAATTGGAGTGGATTTGAGCCACGCCGTTGACAGAAAAAGAACCGACAATTGACAGATTAGCCATACGAATAATCTGATTATTTCCTTCACCGGAAACAATAGAAACTTTGGCAAGTTTTTCAGAATTGTCACCAAATTTTTCACGAGCAAAATCCATAAAACGACGGTTAATTTCGTAGATAATTTGCAAGTGTCTCGGCAAAAGTTCTTGGAAAATGCGAGCCGGCCAAGTTTCGAGGGCTTCAGGAAGCAAAGTATGGTTTGTATAAGCAAAAGTCTTAGTAACAATATCCCAAGCATCTTCCCATTCTTGTCCATGAATATCGACAAGCAGACGCATCATTTCGGCAATAGCAATGGCTGGGTGAGTATCATTGAGCTGAATACAAACCATATCAGGCAGTTTGTGGAAATCATTGCTTTTTTCCAAGAAACGGCGGATAATATCTTGCATAGCGCAAGAAACAAAGAAATATTGTTGCGTCAAACGTAGTTTTTTACCGGATTCGACTGCATCGGACGGATACAATACTTTAGAGATTGTTTCAGTGGCAATTTTATCTTTAACCGCATCAATATAACCACCTTCATTAAAGATATTGATATCAAGTTCATCGTCAGTTTTGGCAGAGAACAAACGCAGATAGTTTACGGATTTTCCATCATAACCAACAATCGGAAAATCATAAGGGACACCGTAAATATTTTGCGTATTCATCCAAATAAAGTTTTTGTGACCGGTTCCGTCATCAATCACTTCCACTTGGCCTTTAATAGGGATTTTGACGGTTCTGTCCGGACGAGCAAATTGCCAAGGAGAATCTTCACCAAGCCAGCTATCGGCTTGTTCTACTTGATAACCATTTTCAAATTTTTGTTTAAAAAGTCCGAACTGATAGTTAATTCCGTAACCAAAACCGGGGATACCAAGTGATGCCATTGAGTCCAGATAGCAAGCAGCCAAACGACCTAAGCCGCCGTTTCCAAGAGCTGGATCATATTCTGTATCAAAAATTTCTTGTAGGCTAAAATCAGGCATACCATCAATTTTGATATCCTTCATAATGTTATATAATCCAAGGTTATGGAGATTATTTTCCAAAGAACGACCGATAAGATATTCTACGGAAAGATAATAGATTCTTTTGGTATTGACTTTATTATAGCGAGCCATAGTTTCATACATTTTATCCATGGCAAACTCCCTTACGGCCAAAGCAATGGCATTTAAGGCTTCGTCTTTATTGACTTCGCTGGTACGTTTACCGATAAAATATTTGATATAATGCTCAATAGAAAGTTTCAGACGGGCTTTATCAATCTCATTGATTATAACAGAATTACTATTCGTCAATTTCATTTCCTCCCTGGCTTACATACTGATTTATCCAAGTTATAGAAAAAATTGTTTGAAATATAGTTAATAAGATGAAACATTTGAGACAAATAATCGTTAAATATGTTAGAGTTTTTTTAATAAAATTCGTTGCAAAATTATGATAATAACATATAATCGAAACAATTTTGAGATATAAATTTAGAGGTAATGTTAATGAAAAAAACTTTTGTAGCAGGGTTGCTTATGGCAAGTGCCTTTTCTACACCTGCTTTGGCAGAAACAATTTTTGAAGCTTTAAGCGAAACTTATAAATCTAACCCGACATTGCAAGCGCAAAGAGCATATCTTCGTTCAGTAGACGAGAATGTTGCTATTGCGCGTTCAGGCTATAGACCAACATTATCATTGGTAGCCGGATATTCTCAAGCAAGTGGAAGTACAGAAAATCCAGGAGGCGTTCCCAATGTTGATGATTTGGAAAATGATGGAAACACAACAACATATGGGGCAAAATTGTCTCAGCCTATTTTCAATGGTTTTCAAACCGTAAACGCCGTTAAGAAGGCTGATAGTTCGGTTAAAGCAGAACAAAACAATTTGTATAGCGTTGAACAAAATGTATTTTTAGAGGCAGCAACGGCCTATATGGATGTGTTGCAAAATCAAGCTATTGTTAAATTGCAAACCAATAACGAAAAATTGTTGAAAAAACGTCTTGATGAAACCATTCAACGTTTTAACGTCGGTGAAGTAACCAGAACAGACGTATCCCAAGCCAGAGCACGTCATGCTCAAGCCGTTTCAGATAGAATTTCATCAGAAGGAACATTGGCCGCCTCTAAGGCAGTTTATAAAGAAGTTATTGGTAGTGAACCGGAAAATCTGACCGAGCCTAAAGATATTTCAGGTATGTTGCCCAAAACAATGGATGAAGCAATGAATTTTGCTTTAGAAAATAACTATACCATTAAAACGGCACAACACTCTTTTGATGCAGCAAACTATAACGTTTCGTATAATACAGGAGCTTTATTGCCATCTGTTTCCTTAGATGCTTCAGCGACCAATACGGAAAATGATTTGGATTCTAATCAAGCCAAAATCAAAACAGATAATGTTGAAGTAGGTGTGAATTTAACTGTTCCGTTATATGAAGCTGGAAAAAACAGAGCCGAAATTCGCCAAAGTAAATATTTAAAATGGCAATCCCAAGAAAAATTGCTCGAAGCAGAACGTTCAGTAAGATCATTGGTTTCAAGTGCTTGGGAGTATATGGTTTCTAATGATTCTAAAATCAAATCCATTAAAGAACAAGTAAAAGCCAATGAAATTGCTCTTGATGGTGTTCAAAAAGAAGAAGCTTTAGGTAACCGTACAATTTTGGATGTTTTAGATGCTTATCAAGAGCTCTTGAACTCAAATGTTGAAGAAGTTAAAGCCAGAAGAAACTACTATGTATCCAGCTTGAATTTGTTGCTTGCTATGGGTAAATTAACAGCTTCAGATTTGAAATTAGATGTTGAATTGTATGATGCCGATAAATATTATCAAGATACAAAAGGCAAATGGTTATCAATATCTGTTGATTAATAAAAAAATATTGTTAAGCTGTATGTTAGGTAAAATTAAATTTGGTGAAAAATAATGACTCCTGAAGAACAACAGAATGATATGTCTATGGAAGATATTTTATCTTCAATCAAAGATATTTTAGAAGGAAATTCTCAAGAAGAAAATCCATTGCAGGAAAACACTCCGACAGAGACACCCTCCACGGTAGCTGTCTCTCCAGAAGAAAAGTCTGAAGAAGAAAAGCCTGAAGAAGATGTTTTTGATTTATCGACATCTATGATTGTTGAAGAGGCATTGCCGGATTCTTCACCCAAAGTTGAATTCGATGAGGCCGGTCCTGATTTTGATATAAAGCCCAATCAAGAAGATGTATTGTTGTCTCCTGATGATGTTCAATTACCAGATTTTGATGATAAAGATATCAATATTGGCTTGACTGAGGATATGCCTCAATCTTACGAAAATGATACAATATTAGATGAGAAAAATGCTCAAGAGCCTGAAAATACCATGCCCGATTCAGATGATTTTTCTTTTAATATTGATGATATATTACAATCAGCATCACAGGCAATAGAAGAAGATAAAGTAACCGAAGTCGCAGATATCAAAATGTCTGAAGAAGATTCTTTGCCCGATTTTTCACAGTTTAATGATGAAATAGATATCACATCAGAACCCATATTAGAAGAAGAAAATGATTCTGTTTCGATAATGAATACAGGCAATAATATTGTTGAAGAAGAGGCAGATACCTCAAAAGAAGATATTTTAGCAGATTTTGAAGAAGAGAGTATTCCTGAGCCAATCGAGAATATTGCAGAACCAATTGAAAATATTTCTGAGCCGGCTGAAAAAATATTGGAAATATCTCCCGTACCTGAACCGGAGATTGCCCCCGCAATAGATATCAATCCGGCTGAAGCTTCAATTGAAGCAACTTCTCAGGTATCTGATTTTGAGGAACATGCGGAAAAGCAAGATATAGAAACAAATCAGACAGATGCTACGGATGTATCGGCTGATATTATTAATAATTTTGCAAAAATGTTTGCAGAAAAAGCTCAAGAGCAACCTCAAGAACAAGCTGAAAATAAAAAAGATGAACTGCCAGTTGAGGTTACAAGTCTTGGTAATGGCAATAAAACCATTGAACAAGTTGTTGAAGGTGTAATTCAGGGTATTGTTGCCTCATCAGTTAATGCAGAAATGACCAAAAATGTAGATATTGTTTCTTATGCTCAAAAAGAGATTCGAGAACAAACTCAAGCTTGGCTTGAAGCTAACTTGCCGGCGATTGTTGAAGCCGCTGTTCAAAAAGAGATTGAACGAGTGATGGCAAAGGTCGGCAAATAGCTTGACCTTATAGTGTGCCGACCTGCAATCTTATTGCCCCCAAACAGGTTAAATTCTGTTGAGGGCATTTTGCGGTTTATATAGCCGGAATTCAAAACAAGTTTTTTAATTTATAGATAAGATGGAAAAGACATATGTTAGAAAAAAATTATAACCCGAAAGATTTTGAAGAAAAAATTTATGCCGATTGGGAAAATAGTGGCGATTTCAAACCGGATATGAGAGCATCATCAGAGGCTTTTTCAATTGTTATTCCGCCGCCAAACGTTACCGGTGTTTTGCACATGGGACACGCTTTGGATGATACCTTGCAAGATATTCTCATTCGTTATAATCGCATGCTTGGCAAAAAAGTTTTGTGGCAACCGGGAACCGACCATGCTGGCATTGCAACTCAAATGGTTGTTGAAAGAAACTTGGCCAAAGAAGGTATCTCTCGTCATGATTTAGGCAGAGAAAAGTTCATTGAAACTGTTTGGAAGTGGAGAGAACAATCCGGTGGAACTATCTGTCGCCAATTGCGCCGTTTGGGAGCATCTTGTGATTGGAGCCGTGAACGCTTTACTATGGATGAAGGTTTGAGCCGTGCTGTTCGTAAAATCTTTGTTCATATGTACAAAGATGGTTTGATTTTCAAAGCTAAAAAATTGGTTAACTGGGATTCTAAATTGCAAACTGCCGTTTCTGATTTGGAAGTTGTTCAAAAAGAAACTGTTGGTAAAATGTATTACTATCGTTATCCGATTGAAGGCGAGGAAGGACAGTATATTCAAATTGCTACCACACGTCCGGAAACTATGTTTGGTGATACAGCCGTTGCCGTTTCAAAAGATAATGAAAAATTGAAACATTTGATTGGTAAAAATTGTATTTTACCGATTGTTAATCGCGTAATTCCGATTATTGCCGATGAGCATGCTGATCCGGAAAAAGGTACCGGTGCGGTTAAAATTACACCGGCACATGACTTTAACGACTTTGAGGTTGGTAAACGTCATAACTTGCCGATGATAAACATCTTGAACTTAGATGCCACATTGAATGAAAATACCCCATTTGCCGGCATGACCACAATGGATGCCAGAGCAAAGACCATTGAAAAATTGACCGAACTTGGCTTGATGGATAAGATTGAAGACCACCCGATGGTTATTCCTTATGGCGACAGAACCGGTGTAGTTATTGAACCTTTGATGACTGACCAATGGTTTGTAGATGCACCGACTTTAGCCAAAGAAGCCATTCGCGTTGTTGAAAACGGTGAGATGGAATTTGTTCCAAAATCTTATGAGAAGACTTATTTTGAATGGATGAGAAACATTCAACCATGGTGTATCTCTCGTCAGTTGTGGTGGGGACACCAAATGCCGATTTGGTACGGACCGGACGGACATATTTTCTGTGAAGAAAATGAAGAAGAAGCTCAAGCTGCAGCTGATAAGTTTTATGGTAAAAGAGAAGAATTAACAAGAGAAACAGACGTTTTGGATACTTGGTTCTCCTCTGGCTTATGGGCTTTCTCAACGCTCGGTTGGCCGGATAAAACAGAGTTCTTGGATACTTTCTACCCCACTTCCGTTTTGGTAACCGGTTTTGATATTATTTTCTTCTGGCTTGCGCGTATGATGATGATGAGTATGTATGCCATGAAGCGCGTTCCTTTCAAAAAAGCTTATATCCATGGCTTGGTTCGCGATGAAAAAGGTCAGAAAATGTCAAAATCCAAGGGGAACACGGTTGATCCGATAGAAACCATTGAAAAATATGGTGCCGATGCTTTACGTTTCTTCATGGCTGCGATGGAAACTCAAGGTCGTGATGTTAATGTAAGCGAACCGCGTATTGCCGGCTACCGTAACTTTGCTACCAAATTGTGGAATGCCGCTCGTTTCGGTGAAATGAACGAGTGTAATTTGGTAAAAGATTTTGATGAAACTAAAGTTACCTATGCCATCAATAAATGGGTTGTTGCAAAAGCAAAACAAGCAACCAAAGAAGTAACCGATAACTTAAATTCTTTCCGCTTCTCAGATGCCGCAAATGCTGTTTACCAATTTGTTTGGGGTTCATTCTGCGATTGGTACATTGAGATGATTAAGCCGATTTTGTTCGGAGCAGATGAAGCTGCAAAGAAAGAAACCAGAGCCACATTTGCTTGGGTTTTGGATAGAATTTTGGTTATCTTGCATCCGTTTATGCCGTTTATCACCACCGAGTTGTGGAATAACAATTACGATATGCATGGCGTTAAACTCATTCATGCCGCTTGGCCGAAAGCTGAAACCATAGATGAAAATGCTTTGAACGATATTGACTGGGCAATCGACTTGATTACCGCCGTTCGCTCAATGCGTGCTTCAATGAATTTGCCGGCAGGTGCTAAGTTGAATGTATTTTTGAAAGATGCCAATACAAAATCTGTAGAAAACTTGCAAAACTTCAACCATATCATTTGTTCTTTGGCTCGTTTGGAAAAACTGGAAACTTTTGCCAAAGATGCTGAAATCAGCAAAGACATGGTTCAAAACGTATTCAAGGAAGCAGTTATCTTGTTGCCGTTGAAAGGCATTGTAGATTTTGCGGCTGAAAGAGAACGCTTGAATAAAGAATTGGCAAGCTTGAACAAAAACTTGGAAGGCTACGCTAAGAAGTTGAGCAATCCGAGCTTTGTAGAAAGAGCACCGGCAGCGGTTGTTGAAGAAGAAAAACGCCGTCAGGCAGAAGCTTTGGAAAACAAAGCAAAAGTTGAAGAAGCTCTGGCAAGAATAGCCAATTTCTAAACAAGAAAAATGAAAATAAAAAAGGCACCGTTTCGGTGCCTTTTTTATTTTGAATAAAGCGCTTTTTAGAATAAAGAATTCCAAAAAGAATGAATTTTTTTATAAGCATCTTCCGTAAAATCTGCACTATTAATTTGCCATTTTTTGAAAGTTTCATCGGAAGCGTTTAGATAGGCAGATAAAGCGCTTTGCGGATTTTCAAATATAAATTCAGAATCTAATCTTGCATCTTGAAACATAGATTTTATTTTCCATGTATTTGATTCAATGGCAAAAGTAGGAAGTTTAAGCATTAAAGCCATACAGCAAGCGTGAAAACGTCCGGAAATTAAAGCTTTGTATGGAAGGAGTTGTTCAGCGTTCTCTAAATGCAAAAAATGAAGACGATGCATAAAAAGAGCCGGAAGATAACGCCAGTTTCTTTTTTGCTTTTGCCAATGTTTGTGATACATAAAAAATAAATCACAATTTTCCTTTTTAGAAATTTTAATCAGCTCTGCCGTAGTATTCTTTTTTACGCTATCTATAACTGCTAAATTTTTATAAGGATGATAATCCAGTTTTTTTAATTCGGGTAGAGAATAAAAAGACAAATCAGGAACGTTAAAGGCATTCGTACAACCATCTTTTATAGCTTCTTGGTAAGAAAAAGATTCTCTAAAGGAACAAGCGTCAAAGACAGATAAATATTTTTTATTTTGGAGGTTATTTTGCCAAACGGCATTAACCAAAAACACTTTTTTGTTAAGTTCTTTGGCGAGTTTTGCCTTTTCGAGCCAGAGTGTTCCGGCATCATCATGCAGAGTACCTTCGCCGTTTAAGATGACGATATCGGCAGATTTTATTTTTTGGCAAAATTCGGCTTGATTAAAGTCAGCTTGACAATCCGTATCAGAAAAAACAATTTCACAATTATTTTGTTTACAAAGATTATTTATATTTTGCACAACATGGATACATCCCCAATGACCAAAATCGCGCGTCGTATCGTTTAATAAAGCCGCTTTAAGCATGATTATACCTCAAAAATATTTCTTAAAACAACGTTTTCTAATTCAAAATTATGATGTCCGTTTTTAGAAAATTTTTTAATTTTATGAGCAGATCTTTTTTGAAAATAATGATCATAGTAGTTGGTAGAATTTTCCAGAAAAGAAAAGCCATAAATATTGTTTTTAGAAAGCTGACACAATTTATGAAAGTGATAAAGTGCGGATAATCCGGAGGAAGGATAAACAATACCATATTGTTTAAGATCTTTTTTAAACACGTCCCCGATATAAGAAATGGGTGTATTGGATTTAAGGTTTTGATATATATAGTTCAGGCATTTGGGTTGCAACTTAGTATGTTTTAAATCAACATTGTAGAGAATATAGTCCATTTTATTAATTTCATCTAAGGAACGATTAATAATATCTCCGGCTTGACAGCACACCCAAATGTTGGTTTTGACCCCATAATCTTTTTCAAAATTTTGTGTAGAAAAGTTATTAAAGCGAATAACAGTATCAGCACTATCAATTTCTGTTCCTTTTTGCTTGCCAACCAAATTGGGAGAATTTCCAACAATAGCAATTTTTTTATTTTTAAGATAGTTTTCAAGGGATGCATTAATGCGATTTTGTTCTAAGATATTCCAAACGTGAGCACATTTTTTTATTTCTTCATCGTCGTAACCAATTTTACAAGCCAAGTCAGACACCAAAGGATAATAAGAAATTGCTTCTAAGCCATAATTTTTTATATATTTAGATAAAATTTCTTTCGCTTCATCAGCTTTATCATTTTCAATTAAAGTAGATGCAAAAACTAAGAATATCTCTTTATTTTCGTCTTTGAGCAAAGAGGGAGATTGAATTAAAGTTCTTAATTTTTGTTCAAGCAAAAGCGGTTGAAACTCGGTTTGCCATTCTTTGAACAAGTTGTCTAAGAAAGTATTGCTTTTGATTTTATATTTAAATTTTATGCCACAGATAGAAATAATAAATTTATTTCCATATCGAGTTTTAGAATAAAATTTCATTTCAACATCCTTATTTTAATTAATTACAAAAAAAACCACTTTTCTGTAAAAAGAAAGGTGGGCGGATGTTCGAAAACCGTAAATGAAACTACAAGCGGCTCGGCTTATTTAGCGAACGCTTTATTCACCGACATCCGCCCATAAGGCAGAAATCGGCATAATATTTATGGTCGCATGCACAATCTCGACCAGTTTCATTTTAAAGGGTTTCGACGCCCTTGGATAAATAATCCATAAATAGAATAAGAAAATATAAATAAAATACAACAAAAAAAAGATATTTTTACATATATAGATATCCCCCAGTAAACTGGGGGTTCTATAACAGCTACAAACCTTACGGTTTGACCACGCTCGTTGGCGTGGAGCGGTGTTGTTCCAACACCTTGGCATTCAGCCCCGAGTAAACTCGGGGTTTTCTGTAAGGCAACTAATAAAAAAGCTCTGAATATAAATATTCAGAGCTTTAAGCAATCATTTTCTGATGGATAATTTTTGCTGTGAGAAAAATTTAATAAATATTTTATCACTTTTTAGGAAAAAGCTCATCAGTAAAAAATTTCCAAACATATTCATGATACAAGGATATAGAAGATTATCCAAATGTTGTTGGCTACGTACTTTAGGAAGGTTAAAACGCAAGTCTTGAATTTCTAAAAAAGTTAAAAAGGCTCCAAGCGCAATTAGAACCAAATCCATCCAGTAAATAATAGATGTGTTAACAATACCAAACAAAAGATAAACAAAAAACATAATCGCCAAGCACAAATGCATTTTGGGATAATATTTTCGATAGTCTTTTTTTTCAGTAGATCCAGCAAACATTGCCAACCCTAACAAAAATAAAGAAAATCCAAAACAGAGCAAAACAAATTTCCAGCCCAAAAGTTTCATTTGCATATGAGTTTGCAGGGAAAGAAAAATGTTTAATAAGTTTATAAATGTCATCTTAAAAACAGCTCCGGATTGTGCACAAAAGTAATAAGTAATGACTAAAACTATAGAGACAGAGCTCAACAAAATCACCCAAGGGGCAACTTGAATATCTTGTGTTTTTGGCGAATAAGCGTTAAACCAAATATTGATATTATCAACATAGGTCATTATATAGGCTAAAACAAAATTGAGCAGAGCTAATTGCACAATCAAAAAATAGATTTTCAGATAGATATTACGACAATCTTTTTTAGTTAAAACAAAGTTTTCCATAATTTATAGTTTTTGAGTAAGAAAAAGTTGAATAAAGGCAAAAAAAGCCAGCAGCACAGTACGGGATGCTTCTTCGAAAGGAGCCAAAGCCAGCAAATTAAGATAAAAGAAAATAACATATCTGTTTTGCATCATTTTTTCATTAGAAGAAGTAATCTTATGAATAATCTCGTTTTTATGTGAAAATACAAAAACCAGATGCAACAAAGCAGTCATAACAAAAGCCGTGTACAATGGGCCGCAGACTATAATATTTTGAGCACGGTAGGCCGTATATATATAATGTAAAAAAGTCAAAATCAAAATTCCCACAAAGAAATTGAGAAATAGAGATAAGGACATTTTTTTTGCCCAACATTTGCAAATACCCAAACCGGCAAAAAATATTAAGCAAGATATCAGAGAACCAATGAGGCAAAATTTTGCTCCATAATAACTAAAAAAGACAGAAAACAAAATCCCGCCCAAAAAGGTAATCAAAATCAACCCCCAAACTTTGGAACAAATAAATTTAGGATAAAGTAAAAGCCAAATAAATAAGCAAATTGTTATTATACTGGCCTTTGTGCAGAAAAGAAATTGTGTATCTACCCAATGCGGAAAATAGGTATAAATAACACCTCCGCAGAGAATAGAACATAAAAACATAATCAAACTTTCAAACACAATTAATCCCATAAAAGGAAAAGATTTGTTCTTTTTTTCAATAATTTCCATAAGCTTAAATTTATATAATTATACAATGACAAGGAATATATAATGAAATTTTGTCTAAAAAGCAATAAAAAAAAGCTGTTTCATTAAGAAGCAGCTTTTTTAATTTCTTGTTTGACCGGAACATTTGAAATCATTTTTGCCACCAGACGGACCGCCTCAGCAAAACAAATCATTCCGATGAAATTGACAGAAATATCGAAGCACCAATCATCCGTCATCTTTTTTATTTCTTCTTTTGTTAAGCCATATTGCAAATCTTTATCCATTTGTTTGAGCTCCAAAGCATTAAATAACATAAAGCCCAAACAAAAGGCAAACGAAGCAAAACGACAAGTAAAATCTCCGTTAAACAAATTAATAAAATCAATAACCAGCGACAATATTATCAAAGCCCAAATAGGAAGCATTATTTTTTCTTTAGATAACTTAAGCGGCAGATAATTAAGAACGGGGGAAATGAAAAACAAAACCAAAGCCAGACTTAATAAAATGCCAAATTTCGGCAACCCGAGACTTATCATTATCCAAAACAGAATGATAGCCGAAGCTGCCGTATAAGCTGCCCGAAAAAGATTTTTCTTTTGAAGTTTATCTTTATATTTGACAACGACAAACAAGCTAAAAGAAGTCAATAAAGATAACAAAGCATTAAAGGGAGCGGCTTTAAGCGTATCGTGTAGTAAAAAATCCCCCAATCCGGCAGCTAACAAAGCCGGAAGTGTCCATTTCCAAGATTTTACAAATGTTCGTAACAAAATTTTTTTTCTGCCAAAAGCAGATAACCAAAAATAATAATTTTCCATATACTTAAAATTTAATGATAAATATTTCGCCCAAAATATAAGTAAAAGTAAGAAAAAAAGCAATAAAAAAAGCAGGGAGAAAATCCACCCTGCTTTTTAGGAGTTGAAATCAAAATGAAAAATTATTTTTTCAAAATAGATTTACCGGCATAAACAGCCATATCACCCAACTCTTCTTCAATGCGGATGAGTTGGTTATATTTAGCCATACGATCAGTTCTAGACATAGAACCAGTTTTGATTTGACCGCAGTTTGTAGCAACAGCAATATCAGCGATTGTTGCATCTTCGGTTTCACCTGAGCGGTGAGACAAAACAGCGGTATATTTGTTGCGTTGAGCAAGGTCAACAGCTTTCATGGTTTCTGTCAAAGTACCAATTTGGTTAACTTTAACGAGGATTGAGTTAGCAACGCCTTTTTCAATACCCATAGCCAAACGTTTCGGATTAGTAACGAACAAGTCATCGCCAACGAGTTGGATTTTGTCGCCCAAAGCATCGGTCAACATTTTCCAACCTTCCCAGTCATCTTCAGCCATACCGTCTTCAATAGAGAAGATTGGGAATTTAGCGCACAAATCTTTGTAGAATTCAACCATTTGAGCATTGGTATAAGATTTGCCTTCGCCCTTCATTTCATATTTGCCGTTCTCATAGAATTCGGAAGAAGCAGCGTCCATAGCCAAGACAACATCTTCACCTGGTTTGAAGCCAGCAGCTTTAATAGCATCAACGATGAAAGTCAAAGCTTCTTCGGCAGATTTGAGGTTAGGAGCAAAACCACCTTCGTCACCAACGTTGGTGTTGTGACCGGCAGCTTTCAAATTCTTTTGCAAGGTGTGGAAGATTTCAGCACCCATACGAATAGCTTCGCGAACAGAGTTAGCAGAAACCGGCATAATCATGAATTCTTGAATATCAATTGGGTTATCAGCGTGTTTACCACCGTTCAAGATATTCATCATCGGAACCGGAAGAGTGCGAGCCATGGTACCGCCCAAATAACGATACAAAGGAAGACCGGCTTCTTCAGCTTGAGCTTTAGCCACAGCCAAAGAAACAGCGAGAATAGCGTTAGCGCCGAGTTTGCCTTTGTTTTCTGTGCCGTCCAAATCAATCATGGCTTGGTCAATAGCAATTTGATCATCGGCATCCAAACCTGCTAAAGCATCATAAATTTTATCATTAACGTTTTCAACGGCTTTCAAAACACCTTTGCCGCCGAAACGTTTTTTGTCGCCATCGCGCAATTCGACAGCTTCGTGAACACCTGTGGAAGCACCGGACGGAACGGCAGCACGGCCAAAAGCACCGCTTTGCAAAACAACATCGGCTTCAACTGTCGGATTACCGCGAGAGTCAATAATTTCTCTTGCATGAATATCAACAATAGCACTCATTTTTTTCTCCTATAAATATATAAATGTACTGGGTATAAAGTGGGGTATTTAAAGCCGAATGTCAAGAGCTAGACTCTTTTTTCAAAGATTTTTATTGCCAAGTGTGGAAAAAAGAGGTATGCAAAAAAACAGTAATTAATTATTAAAAAATTATGCGTATGAAAACAAAATCTTTAGATCGAGTAGAGCTTTTAGGACATGGTTTAGCTTTGATAGCTATGTTATGTTACTCATTCAAAGTTTGCATGCAAATGACCGGTCCTCTGGTGCTGATTGTGGCTGTTTGTATGTTGATAGTAAGTGTTATCGGGTATATCAAAAGTAAAAATCGTTATCGCATGTCTCAAAACAAGAATGCTTCCGAAAAAAAGTTGCTGAACTTTAGAAAAATGAGCATCTTTTTATACATAGGAATATTTTTTATTTTTGGAGAAAATTATTTTCAGCATCCAATATATCCGGCTCTGGGTGCAATTTGTATAACAATAGTCATGACGCTACTTTATAAGTATATTTTTGTAAGCTCACCGACTAAGTAAAAGAATAAAAGCCTTGAAGATAAAAAATCTTCAGGGCTTTTGCTTTATAAAAAATTCTTGTATATAAGAACAATCTTAATTAAAATAACAAAAAAACAAAAGGGAGAAAAAAGATGTTTTCGGAAAAATGGCATAGAAGATTTATGGAAGTGGCTTTTTTAGTGGCTTCATGGTCAAAAGACACCTCCACTAAAACCGGTGCCGTTGTGGTCGGACCGGACAGAGAGATTAGAGCCACGGGATATAATGGCTTGGTCAGAGGTGTTGATGATGACAAGCCCGAACGTATGGAGCGCCCAACCAAATATGACTTTTTTGAACATGCCGAGAGAAACGCCATTTACAATGCTTGCTTGACTGGAACATCACTCAAAGGCTGCGTGCTTTATGCGACACATACACCATGTACCGATTGCGCCCGAGCCATTATTCAATCCGGTATCAAAATGGTGGTAACAAACCCATTAGAAAAAAGAAATGATATCAAAGATGCCACCTGGCGAGATAAGTTGGAATATTCTCGTCAAATGTTTGAAGAAGCTGGCGTGGAATATATTGAATTAGAGCCTTTAAATAAATAATAAAGAGAATATATAACTCTTAAAAAAGAGGAAAAGATGAAAATATTAATTGCCGATGATCATGCCTTATTTCGTGATGGCTTAAAGTTAACTTTAGAACAGTTAGATTCTGGAGCTCAAATTTTACAAGCCGAGAGCTATGAAACGGCAGAAAAGCTGTTAGATTCAAAACCTCAGCCCAATTTATTGATAATAGATTTAGATATGCCCGACCAAAGTTGGCAAGAAGGTTTAGATATGTTAAAAAATAAAGCTCCGGAAGCCCATATTGTGGTGATGTCGGCAATTGAAGATACGAAAATCATTCGCCAAGCTATGGAAAAAGGAATAAGCGGCTATATCTCTAAGCGCTCTGATTCCAAAATCATCAATGCGGCATTGAAACTTGTTTTAGAGGGAGGAACTTATCTACCGCCAGTTCTTTTAGAAAATTTAAATACGCCGAATTTACTGAGCGAAAGTGGAAAAGGGCAATTAACCGCTCGTCAATTTGAGGTTTTACAATATATATCTCAAGGCTTGTCTAATAAGCAGATTGCTTATGAAATGGGCGTAAGCGAAGCCACCATAAAGTTGCATATAAATGCTATGCTCAAAGCCTTAAACGCCACCAACCGCACCCAAGCGCTGGTTAATGCTCAAAAAATAGGTTTGATATAATATAATTTGTAAAAAGAATAGCTCCTGAAAAGGAGCTATTTTTTTTGTGGTTGTTGCTATATAGGTATACTCTTATTAACCAAAACCTCATAATCCAAGAAAATAAATCCTAGAAAAATTTTTTTTCATAAGAGAAAAACATTAAGATAATAAAAAGCAAGGGTATTTCTACCCTTGCTTAGGTTGTTCCTCTTTTATATTTAATCATCAATCAATGTGAAGTGCAGGAGAATTTGTAAGTGTGTAGCATTGTTTCCCCGACCAATAAGAATTCCAGCCACACGGTTGTCCACAATTGTCTATTTGATAGTTATTATAGACTTTACCTACGCAATTATAATATGAGTAAAAAACATCAACATTAATACAGTATTCTGGACTTTGAGGATAAAGGGTATTACAGACATTAGTAGCTGCTCTTTTATATCCAGAACAATCCAGACATTTTTTACAGCATAATCTAGTCCCCCCACAACCATCGGAACAAGAGCCGCTACCATATGTGCAATTTGTTTCACTTGGTTCAGGGCTACACGCAAGAATGCAGCTTCCATTGTCGCATTTATATCCACTAGAGCATCCGCCACAACATTCTGAAGTAGCAATACAAGAGCCGTTACAAGTCTTTTTGCCTTGTTCTTCGCAAGTCTTAGCTCGGCATGCATAGCAAGTACCGGAAGTAGCGCCACAAGAGCATTTCTTAGAGGTTGTTCCGGTTTGTACTTGAGAAGAAGAACAAGCAGAGGCTTGATAACCACTCGGACAAGTATAAGAGTGGGCAACGCAAGTGTTACCACTCTGGTGATATCCGGATTGGCATCCTGTTATTTTAAATACAGTTCCACCACCGGTACAACCGGTTGTTTGTTTAGAACAAGATGTACAGTTTGCATGAGCCGGACAGGTAGCGAGAGTATATCCGGAACA
>CALXVY010000014.1 GCA_944392255.1 uncultured Alphaproteobacteria bacterium | reverse complement strand
ATTTTAATAGTTTGACATAATTGTTATTTTTTCAAAGGATTATAGACTTTTTTTTATGTGGAACGCAAGATTTTTTTTACGATTCGCATTAAATTCTTGAAAAAGTAAATACTATCTGCTAAGACATATTCAATTAATTATCATTATGTCAAACATTCTAAAAATGAATTACTATGGAGAAATTATCAGACGAAAAAATGTTGCAAATTAGAACTGCAATTCAAAAAGCTGAACTTGATGAATTCTTAAACTCCCTTAAAAGAGAAGATTACAAACTAGAAATTAACGTCAATTCTCCAACATTGGAGCAAGATTTGATTTCAGCAGTTGAGAGCGGACAACAACTGAGATATGGTGAACAACAATGGATTATCCGAGCTGTCGCAAGCAAATTAATATCCGATTTTATCATTGAACGTATGCTTAAACACGGGTATGATGGTTTTTGGTGGCCGCTTGATGAACTTGTTTTCGCGCTTGATTCAGGTGCGATGTCGCAGGACACTTTAAAATGTATCCTTGAAAATCAAAATTTTCACTTAAAAGATGATTTTGTAATTGCCCTTGTTCATAGGATGATTGAGCATAAACTTCCCGAAGACTTTATCCTCAAATTAATACATCATCATTATTGTTGCCTTCCTTCACCTATGGTACAAATGATTCTTGAAGCGGTCGCCGCTAAAAAAGTCAATCCTATTTATCTGCAAGAGTTAATTCAACGTCAACATCAATTTGGAGATATTTTGGATTTACAAATTATCCAATACACTATTAACGGCAATTTACATCCATGTTTTCTAGAGCTAATGATAAAATTGCATTATCATTTCAGTGCCTTTAATGAAAAAATCTTGCTAACAAGTGGAATTGACTTTGGTGTTAAGAAGTATCTGGTAAAATATCACCCAGAGCTTTTTGATATGGTTTAATTGCAAATTATCTGCTAACAAAACACCCTTAACATTTTCTCGTTCAATTCTGGAGTATGAACATACTCCAGAATTTGTTTTAAATTAAAAATACAATATTATTGATTAGCTAGAGAATATGAAAAATCATCTTGAGAATTTAATCTCAAATCAAATTTATCTGCCAAAGGAAGAATAAATAGCTCAAACTGTTCGTATCTTATCTCCATTCTCTCTCTCGTTAAATCGGCTCCGGCTCTTGCTCTTTGAACTCTTCTTTTATATCAAGCTCCAATTTTTCCTGTAATATTTTTGCAAAAGTAGATTTTCCGGCGCCACCATTGCCGGAAATCAAAACAAACTTATATTTGCCTCTTAAAACAGTATTACAAATGCTATCTATAGTTTTTTTCATATCCATATTCAAAATTAGCTCAGCTAGCTGTTAACTTCCTTACCAACACCTTTTTTGAACTCTAAGCGGCGGGTAATGTGGTTTAACAAGTCTTTTTCGTGTGATACGGCGATAATGGTTTTATCTCTGTAAGCCGTAAAAATAAAATTCCAAATATTTTGCGTGGTTATCGGGTCAAGATTGGCAGTAATCTCATCTAAAACCAAAATATCTCTATCAAGCAAAAGACCTCGTGCTAAAGAGATACGTTGCTTTTCTCCAGCCGATACCTTAACGCCTTTTTCGCCGATATCCGTATGAATATTGCCGTTCATTCGTTCTATCAACTCATTTAGGCAACAGCCGTCAATAATCTTTTGCAGTTTTTCCGGAGCGACACGTTTTCCCATAACAATATTATCGTATAAAGTCATATCAAAAAGCTCAACATCTTGTGAAATATAAGTGATATGTTCATCAAAAAACGCCGCCGGCAAATCCTTGTAATCAATATTATCAACACTAATACTTCCACCCATAACGTGAAATTGATTGGTAAACAGATTCAAAAAGGTTGTTTTTCCTTCGCCCGATTTTCCGGTTACGGCAATATGATCTCCGGGGTGAATTGTAAAATCAGCGACCTTATGCGAAAAGATACTGCCGTCTTTAACATATTCAAAAGAAGTGTCAAAAAACTTGATTTCGTGCCATTTGCGAATATTGCGCTGGGCATTTGGTTCCGGAATATCTTCCCCTAAATGTTCAGCCAAAATCTTATAATCGGCTCCTGTACGCGCAAGCTCAGTCATTACCCCCATCATCTGGCTACTAAATTGTGCAATTTTGCTTTGAAGGGCGGCAATCATCACAATAACTTCGACCCCTTGACCTGTTTTGATAAACTGAAAAACATAGTAACCGATTGGAAGCAAAAACAATGTATTGATATAAATTTCAGTAAAGCCATATTGAAAAGAATTATAGTGCATCATTTTGATACCGGTTGAAAAAACTTTTGAACCGCGCTCATCTAACTTTTTATTCACAAAATTAAGCAAATTCATTTTCTTAACCGAGCGAACATTATATAAAAAATCAATAAATGCCTTTCCATAAGCAACAAAGCTCTTACTGTAGTTTTCAATATATTTAATACGCCGATTATATAAAATGCGTATAATCCATAACATAACTACCAATGAAACACTGAAATATAAGAACCAATAAAAAGACAACGTCCAAGTATATATCAAGAAGCAAGCAGCCATAATCAAACTACTGACATAATCATACGGCATCTTCCAAATCCAAACATCCAGCATTTTACAAACATTGGTTAAAGCAGTGGTAAAATACCCGACACTGTTTTGTAAATGCCAGTCATAAGGCTTATTAAATATTTTTCCGTAATAAATCTGACGGAGTTTAATTGGCAATATACGCGCAATTTGTTCACAAAAAAAACGCCATACAAAACGAGATACAATCGTAACAACCGCTAAGAATATCATGACATAAAAGTAGAACAACGTACCGTCAATATTCTTTTGTGAAATTTGCTTAATCATTTCCGATAAAGCAAAAGGACTAAAAAAGGCGACTAAACCTTGAATAACACTAAAGATATAACTAAAAATCAAGCGTAACTTGAGATCTTTATCTGTTGCCGAAATCCAAATTAAACGAAGTGCGGTTATTAACGTCTTAAACATAACTAATCCTGATTATTAGGGTTGAATAGCGGAATATTTTCAATATCCATATCAGGATATCCTTCCGAAACCAAGAGTTTTTTCATTTCTCGTTCTGACAAAATTTGTAAGGATTGCTCTTTATCTTTAGGTTTATTGAAGCCATTTGCCACATTTGACCCATGAATAACTTGCAAGCCACCCACTCCTTCTATCATTTTTGTTGGAAAATTATCTTGAACTAAACGATGATTTCCGCAATTCATAATATTTTCATTTTTTGAAGACACATAAGCTAACCCTATTGAATTTGAGGGATAATCAGAAATAACGGTTTGGAATTGATTTTTACCAATATGCGCCAATTTACGAATTCTTGGAACAGACAAAGCTGTTTCATCGACATTTTCTGCGGCTTTTCTCAAGCGGTTAATAAAATCGACCGGCAAGCCATCATCATTATCAATACGAAAAGTCAAAAGTTTTTCATTTGGCTTATCAGGAACAATATCCATTCGAGAAGTATGCTGATATACATTCTTCAAAAAAGAATATGATTTTTCTAAATCATCAAATATTTTCTTTTTATTTTCGGGAATTGAGTCCGAATGATAAACAATGACCTGAAAATCTTTGTCTGTTTGCCCTGCTAAACTTGGAAGCGTAATACTCTTAAATAAATTCAATCTTTGTGAAAAATATGGCTCTCCAAACACATCAAAATTTTCATCAAATCTTTTAGCGGCAAAACCTGCCGGCAAAGAATAGCGTATCATTCCAACAATTTTCATATTTTTTCTTTCTTAATCTATTATGACTTTATGATAGCAATAATAATTTTGAAAACTTAAAAAAGAGATAAAGAACAATATTAAACCATATTTTAACAGGTTATAATTAAAAATTCTCCATATAAAAATTTTTTAAGGATTTGATATGTACGTTCTGATTGCCTTTTTAACGCCGATTTTACACGCTTTGTCTTGTATTGTGGATGCGCATTTTTCTAATAATATTTTTAAGAAAGTGCCTTCACTCGTATTTTATGCCACAATCAGCAACATCATTATCATTCCGTTTTTATTTTTATTCGGAACCCCGATTATTCCGCCATTAGAGATTTTAGCAATATTGTTTATCATCTCATTAATCGAAGTTTGTTATCAAATTCCTTATTATCACGCACTCCGTAATATTGATACCTCGATTGTTGTAGCATTATTCTCTTTAGGCAAAATCACCATTCCGGTATTGGCTTATTTTATCGTAAATGAAAAACTGAGCCTAATTCAATATTGCGGTTTCGGAATTATTTTACTTTCCACTTTTTTGCTTAATTTTGATATCAAGAAATTAAAAATTAATATTGCATTTTTCTTGATGTTGGTCGTATCTCTTTTATTATCGTTGTCTTCGGTATTATCCAAATATTCTCTGCAGAGTGTTGACTTTGTAACAGTTTTATTCTGGGGTTCACTTTTTGCAACATCAATAAGTTTATCTCTTTTATTTTTACCTCAATATAGAACAGATATTATAAGCTCATTTCCTCAATATAAAAAGAGAATAAAACTCTTTTTATCTAATGAAATTCTAAACCAAGGCGGAACTTTAGCTGGAACAATAGCTTTAGCTCATTTACCTGTATTAGCCGTAAAATCAATAGGCTCATCACAGAGTATTTTTACACTTTTGTTAGGGTTTGTGCTTTATAAAATCTTCGGAAACAGCTTCAAAGAAAACTTAACCAGACAAGAAGTTATCAAAAAACTCATCTCATTTACTGCCATTATTATCGGTATTAATATGGTTTTGTTGTAATTTTTTATTCTCTCGTATTTTTCAATGCAAAGAATAAGAAAGTTACGCTTTTTTATATATAAACCATAACAACTTAATTTTCATTAAAGAAATAAAAAAACAGAAGCTGTTTTAAGGCTCCTGTTTTTGTGATTTTCTAATGTTGGGAATACAAATAAAAAATATGGTAAAGGCAAATATTGCCAATGCCATCGTTTTAAATAATTCCTCATAAACGCCACACACACCATCTGTCGCCACTAAGGAAAAAAGCACGCCAGATAAAATCCAACCTAGACCTGCATTAATTAGCTTTTGAGGTTTTTTAAAAGCTAATGATATTCCAAAAATAGCACTAACAGATACAAAGAAAATGATACTTTGCCAATTAAACTCGTGTGTTATTGACAATGCCCATGACACCAAAAGAACAAATAGAGGTGCCATAAAGACTAACAATAATTTTGTTACTTTTCTCATATACTAATAATTTAGATTTATAATTATATTTAATTTGCATGAATTATAAGTTTTAATTTAGAAAAGTAAATAAAAAACTTCCTTTAAACAAAGTAGGCATTTTTTTGATTTGTCCGAAATTGTTATGTTCTTTCTTGACTCTTCTTCTCTAACTCTTTATGTTTTAAGAAAATTTAATTTTTATGTTTAACTTCAAATATTATTTTTTATGGAGACAGGTACTATTCTAAGCATTTCCCTCATTATTGCAGGGATATTGCTATGGGGCTGTGGGTTTTATATATATCCTCAAGTCCATCGTTGGACAGATTGTGATCACGATACAGAAACCAGTGGCTGGAATGCCATAAAATTTTGTTTTGGTGTTGCTCCAATCCTTGTCGCTTTTGGGGTTCATACTTTATTTAATATTCACCCCTATATATCAATCGCTTTATTGCTGATTTCGCCTATATCTCTTTTTGTTATTTATCGCCTAAAAAAAGTATAAAAATCTTTTTAGAGGTTATTTAGTAGTTTTACCAATTCAAAAGGCAGTCATAAAAATGACTGCCTTTTTTTAGTTTGCAAATTTTCTATAATTTCAGAAATAAATTGTTACCTTAAAAACAGCCTAAATCATTGAAAAACAGTAATATTTTTCTAAAAAGTACTTGCGTTTCTCCGTGGATATGTCAGTATAGAATATGTAAAGATAATTTAATAAAATCAAGGAGTTAGGAAAATGGAAAATGTTTTAGAAGATGAATATGATGATAGCTTTTTATCCCCTAATCATCAAAAAATCGCTGAGTTAAATGACCAATTCAGAAAGAGCTTCTGCGGTGGCAAAGTCCTTATGACTTGCGGAATTGACGCTTTGGATTGGGCGACAAAAGCAAAAATTATAAGCAAGGTGCAAAAATTTAATGAGTTTAATTTCAAAAATGACCCTCACGGAGAGCATGACTTCGGAATTGTCCAAGAAGGTGATGTAGAGGCTTATTGGAAAATTGATTATTATGACAAAACTTTGACTTATGGCTCTGAAAATCCAGCAGATGAATCAATAACCACCAGAGTTTTGACAATTTTATTACCGATTGAATATTAATAAAGGAGAGCAAAAATGACTTTTGATGTAAAAAAATACCCCGGATATACAGAGATGTTATTCCGCAACCGTAAACCAACATTAACAAGAAAGAAATCTCTTGAAACCTTTTATACCGGAGATAATAAACAAGTTTATTTGTATGACTTTTATAATAAATACTATTTCTTTATGAAATTTGAAGGTTTTGACCCATATATTAATGTCCACACCGACAACAAATACCAAGTCAGTCAATTTGATAAAATGATTGAAGAATATCAAGAAAAGTTCAAAAGCATTAAAATTGATGACGTGGAAGAACAATTTGTAAATGTTGTAACCAAAAAGCAACCCGATGATATAAACCCCGAATATTTAGATTTTTGCCAAAAATACATTAAGCGAAAAGGTTTAGATGTTCCGGAAGAACCGGTAGTCGTAACCGAGTGCCATAAAATAGGTTATGATGAAAACGGAAGAATGACCTTTGAGAAAGTTGAAATGGAAGACGACACGCAGATACAAGAGGAGCCTCAAGAAAACGCTCCTCTTTCTTTTAGCGAAAATGCGCTGGAAGAAGTCCAAGAAAACGAAGATGACGAATGGAAAGGCTTTCCACCGGAAACCATTGTTCCAATTCCGACAGATGAGATTGACGAAGAAATTTGCAACGTAAAATCTGAGAAAGTCAAAAAATCTAAAAAAAAATCGAGCAAAAAGAAGTCGAAAAAATAAATGAAGACAGCATAATCCGGAGATTGGAAGCAATCTCCGGATTAAGTTATTACCCTGTATATAAAGTTTTTGAAGATTTTTGTAAAATTTGCAGTTGTTCATTACACAATACCTTTAAGGATGCCCCTGTTATGGCTCAAAGCTATTACAGGGATTTGTTTATTTCACGAGAGCAAGAATTTAAGAATATTGCGAATAAATATGATAAAGCGGTTTTCAATGAATATTTTCCAAGCCTTATGGCCATTTTAGCAAGATTATTATTAGAAAGCCCAAAAGATTATCTGGGAACAATATTTGCGAGATTAAATTTAGGACAGCATTACAGAGGACAATTCTTCACTCCGTCACACATCTGCGAGTTTATGGCAGAAATAACATTTAATGAAAATTTAGAAAAAACAATTCAAGAAAAAGGATATTGCCGCGTTGCCGAGCCGACCTGCGGATCTGGAGCTATGGTTTTGGGATTGGTTAAATGTCTGCAAAATCGCGGATATGAAAAGCTGGGCGGCAAATTATATATTGAGGCCACTGATATTGATGAGTTATGTGTCTGCATGACTTATACGCAACTTAGCTTATTAGGCCTAAGTGTTCGCGTTATTCACGGTAATAGCTTATCAGGTGAAATCTTTTCCACTTGGGATTCCCCAAATTTACAAATGGCAAACCTCATGGGGTATTTTAATTAAAATCAGATTTTAGTCCTACCAAAAAAAACCGTCCATAAGGGCGGTTTCTTTTTAGAGCATAAACTTGATAAATTACCAATATAAACATCTGGTATTCTTAATAATCACCGTGAAAATGTTTTCTAGTAACATCTTCAACGGATAGTCCTTTAGATTCTTTGCAGTGTCTCATCTTAATAATCTCAAGGACATAACTTTCCGTTGTAAATCCTGAACTTCCAGCATTTGCTCTTTGAAGGGCTAATTGTTCTTCCAGATAGCCGTTTTTCTCAGCCTTAAGCAAAGCAGAAAGATTCAAATAATCTGTTTTTACTGGACCTTTTTTCTCCATAATTTCTAATTTAAATAGTAAAACAACATAATTCGATTTTGCATTTAGTATATTAAATTGGAATAAAAAGTAAAGTTCTTTAAGGTAACCACACATATTATCAGAGATTGCAAATTGAGCTAAAGAGCTATAAGGACCTCAGGAAATCATTTATTGACAAAAAATTGATTTTTTGGTATAAAAATAACACTTATTTTTTATTATTCACTTTAATAATTCTAGTTTATGAAAACAACTTTCAACAAAGAAGGCAATACTTATGAAGTATGGCTGAATGTTAAGAAAATTTTTATCGAATTTATCGGTGGCGGAGAAGATTGCTTTTTCTGTAGTATCATAACACGAGATGGACAGTATTTTCAATGTGCTGTCAGTTTCCAAAATCTGGCTCCCTTTGTATTAGTCAGAGAAAATGAACGGCTCCACATTACTTTGGAGATGATATCCTCTCAGACCTCAATGATGCGCGTATTACAGTGCCAAAATCTTTCTCAAAAATGGACTGACATTGCTAAGATTGAACCTCATCAGTTCATCAACCAATGTTATACATTGAAAATCGACGTTGATAAAGTATTCTTCGTTTCAATGCCATTCCATAAGTTAGGTGAAGACATCGTTCCAAGGCAACATTACTATTGCTTAATTACAGCTCCAAATTTTGGTTATGCTGTTCTTGATTGTAGCGGTGGTTTCTTTGAAAAGATTTTCAATCTTAAGTCCGGCGACAAGGCAAAGATAACAGTTGCCAAAAAGCAATGTGCTGATTATTTGGTTATTGTAAACTACCAACAAGCTCCGGCTCCACAGAAATCACTTAACCATACATTGTTTATGTTGCCATAGAGGCTTACGCTGTTAAATTCTAAAGTCCGTTATAAAAAACGGACTTTTTTTTATGTACTGCATTAACTAAAATAAACTCCAACAACTGAAACAATACCTAAGATGAGGGCAAAAGTCTTTCTAAGTGTAAATTTATCCATTTTAAATAACACAGATAATAAAAACACTAAGAAAATTCTCATTTGGGCAATAATCATAACTACCGTAGGAGCGTCATTTATAAAGCTAAATGTTTCTAAAACATAATACAGGCTTTCTAATATACCGATAACCAAACCTAAAAACAGTAAACTATTCCACCATTTTTTAGTTTGAGCCTCTTGTTTAGAGCTATTAGAAAAAACATTATAAGCAAAATATGGAAGCGCAAGGATATAATAAGACAAATTTATAGCTATTTCATTGGCACCCAAACTATCAGAAGCCTTAATCAAATACGGCGCAGTAACATAAAATAGTACGGAACCGACCACCCAAACAAATCCTTGCCGTTCCATTTCCTTAAAAGAAGTACCTTCTTTATTTAAACAATCTTTGCAGAATAAAAAAATGGAATATATGAAGATGACAAACATTAAAATAAAATATGGTGTAATCTTTATATAGCCTACAAAAGAATCAATAAACAGCGTTAAAAATAAGTTACTGCTTTCTATCAAGCCCACTAATCCGAGGGGTAAATACTCTAAAGATTTAACGAAACATATATACCCCAACAGTACAAAAACGCCATGTACCAACAAATATGGAACAGAGGCATAGGTAAACATTATCCCAGTATTTAACCCATACAATAATTGAATTACAAAGGCTATAAATGAAGTATATAAAAGGACTTTGTGGTAATTATACCTATTAACGGCATAATCTAATACAGCATCAGAAAATGAGTTAGAAATTGTAGCAAAAACGGCTGTATATCTATAATCCATTTCAACCTCTCAACGGCGATAAATTTATTATCGCTTCATCCACTTATATCCCCAATCATCTTTCTTAAAGCCGAATTTTTGGTAGATATGAATTGCTGTTGGGTTATCTGAAGAAAGAAGCAATCTTTTAATCTTCTTATTTTCTACAAAAGCCATCAAATGAGCCATTAAATTGGTTTGTATTCCTCTACCGCGGAATTTCTCCAGCGTAAAGACATTACAAACATAGCCATAAACACCATTATCGCAACATTGCGGCAAGGTTTTAAAAAGTGATAAACCGCAGGTGGCAATAATCGCGTCATCTTGGAATTCTGCAAAAATAAACAAATCTTTGTTTAAGTGTTCTTCCAAAAATTGCTTGGTTTGAGCAAAAAGTTCATCATCAGAGCCTTGATAATCCTCTTGCCAATCGTCTTTTTGCTGTAATACCCTTAGATGAGATAATTCTTCAATATGCTTATTCTCGGTTTGTATAATCATAAAATCCAATCCTTTTTATAAAACTATAGATTTGAAAAATTAAAAAAAAATAAAAACTACAATTAAACCATATCTTAACTTGTCGGCTGTAATCATTATATTATGGAATGCAAGATGATTAAAATACTTTTGGTTACAAATGAAACTTTGGGAGAAGGTGAGGATAGTTTCTTGGCTTCTTTATTAAAAGATGATTTTATCGTTGAACTGTATGACGTTAGCCAAGATATTCCTTCAGATTGCACAAATTTTGATATTTTTTTATTCCGGAATGCGTGGCCTGAGCGTATTTATGACAGAAAAATTAAGCGTCTTATAAATATAGCAATAAAAAATAACATTATTATTTACAACTCTCTCCAACAAAGGAGCAAATCTTTTTCTCTCAAAAGTTATTTATATTATCTCAACGACAATTTTAATAATGTTATACCAACATATAAAACTTTGGCAGAATTTCCAGAAAATAAAGCTGTCTTAATAAAGCCGCAAAATGGCGGTTCTTCTTACGGTGTAAAGATTTTTGCAAATAAAAATAAGATACGCCGAAAGTTGAACAATTATATAATCCAAGAGTATATTCCCTTTGCGAAAGAACAAAGTTACTTTTTTATTGATAAAAAGTTTTGTTATGCTCTCGAAACAATAGCCCCCGGAATGGATAACAGGTGGGAATTAAAGGAATTCACCCCAAACAGGAAAATGCTACAGATTGCAAAATCTTTTATGAAATGGAATAATATGCCCTATGGAATTGATAGAATTGATTTTGGCGTAACTTCCGAAGGGCTTATGCTTTTAATGGAAATTGAAAGCGACAGAAGCTATTTAAGCCTTGAGGAATTATCCAAAAATACTTTAGAAATGTTTATAAAAGAACTAAAACAATCCTTGAAAACTGTTTTTTTGCATAGTCAAAAAACCAAAAACCACTCAAAGCAGATAAATTTTTCCCTGTAATAAGTTGGTGGTAGCTTGTTTTGGCGTGGTAGCTCGGTGGTAGCTCGGCAAAAAAATCGTTAAAATCTTAAGATTAACACATTGATTTATAAAGATAATATTTTATAAGCGCAGTCGATTTGTAATCAGTGGGTCCGCGGTTCGAGTCCGTGTGTCGGCACCATCGTAAAAAAGGCCTCCCTTGTGGAGGCTTTTTTTATGATGATAACGCATATAGAGTTCTCGAACCGCGGAGGAAGCGGTTCGACTAGGAGCCCCCTAAAAAGATAACATTTTTTGGAGTATGTTTTTACATCTTGAAAAGAAAAATTTGCCATATTATGAACTTCTTTGGATTTTAATCTGCAATTTGTTTAAAAATTTTTATAATATTCTCTATTCTATTAATAGTTCTTTTAATGTCATGTATTGAGGACTTTTCTTTAATACTTCATTCTTGTTAAGGAAATATAGCGCATCATGACCATGGCTATTAACAAAATGTTTATTAATTCCCTTATGGACGAGTAATTGTGTTATCTCTAAGACAACTTTAGGATCAATCTTTTGAGTTTTGTTATCAAAATCTAAGACATAAAATAGAGCATTTGCGTCTTCTACTGTTTTATGGTCTTCATATTCATGAACATAATTAATAGCGTTAACATCCACATCTTGATTAAGTAAATATTTTACTTTTTCTATACATTTTTTATTGTGTAGAGCTGAACTAATTAAGGACATGAGTAAGGTTGGATTTTCTCCATAATATTCTTTTGGGCTGAATATTCTCGTATTTAAATTAAACCCATGTATATGCAATACCTCTAACTGCTTTAAGGATACTTCATTGCAATTAGAACTTATGGCTGCAACTAAAGTGTTACCTGTTACTTGGTTTATATAATTTATATTTGCACCATGAGATAATAATGTTTTTGTAGTTGAAGCATATTCATCATCTAATGCATAAAAAAGCACAAAATATAAAGGTGTCCAACCTGTAGCATCTTCTTCATTAACATCTCCACCAAGTTCTAACATCTTTACAATTTTTTGACTTTTATTTTTCTCATTACTATTTGATAAAACAGTTAACAAGCTTAATTTATTGGGAATTTTAGTACATTTCTCTTTAGTACAACTAAAAACAGGGAGTGATTTAGGAGATTCCACGGATGTATCCGTACAGTGTGGAGGTAATATTTTTTCAACCTCTGTCGAGTCCTTGTTACAATCAAAACTAGGAGCTGTTTTGGCGGATATTTCTGTAGAAAATATCAACAAACTGACAAATGAAAGAAGCGTATATTTGAAATTTTTATTCATAAGCACCTCCAAAGGAAGAAATTTAAATTAGCACTTTGGAAAGCGTAACTTAAAATTTGCGTGAACTTGTTTATTGTTTTCCATCAATAATTTTAAATTTATCTCCTATCTTATTAAAATTTCATTTACAAAAAAAACACTTGATTTACACACAAAACTCCATTCCTATTGGTGTTACAGGAGCAAATATGCCTCAACAATCTGGGGCAAATTATATATTGAGGCCACTGATATTGATGAGTTATGTGTCTGCATGACTTATACGCAACTTAGCTTATTAGGCTTGAGTGTTCGCGTTATCCACGGCAATAGCTTATCGGGAGAAATCTTTTCCACTTGGGATTCCCCCAATTTACAAATGGCAAACCTCGCGGGGTATTTTAATTAAAAGCTATAATCTGAAGAGCTTGTCTAGCAGCTTGTCCACTAACCATTATAAAGCTATTGACAATACATTACAAATATGATATCAATATAATTGGAAATGCCCGCTATACCGAAGCAGCTCCGTATGGAGTATGCAGAGCTCGACAAGAGAGGTAGGATAGTGGGCGATTTTTTATTTAAACTGCCAAATATCTAACTTACTTTTTAATAGCTTTAGCCACTGTTTTTGAGCTGCAGTAGCTGTTGGAGCACAAGCGTGTGCAACCAAACCAACAATCATATCTGCAAGTTGAATAAGACGATTATTTTTGGAATCTTCATATTTTATCTTGGCAACGGATTCTCTTGCTTGCGTTCTCAAATAGTAAACAAGTTCTTGTTTCACCGCATCTTTTTTGCCATCAATTTTGATTGAAGCTTGTTTTAAATTAGCATGAGTAATAACCTGTTTTAAAAAATAATTATAAAATTTGTTGGAATCTTGACGAAGTTCAGAACTCTGAACAATCATCTTATTAACATAAATAACCTTAGCCTTAAATTGATATTTAGAAATTTCAGTAAAAAATGTATTTTTAACATTATCACAGCTCTTGGAATATTTAAATTCAGACTTGTGTTTGCAAATAACAGCTATCTGAGATATAGCTTTATCTACAGTTTCTGCATTATCCATATCATCAAATATAACCAAAGCAAATGCAAAATTTTGAGATGAATTTGATTTAAATCCCGGATCTCCGCTCTCATCAATAAAAACAAGTTGTTTAGGCATTACAATTCCTTTGTTGACAAGGCTCAATTCTTCTTATCTTACTTAATTCATCATGCCTACGTGTAAGGAGATATATTTTTATCTTTTCTTTCATAGCCAATTACTCTCATATATTTTGTGAAATGTAACATTTTTAAATAAAAATTACAAGAATAAAAAAATAATTATAATTTTCACAAAATAATATTAAGCTTCTTATTGTAATAAGCTGGTGGTAGCTTGTTTTAGCGTGGTAGCTCGGTGGTAGCTCGGCTAAAAAATCGCTAAAATTTCAAGATTAACATATTGATTTATAAAGATAATATTTTATAAGCGCAGTCGATTTGTAATCAGTGGGTCCGCGGTTCGAGTCCGTGTGTCGGCACCATCATAAAAAAAGGCCTCCCTTGTGGAGGCTTTTTTTATGATGATAACGCATATAGAGTTCTCGAACCGCGAAGGAAGCGGTTCGACTAGGAGAGAGAGGCAGACGGAAGTATGCCGGTGAGGGCAAAGCCCGAGCGACGACGAAGCGGCGGAGCTTTAGCGACGTCAATCCTGTGTCGGCACCATCATAAAAAAGGCCTCCCATTGCGGAGGCTTTTTTGTATCCAAAAAATCGCTTTGATTATAAAACATTTTTATGTATGCTAAAGAAAATCAATAATTTTTAACAAAAAGCGCAGGTTTTCAATGAAATTCACACCTATCGACATCAACAACTGGAACCGAAAAGAATATTTTGAGCATTATCATAAAAACATTCCTTGCACCTATAGCATGACGGTCAAGTTAGATATTACAGAGATAAAGAGTAAAAACAAACATTTATATTCCACCCTGCTCTTTTGCCTCACAAAAATCATCAATCAACATCAAGAATTTCGCACTTGTTTTAACTCTGAAGGCTCATTGGGCTTTTTTGATGAAATGATACCAAGCTACACGGTCTTTAATCTTGAAACAGAAACTTTTACCAGCCTATGGACGAGCGAAACCAAAGATTACGAAACGTTTTATCAAGCATATAAAAAAGATGTTGCAACCTTTGGCAAAAATCAAGGTCTGCTTGGCAAGCCCAATATGCCGGAAAATGTTTTCAATGTATCGATGATTCCTTGGGTAAGTTTTGATGCTTTTAACCTCAATCTGCAAAAAGGTTATGACTACTTATTACCGATTTTCACCTTTGGAAAATATTATAAAGAAAATGATAAATATTGGCTGCCTTTAAGCATTCAAGTTCATCACGTGGTGTGTGATGGCTTTCACACCTGCCGATTGATTAACAAATTGCAAGAAATGCTCAGTTTTTAATTGAACACTTCTTAACAAAACTCACTAAACGCTATTTTTACCCACAAGAAAATATAATATTGATTTTTTATTTAACTGAATTTCATTATAATTATGAATAGCATTGATACAAACGTTTGGCAAGAAAAATAAAATATTACTAAGACATATTTAATATTTACAAAATAACATAAGCAAAAAAAAGCAGGAGAACGATATGGATAAAATCGGAATTATCGGCAGCGGAATATTTGGAACTGCCTTAGCAATAACCGCAGTTCGAGCCGGAAATAAAGTTTTATGTTGGGACAGAAATGTTCAAATAGTCGATTCTATCAATTCACAACATATCAATAATATCCACCTACCCGATATTTGTCTGCCCGAAGATATAGCTGCCACATCAGATATTCAAAAAATTTTTGATTTTGCCAATATTGTTCTATTAACGGTTTCGGCTCAAGCAACACGTTCCGTTTTACAATCCATCAAACCTTATGTAAAACAAGATAGCATTATTGTTTTATGCGCCAAAGGCATTGAGATGAATACAGGAAAAATGCTTTCCGAAATTGCTGCGGAAATAATTCCAGATACGACAATAGCGATATTATCCGGCCCTGGATTTGCCATTGACATAGCCCAAAGCAAACTTGCTTCGGTTACAATTGCCTGCGCCAAACAAGGCATAGCGGCCAAGCTCACGCAAACTCTCGGCACAAAATATTTTCGTCCTTATAGCACGCAAGATATTATATCTCCGCAAATCGGCGGTAGTGTCAAAAATGTCATCGCCATTGCTTCCGGAATTGTTGAAGGAGCTAAACTTGGAGATGGCGCCCGCGCAGCATTAATCACACGCGGTTTGGCAGAAATGGTGCGTTTATCTAAAGCCATCGGCGGAAACTTGACCACACTTATGGGCATGTGCGGTTTAGGAGATTTGGTTTTAACCGCCAACTGCTTACAATCACGCAATTTTAGCTTTGGTGTAAAAATCGGCACCTTGGGCAATGCTCAAAAAGTTTTAGCCGAAAATACACATACGGTTGAAGGGATTTATACAGCGCAGGCTGTTTTAAAACGAGCTAAAGAATTAAAAGTAGAAATGCCTATTTGTGAAATTGTTAATCGTATTTTATTTGAAAACTTATCTATATCTTCTGCCCTAAATGACCTTATGTCCCGTCCGTATAAAGAAGAAGGATTTTAAAAAACAAAGAGGCTAAATCAAAAAGATTTAACCTCTTTGTTTTTTTTGAATTTTACCGCTGAAACAAATTAATCAGCGAGATAAAATAATGTTCTTCTCGCAAAGAAAATGGATGATGAACATCCTCATCTTTACGACGATTTTCCAGCATTCTCTGGAGAGGAAGTGCTAATTTAGCCCCCATACCAGCTTCAATTAGTTCTTGAGCATAGACGTGTAAGACCATAAAAGTCTTTTCGCTTATCCAACCTCCCTTAAACATAAAATCAAACATTAAGGGATGTGGCATAATTCCGCGCTCAAAGCATTCTTCTATTTTTGCAAACATGAAGGAACGCACTTCTTGATAATGAGCACCCTTTCCCTGTTCATTATAAGTACCGAGCATCACAAGAGCCATTTTTCCAAACAAATCATAATCCATCGGAACAAGAACATCCCAATCGAATATGATTTCATAATATGGCTGAGGTATCTCCACACCAACTTTTTGCATTTCGGCAACCACTTTTAATGCCTGTTTTATAGCCGCTTTCTTCAGTTCTTTGACTTTTAATATGCTCAATTCTTTTTCAGCACTTTGCTTCACATCAGCAAAAGCCGTTCCTTTCATCAAGTCAGCAAAGGATTTTTTGCGCAAATCAGTAGGTAATTGAGATAAAAATTTGCGTTCTTCTACTGTCAGAGGTCGCGTAATTTTTATCGTTCCCCTATTCTTGTGTCGCATTGAAGAAATATACCGATATATTTCTTCAATGCTTTTGCCATCATTAAACATCTGATAAGCAAGGCTCTTAAATCTTGGCTCCAGCCCATTAATATAGGCCTCTTTTAATTCAAAATTTTCCATAATAAACTAAAAAAATTATACAAACTTCTTATAGAATACAAAAAAATGCGCTTTAGTGCAAGACAAAAAATTGACAAAATGTTTTTTTTGAATTATAAAACCTTCAGAACTCATATTAAAAATAAATTATTTATGGAAAAAGCAAATATTTTACTAAGCGTATTAATGCTCATCTGGCTCGGCAGCCGCTATCTGCAAGCTTATTTCTCACAAAGGCAATTGGCAAAATATCACCAAAAGATGCAAGCACACAAAGAACAACGCTCATCTTATTTTTTTGCTGAAAGAAAAAAAGTCATGGCTCATTACCGTCAACAAGTCATAAACCATAAATTAAGTGTTTATGAAGCCTTAAAAGACACAGCAAAGCTGCTGGCTTTTAATAGCGGTGGTGAAGATAGCTGGAAACAAGAGTTTTCTGCCTTCAAAAAAGAAATGCAGCAATACCTTTAAAAAAACAAAAAAAAACGTCATCAGTACTCATGTCTGAATGACGTTTTTTTTAATTTACCAAATGATATGAGGCACAAAATGCGCCATATCATCGGTAATCAAAGCAGATGTTTCTCTTATGCCCAAGCCACAAGCCTCTCCGCCAATGACCCAACTACCGAGAATTGGATATTTTCCATGATAAGACGGAACATCTACCAACTGTTGATAAATATAACCTTCCATACCATATTCTCCGTCAGATTTTGCAATACATTTTCCGTTTTTAACCAATTCAATATTTGCTCCTTCACGAGAGAAAATTGGCTTTTTGCAATATGAACGCAATTTAGCTTTAGCTTCTTCTCGATAAGCCGGCAAAATGTAAGGACTATTCGGAAACATCTCGTATAAAATTGGCAACATAGCTTTGTTACTCATCAGAGCTTTCCACAAAGGCTCAATCCAACACATTTCTGTTTTACAGGCATCCATACATTTGCGAAACATTGTTTCCAATGGATAAAGCTTGAACATACAACCGATAGGCTCTGTGCCGCAATAAAGTGAACCATTTTGAAAATCAAGATCTTCAAAATCCATTTCCACCGTATGCAAACCGGCTTCAACTGCCGTATATTGAATATACGCCGCAGTTGAATTATCTTCCAAGCAATCTACAAGAGAACCAAAATAATAGGTATCACATTTATAGACTTCATGAATATCTTTCCAAGACTGAATCAATGCCTCATGAATGGAATTAAACTGGTCAGCTTTAGGAAACACATCTTCTTTCCACTGCCACTGCACCAAAGCTGATTCAATTAATGTTGTCGGAGTATCGGCATTAAATTCCAAAAGTTTTGGCACGCCATTAACCCAAACAAAATCAAAACGTCCATACAATGACAAATCATCTTCTTCCCATGAACGTCGAATAGCTTCACGCATCTCATAAGGAATGCAAAGCATATTGAGTTTAACATCATCATACAAACAAGCTTCAACAGCATCACAATACATTTTATAGCATTCATTGGTAGCTTTTTCGAGCTTGTCTATTTCAGCCATAGAAAAGCGATAATACGCATCTTCGAGCCAATAATTTTGATAAAACTCAAAACCAACTTTTTTGATTTTTTCTTCGTAATTTTGCCGAGGTGTAATAATTATTCTTTCCATATAAATTAAAATTATGCGCCAATAGAAATAGAATGAGAACGAGAACCGGAACTGAATACTTTTCCTGAAGATTTTGAACTTCCGGAAGAGCCTACTCTGGTTGAATTTGGTTTTACCGAAGGCTTATAAGTAGACTGAGGAATACTATTCGGCGGAGTTGTTGCAATTCCGCTGGAATTTGTCCACCTTCCGCTTCCCGGATAATAGTTATACGCGGCACCATTGCCATAACCCGAAGAGTTATAAGGATAAACCATCCAATAACCCCCACCGGAATTATAAACCCATCTGTTTCCGTTTTCGTCTTCTTTTTCTTCCTTATCTTTGGGATTCTGCGGAAGAAACGGCTTTGACGTACAAGCAGAAAGGAATAATGATAAACCTGCTGCAACCACGAAAAAAGATAATTTTCTTTTCATAACAATAAAAAATTTAATGATTAAACATAAAGGTAATTTAAAACGCAGAAAATATACACAAACAAGTTAAGTTCGTCAATAACATTTAGGTATATTAAATTTTATGAATATTAATAACTCCTAAAGACTTTTGCCCTATATTACAGGCATTATATATGAGTGAATATATGAGCTTTATGTTACCTAAACGGAAAATAAACCGTTTTTTGCTGACAGAAAGGCGCGTTTCATATATAATATTCTCGACATTAACTTTTGGGAGGTTTTGTACTATGAAAAAGTTGTTGCTTAGTCTTCTGTTTTCCATAAGTACAATAAGCTCAACTATGGCCGCTCCTGCTGCCGCTCCGACCAACTACCCCGGATCAACCGGATTTTGGAGCTGGTTTGAAGGAATGAATGCATTAACGGTAGTTTTCGCCAGCCTATGCATATTTGCCATCGCTTATCGTATTTACGGAATTTTTGTAGCCAATAAAGTTTTGCGCCTTGATGCCAACCGTGTCACACCGGCAGTTAAATATGCCGATGGGCACGACTACGTCAAAACCAACAAAAACGTTTTATTCGGCCACCACTTTGCTGCCATTGCGGCCGCAGGTCCGTTGGTCGGTCCGGTTTTGGCGGCTCAATTTGGTTTTATGCCTGGTGCCTTGTGGATTTTGGTCGGCTGTGTTTTAGGCGGTGCCGTCCATGATATGGTTGTTATTTTTGCTTCTGTTCGCCATAAAGGCGAAAGCTTGGCAACCATTGCCGAAAGAGAAATTGATCCCTTTACCGGAACTGTTGCCGGCTTTGCCGTATTGTTTATTTTGATTTTAACCTTAGCCGGACTATCTTTGGCTTGCGTCAGCGCCATGCACAACGCCCCATGGTCATTGTTCATTGTAGCCATCACCATGCCTATTGCCATTTTAATGGGCTTGATTATGCGCTATAAAAAGAACGGCGGTGTTACACTCGCAAGTATTATCGGTATTACCTTACTCGTTATCGGTATTATCTCCGGTCACGATTTGATGAAACCCGAAAACTTGGGTTGGATGTTTGATTGGGACAAAGACACTGTTTCCATCGCCATTCCTTTATATGGTTTTGTGGCTTCTGTTTTGCCGGTTTGGTTGTTGTTAGTTCCAAGAGACTATTTGTCAACCTATCTTAAAATCGGTACGATTGTCATGTTGGCCTTAGGTATCGTTTGCGTACACCCAACCATCACCATGCATATGTTCACTCCGTTTATTTATGGTGGCGGACCGGTTATTAATGGCCCTGTATTGCCGTTCATTTTCATCACCATTGCTTGCGGTGCCATCTCTGGTTTCCATGCCATCATCGGTACCGGAACAACCCCGAAAATGATTGGTAATGAAAAAGAAATCTTGTTCGTAGGTTATGGTGCTATGTTAACTGAAGGCTTTGTTGCCATGATGGCTTTGATTGCTGCCTGCACTATGATGCCGGGTGACTATTTTGCCATCAACGCTTCTCATGATGCATATCAAGCCTTGCTTGCGGCACACCCGAACTTCGCCGTAACCGACTTACCTTACTACGAAGAACACATTGGTATTGACTTACATGGTCGTACCGGTGGTGCTGTTTCTTTGGCAGTTGGTATGGCTCACATCTTCAGAAACATTCCGTATATGGATCACTTGGTTGCCTACTGGTACAACTTTGCGGTTATGTTTGAAGCTGTGTTCATCTTAACGGCTGTTGACGCCGGTACTCGTGTCGGTCGTTTCTTCTTACAAGAAATGCTTGGTAAAGTAATGCCTAAATTCAATGAAAAAGAATGGATGCCGGGAGTTATCTTAACCAGTGCCGTCTTCACTTTTCTGTGGGGCTATCTGGTTTATACCGGAAACATTTCAAGCATTTGGCCGTTGTTTGGCTTGAGCAACCAATTGTTGGCAGCTTGTGCTTTGATTGTTTGTACCACCATGTTACTCCGCCTCAACCGCGGCAAATATGCCCTCACGGTTGCCATCCCCGGAATTTTCATGGTTGCCGTAACATTCTGGGCCGGTTACTTACAAGTCTTCACCCAATACTTGCCAGCAGGTCAAACCTTGCTTGCTGTTTTAGGCTTAATCGTCATGTTCTTAATGGTCATTGTTTTAGTCGGAGCTTTCCGTAAATGGGCTAAGCTGATGAAGATTAAAACCACCATTAAAGATGAATATGGTGAAGAAGTTAAAGCTTTAGCCGTTGAATAAAAAAACAGCGCACAAAAAAAAGGCATCTGAAAAGATGCCTTTTTTTTAATTGTATAAAACTACTTTTTAGGAGCAGCTTCTAAAGTTTTACCATCAAGTGTATATTTTTCAATTTTACTGTTTTGAGCGGTTTCTTGGAAAGATTCAGCTAAAACATTTTGAGCCAACATAGCTCTCAATTGCGGCTTAATGGTTTTCAAATCTGCCGGTTTTGAATCTCTAATGTCTTGTACCATAATGATATGATAACCAAATTGAGTTTTAACCGGAGTTTTAGAATATTCACCTTTTTTCATGGCAAAAGCGGCATTAGCAAATTCTGGAACCATCACGCGTTTGGTAAAATAGCCAAGTTCAGGTTTATCTTTGCTGTATTTTTTTGCCAGAGCATCAAATTTTTCGCCTTTTTTAAGTTTAGCAATAATATCTTTGGCAGTTTTTTCATTATCAACCAAAATGTGTTTTGCTTTCACTTCTTTTTCAGATTTGAAAGTTTCTTTATATTCATCATAAAGTTTTTGGATTTCAGAATCTGTTACCTTAGCATCAACTTCTTTTTCCATATAGATTTTACGAGCCAATTCTTCTTTAGCCAATTTAAGCTGAGCTTTATATTCGGGAGTATCTTCGATATTAGCTTTTTGAGCTTGTTGATAAACCATTTTTCCGCTGATAAAACCGTCCAAAGCCTTATTATAAAATTCTTCAAAAGAAACACGATCTTTAATTTGCGGATTAGCCTTATAAGCTTCACGAACTTCAGCCACGGTAATTTTATCTCCGTTGACAACGGCGGCAATACCATCTTTGCCTTCAGCACAAGCGTTACCGGCATTCAGAACCAAACTGCCGAGTAATGTTAAAGCAATGTATTTTTTATCCATGCTATTTTCTCCATATAGTTTTATTGACTGCCCTTATATATACAACATAAAACCTAAGATTGCCAAATATTTTTTTTACATGGTTTATAACTTTTGCGCCACTCTTGACTTTCAAACGCGGAAACACTATTTTCTACCCTAGATTATAAGATTTAAATAAGGAAAAGTATAATGTTAGGTAGTTTAGCTCGTAAAATTTTTGGCAGTGCCAACGATCGTTTCGTCGCCAAACAATACAAGTTGGTACAAAAAATCAATGCATTGGAGCCTCAAATATCTCCTTTGACAGATGAGCAACTGCGGGCTAAAACCGTAGAGTTCCGTGAACGTATAAAAAATGGCGAAACATTAGATGACCTTTTACCCGAAGCTTTTGCCGTGGTAAGAGAAGCCGCCAAACGCACACTTGGTCAAAGACATTATGATGTGCAATTAATCGGCGGTATTGTTCTTCACAAAGGTATGATTGCCGAAATGAAAACCGGTGAAGGTAAAACCTTGGTTGCCACATTAGCCGCCTACCTCAATGCATTGGAAGGCAAAGGCGTTCATATCGTAACCGTTAATGATTATTTGGCCAAACGTGATGCTGAATGGATGGGACAAGTCTATCGCTTTTTAGGTTTGACGGTTGATTATATTGTTCATGGCAAAAATGATGATGAACGCCGCGCTGCTTATAATTGCGATATCATATACGGAACCAATAACGAGCTCGGCTTTGACTATTTGCGTGACAATATGAAATTTGAACGTGCCGATATGGTGCAACGTCCGTTTAACTTTGCCATTGTTGATGAAGTTGACTCTATTTTGATTGATGAAGCACGTACTCCGCTCATCATTTCCGGTCCTGCCGAAGACAGCTCAGAAAAATATATCCTCGTAAATAAAATTATTCCGCATCTTTTGGAAACCGATTATGAAAAAGATGAAAAAGCCAAAACCGTTGTTTTGACCGAAGCTGGACAAGAACATGTTGAACGACTCTTAAAAGAAGTTGGATTGATTAAAGATGGTGGCTTATATGACATAAACAACGTCACGCTCGTACATCACGTCAATCAGGCCCTACGCGCCCACAAAATGCATATCCGCGATATTGATTATATTGTAAAAGATAACAAAGTCGTAATTATTGATGAATTTACCGGCCGTATGATGGAAGGACGTCGTTATAGTGACGGCTTACACCAAGCCATTGAAGCAAAAGAAGGTGTGCCTATCCAATCTGAGAACCAAACTTTGGCTTCAATCACCTTCCAAAACTATTTCCGTCTCTACCCCAAACTCTCGGGTATGACCGGTACTGCTATGACCGAAGAAGGTGAATTTAATGAGATTTATGGTTTGAATTGTGTAGAAATTCCAACCAATCGTCCGGTGATTCGTATAGATGAACATGACGAAATTTATCGCACAGCCAAAGAAAAATATAATGCCATAATCAATACCATTTTAGATTGCCATAAACGCAATCAGCCGGTTTTGGTTGGTACAACATCTATTGAAAAATCCGAGCTTTTAGCCGATTTACTAAGAGCAAAATCTTCCGTACATTTTGAAGTATTAAACGCACGTCACCACGAACGAGAAGCCGCCATTGTTGCGCAAGCCGGTGTTCCCGGAGCAATTACCATTGCAACCAACATGGCCGGACGTGGTACAGATATTCCTTTGGGGGGCGATGTTGAAATGCGCCTAAAAGAAACATTGAAAGGCGATGAAACACCGGAACAAATTTCAGAACTCCGCGCCAAAATTAAAGCCGATATTGAAAAAGCCAAAGAAGAAGCTTTAGCTGCCGGCGGTTTATATGTAATTGGTACGGAACGTCATGAAAGCCGCCGTATTGATAACCAATTGCGCGGTCGTTCCGGTCGTCAAGGAGACCCCGGACATTCTAAATTTTTCCTCTCTTTGGAAGATGATTTGATGCGCATTTTTGGTTCAGAGCGCATGAGCATTATGTTACAGCGTCTGGGCTTACCTGAAGGAGAAGCTTTGGTTCATCCGTTTATCACCAAAGCTCTTGAAAAAGCACAAAGAAAAGTTGAAGAGCGTAACTTTGATATTCGTAAAAACTTGCTCAAATATGACAACGTTATGAATGACCAACGTAAGGTTATTTATGAACAACGCAAAGAACTGATGGAAAGTGAAGATGTTTCAGACACCATTCAAGACATGCGTGATGAATTTGTTGATGCGTTGGTTCATCAATATGCACCTTACGGAACAATGGCCAGCGAGTGGAATTTAGAGGGTTTGGCACAAGAACTTAACCGTACCATTGGCATGAGTTTTCCGCTTAAAGAAATGGCCAAAGGACAAGAGCTAACCGCAGATATGTTTGCTCAAAAGATTGTTGATGCCATGGAAGAAACTTTGGCAGAACGCAACAAAAATGTTCCCGAAGCCGTTATGCGCTTTGTTGAAAAATCCATTTTATTGCAGGTTCTTGATCAACTTTGGAAAGATCACATAGCTGCTTTGGAACTGATGCGTCATACCATTGTTTTGCGAGCTTATGGTCAGAAAGATCCTTTGAATGAATATAAGAAAGAAGCCTTTAATATGTTTTCTTATCTCTTAGATCAACTGCGAGAAAAAGTAACATTTTTAATTTGCAATGCTCAAATTCAAAGTAATTCAGCCGAGAGTATGAACCGTCCGCAAACAAATCAAAATTACAAAGAAGTTCACGAAACCCCTGATTCTGTAATTTCAGGCACGACGGAAACACCGCAGGCAGAAGAAAAAGAAAAACAAACACCGTTCCAATACAAACCCTTTGATGCCAACGACCCAAGCACATGGGGAAAAGTAGCCCGCAATGACCCTTGCCCTTGCGGTAGCGGAAAAAAATTCAAGCATTGCCACGGCAAATTCAACTAAACAAAAAAAATAACGCCAATGAAAATTGGCGTTATTTTTTTATTATTAAAACATCTTAAGGAATATAAACCGTATGTAACATATTGGTTCTTCCTTTGGTATTGAGCGGAAAACCGGCTGTAATGATAATATGATCGCCGGACTTTGCCAAACCGCTTTCTTTGGCAATACGAATAGCCACTTTTTCAATTTTATCAAAACTTTTGAAACCTTCTTTATTGATAAAACTTTTCACACCCCAAACCAGCGCCATTTGTCGAGCCACTTTTTCATCTGGAGTTATGGCAATAATTGGCAAATTCGGACGTTCTTTTGCCGCCAACAATGTGGTAAAACCGGAAGAAGTAAAAGTAACGATACCGGCCACATTTTGCAAAACCGAAGCCACTTCGCTTGCCGCAAACGTAATTGAATCAGCCTCTCCGCAGCAACATTGTTTTTTGCGAGAATGTTCCATCAAAGAATAGAATAAATCATCATTTTCCACTTCATGAATAATATTATTCATCATCTGCACGGCTTCAACCGGATATTTTCCGGCAGCTGTTTCGGCAGAAAGCATCACCGTATCGGCACCATCATAAACGGCGGTTGCCACATCAGAGACTTCAGCTCTGGTTGGGGTCGGATTATTTATCATTGATTCGAGCATTTGTGTTGCCACAATAACGGGACGAGCATATTTACGGCAGCAAGAAACGATGCGTTTTTGCAATACCGGCACAGTATAAATTGGGCATTCAACCCCCAAATCTCCGCGCGCAACCATAATTGCATCCGATTCTTTAATAATATCTTCAAGTTCATCAATAGCACTTGGTTTTTCAAGTTTACTAATAAGTTTAGCTTTGCCGTTAATAAGCTTTTTAGCTTCACGTACATCTTCAACTTTTTGCACAAAAGATAAGCCAATCCAATCGACACCGAGTTTTAAGGCAAATTTTAAGTCTTCTTTATCTTTGTCCGTAATTGCTGAAATAGGCAATGGCGTATTTGGTAAATTAACTCCTTTATGAGCAGATAAAAATCCACCGACAACAACAGTCGTCAAAGCATAATCTGCACCAACCTTTTCAACATGCAGTTTAATATTACCATCATTTAAGAGCAAATCATCGCCGGCTTTAAGAGCATCAAAAATTTCTTTATGCGGCAGATTAACGCGGTTTTCATCACCGGGAGTAGCATCTAAGTCCAAACGATAGGTTTGACCTGCTTTCAAGTCCACGCCTTTTCCGTTTTCAAAAACACCGACACGCAACTTTGGTCCTTGCATATCGGCTAAAATGGAGATAAAGCGTCCTTTTTCTTTTTCCAATTTACGAATAAAATTAACGCGTTCTTTATGTTCTTCATGCGTTCCGTGACTAAAATTAACACGAAAAGTATCGACCCCGGCATCAATCAATTTTTCAATCTGCTCTTTAGAAGCAGAAGAAGGACCGATTGTTGCCAAAATTTTTGTTTTAGTTCTTTGCGGCATATTTTATCCCTCACAATTAAAATCTAACTGTTTGCACTATACTGCAAAATAAAATAAAAGCATTAAAATTTAGCTAAATTATGCAAAAATATTTTGCTTGTCAAAAAAACAAATGCTTGCTATCCTCAGGGCAATGTCAATAAAATTTGAGGAGATATAACACATGGCTGATGAAGAAAACAGCAACAATGAAGTTGGCGGAATTGCCGCAGACAGATTGCGTTCTTTGATTGAAAGAATTGAGCGTTTAGAAGAAGAAAAAGCCGCCATTGGCTCAGACATCCGCGATGTTTATGCCGAAGCAAAATCAGCAGGTTTTGATGTAAAAATTATGCGTGCCATCATCAAATTGCGCAAGATGAATGCCGCCGACCGCGATGAACAAGAATATTTATTGGATGTATACAAAAAAGCATTAGACATCTAAAAAGAAATAAAAAACATTTAAAGGATAACCGTTGGTTATCCTTTTTTTTGTATCCAAACTCATATTGACACAATCGACAAAATATGCTATTTTCATATTCGTTAAATTAAGAATTATCTATATTATTAATAACCGAGGAAGGGCCTAGGAAACCCACGCGCCTCAAAAAATAAAGACGAAACAAAATAAAGATATGGTAACATATTTATTTGTCTCACTCATTTGCTCTATCGTATTCATTGGTCTGTATCTTGCTCATGTCATACCGATGCTGCGGCAAGAAAAAGCAAAAATTCAAGACTATCAAAAAGAATACTACCAAAAAGAAGCGGAAAAACAATACAAAAAATTAAAAAGACAAGTTCTTATTAATATTTGTACTTATTATCCAGTTTTATACTTTGGGTTAGCGGTATTTAATTGGTATTATTCCCCTACCATCGCATGGGATAGATCCGCGATTTATTGGGAGCTATTGTTTGCCATTGCAATAGCCTTGCCTAGCTACTACCCTAAAAAAATAATTATCAACGATAAAGCACTAATTGCTTTGGGGGTTGTTGCTCTCGGGATGCTGGGAACGGAAATGTGCTCTGGAAAATGGATACAATCAGATAAGCATAAATCTTTGCTGGAAATGAGCAATGACGACTATGCAATGATTATGCAGAATTCTGCAAACAACACTGCCAATCAGGACTCATTATTCAACCAAAGCATCTCTCCGGTGTCTTTGGAAAAGATGCGCGTTGTGTCACCATCAGTTGCTCGCTTGTTAGCGGAGACGGTGATGGGGCAGATACCTGCCTTTGGCTCGCAGTATGAAATCGGCGAGCTGTCTTTACAATCATTAACCGGTGAATTTGATATTACTGATGGATTAGGCAAAAAATATCATCTCTCTTTTGATGATGATTTCGTCTATATTGCCCCTCTCGAATTTCGAAGCTTTTGGAAATGGAACGAAACAGACGGTATATCAAAAGCTTATATCATTGTCAGTGCCACCAATGAAAACATTTATCATCTGGTTACAGCTGTCAATGCTGAGCCGCTGAAAATGCAGTATCTGCAATCGTCTTGTTTTAACAAGAATTTGCGACGTCATTTACGCTTATCTGGATTTAGCGGAAAAATTACCGATAACGGCATACAGATTGATAGCAAAGGCCGTCCCTACAATATCTTTGCCAAAATCGAAAACAAGATCGGTTGGGGTGGAGATAAGGTTGTCGGAAGCTTGGTAGTGGATATACAAACCGGTGAAATCAAGGAATATGATTTGAATAACACGCCTGATTTCATTGACGTTGTCCAACCGGAAGAATTAACCTACGATTTAATCGCCAAACATTATGGCTTAATCCACGGTTATTTCAATTGGGCAGATAAAGACCGTTTAATCCCTAATGGAATAGAAGCAGTCTATGGGCAAAAAGAATGTTGCTATTATAGTGGCTTGACTTCTGTCGGCAAAGACGCTTCAACATCGGGCTTTGTTTTGGTTAACGCTAAGACCGGCGTTGGTACATTCTACAAGATGTCGGGTATTAATGAAACCAGAGCCGCCGGTGCAATCCAAGCTCATGAATGGACCGCGAAATATCCATCTTACGAGGTGGGTAAAGCGGTGATGTATAACATTGGTGGATTACCAACATATTACGCACCGATTATCAGTGGTCGTAAAATAGTTGGACACGGATTCTGCAACCTCAAGAACGTCAACGTCGTTGGGGCTGGCAAAACCAAACAAGAGGCTTATGCTGCTTATATGAGAGCATATCATCTGAGCATGCAGCAAGTTTCGCTTTCCGCTGATGGCAAAGATATCGCCGGAGAGGTACTGACTATCCAAAAAATCCGCCAAGAAGGCAGCCGATACAATTTCTTGTTTGAAGAATATGAGGGCAAGACCTTCTATGCTTTCTCAGAAATGGTGCCGAATGTTCGCTGGATTGATGAGATTGGTTCCAAGGTTAAAGTTTCATTCCGCATGAGTGAGGATAATGAAATCCCCATTAAAGATATTGCGGAAGTGAAATAAATAAAATTAAAAGCCGTGATTTAAAACATCACGGCTTTTTTTGTATCAATATAGATTAAATAACCAAATCTGCCTCATAAGCATAGACAATTTGCGTATCTTCATCGGTTTCACCGACTTTTAACTCACAAATCAAGAGCTTATCTTCATCTTGCAAGCTATCTAAGATATTATCATCTATCCCTTCCAATAAAATTTCATCATTTTCATTGCGTACCAAAAGGGCAGATTTTTCTTCCATGTCAACTTCAAAACGCGCATTATGCGGTTCACTTTCTTGAGCATGAAGCAGCAACATGACCTCATCTTCTTCATTTACAACAAAGTCATAGCTGTTCAATTCATTTTCATCAATCTCATTTAATTCATTTTCATCCATTGTCTCAATCCTTTATTTATTGGGATTATACTTCTTGTTTGTGATAAAGATTATAACAGATGTGTTAATATTTAGATAAAAAAAGGTGAAATCTTGATTTTTATATTTTACTATTCAAATCAAAAGAAAGGAAAGAAAATGCAAACACTCATCAACAAATTTATCGAATTACTTAAATGGCCGGTTGCTCTTTATATGCTGTTATCGTTGCCGGCGTTTATTCAGTCCATTTCTTACTTTCGCATCAACAATATTCCGACAGTTGCCATGATTGGCGGTTTTCTAGCATTTTTCATCATTCGCGGTTTTATGGACAATGATACCAAAACCACCATGGAAATAGCTGCTCATGAAATGACTCACGCTTTTTTTGCCTTACTGACATTTCACAAAGTAAAAAGTTTACGCGTTAATCCGGAAAATGACGGCGGCGCTATGAGCTTTGAAGGTCCTGCCAACTGGTTGATTATCATCGCGCCATATTTCTTTCCGCTTTTCGGCATGTGTGTCATGTTTGGTATTTCTTTTTATATGCATTATTGGAATTATAACTTTATTTTAAGTCTGATTATGGGCTTTTTCATTGGCTATCACGTAGATACCGTCACCTCTCAAATTCATGAAAAACAAACTGACTTGCCCAAAGTCGGATATAAATTTTGCTTTATTTTTCTCCCCGGAGCCAATTTATGGGCCATTGGTTCCATGGCTGCATTCAACAGCCGCAGCTGGGATGGATTTTGGATTTATCAACGCCTCATATCACAACTCAATACCCAAAATATTGAATTAGTAAAAAGATATCTGTCAAATATATTCTAAGCAACAAGCCCCGGCATCAATCCGCACCTTTTCCCCAATGGGTAAAACATAACGATTGGGAATATGACCATAAGCAAAGTTGTAAATTATCGGAATTTGTTTGTTTAACAAATGCGGAAACTCTTGCAACATATCTTCAACTGTACCATCCTGAGCTTCAGATGGCGCGCAATTGGTAAATTGTCCGAAGATGATGCCGGCAACATTTTCAAAACCATCTTGTTGCAAAAGTTGAGTTAGCATTACACCGATTTTATAAGATTTTTCACCTACATCTTCAATAAGTAAAACCTTTCCGTTCAAATCTGGCATATAAGCCGTACCACACAAATTGCGAAAAGTGCTTAAACAACCACCGATTAAAACACCTTCAGATTTTCCGGAAACCAAAGTCTGACCACTCTGAATTTTCTGCTTTTGCCCAGACATAACCATCTCTAAAGACTTTTTGGTAAAATTGGAAAATTGACCGTCTTTAAAATCATATTTCAAAGAAAATCCAGTCACACTAGGGCATTGTGTTTGCGCATAAATACCATTTTGCAAAGAAGTGTTGTCACTCAAACCAAAAATAGGCTTAGGATTTTTTCTTATCAAATCGTAATCCAAAAATGGCAAAACTCTTTGTGAACCGCAACCACCGGCCGTCGTAAAAATAGCTTTAATTTCATCATTAGCTAAAAAGCCATTCAAATCAGAAGCTCGGTCAACATCTGTTCCGCCCATATAAAAATATTTATCCAGAACATGTTTACCAATAATCGGCTCTAATCCCAAAGATTGCAAATATTCCAAAGCCGGTGCAATCTCTTCCATATTATTGATAAATCCGGCAGGTGATGCAATACCTACCTTATCTTTGGGATTGAGCTTTATCATAATTACAATTCTCCTAAAATTTTGCGGCTAAAATCAGGTAAAGTATTGTCACGTGCACCCATAATGATAATACGGTCTCCTGCTTTTGCTTGTGACAAAATGAACTTTTCAACCTCACCTCTTTGAGCAATATAATGAGCATTAACCCCTAAATCTTGTGCCACTTTGATTAAATCTGCCGAAGAAATGGTTTTATCTGCGGTTCCGCCGATAAAATAAATATCCGGCATAATTAAAATATCTTCTTTAGCCATATGATTAGCAAAAGCTTTCATAATATCTTTACCGGTCTGCTTCATCGGTGCAAAACCATGGGGTTGAAACATAACAATCAAACGTCCGGCATAATCTTTTAAAGCATCAACCGAAGCCGCAACTTTATCCGGATTATGCGCAAAATCATCAATAACGGTAATATTATTTTTTGTTCCGACCAATTCCAAACGACGTTTGGTACCTAAAAAGCCTTCCAAAGCTTGAGCTGCCTCAAATTTATCCACGCCGAGCAACGAGCAAATTGCAATTGCGGCCAAAGCGTTAGATACATTAAATTTACCAATTAAGTTAAGTTTAAATGTTTTTCCATCCAACACATAAGTTGCACCACCGGCAATAGCTTTGATGTCAGAAGCATAAAAATCAGCTTGCGGATTTTTAATTGAAAAAGTCAAATTTTTAATATTTGGATTTTTAATATCTTGACAAAATTCACAATCGGCATTTATCACCAAACCATGTTTGCAACGATTGGCAAAATTTTGGAACAAAACTTTCAACTCATCCATAGATTTATGGTCTTCGCCGATATTGTTAATCAAGCCGATATAAGGATTATATTTTTCAATAGTTCCGTTACTTTCATCAGCTTCAATAACGCAAATATCACCTTCATTATAAATAACGTTTGGAATACCTTTTTTATCCATATAATTAATCAGATATCCACCGTCAATCACACAAGGCTTTTTACCGAGTTTATCTAAAATATAACCGACCATAGCCGTTGTTGTAGTCTTACCGGAAGTTCCGCTTATGGCAATATTATATTTATATTGATGAAAAAGCTCTGCCAATAAGTCCGGACGAGTTTTAATGGTTATATTTTTTTCTTTAGCCACTTTCACATCGGCAATAGTATCTTCAACCGCCGTAGAAGCATATAAAATATCCAAATCATCTGTAATGGCAGAACCGTCTTGCGGATAAATTTTAATACCGAGAGCTTCTAAAGCTTCTTTTCTGTCTTTATCTAAACCATTATCAAAAGCGCGATCAGAGCCTCTAACTTCATAACCTTTAAGAGCCATAATTTGAGCCAAAGCGCATACACCGTTTCCGGAAATTCCGCAAAAACTGATTTTTTTCATTTTATTATCCTTATTTCTTTATTTATAAAATATTTAATGCTTCATCTTCTCTTTCTTGAAGAATCTTCAAATTTTTGTAATCAATGACAATATAACTTTTTCCGCCGCCGTCAACATTCAAAGCCAGAGCGACGCCAATACCATTTCCTTCAAAAGTGCTATACAAAGAGGCCGTTCCTTGTTGCAATTGAGACAAGAAGTTCGGATTTCCCATTTTTTCAGGCACTTGTTCGGTTTGAATTGTTTGTCGACCTTGGACGACCACCTCTTTTTCAATGGTTTTCATTGCCGGCGTATAAAAATCTTTTTGATTTCCATATTTCTGATTAAGCAAGCGAGCATACATTTCATACATACGCAAACCTTTAGAAGCAGAAGGTGTATCATTAATAAAATCACCATAAGCAATGATTCTCCACAATTCATCTTCTTCACCGAAAGTAAGCTGAATTCGTCGAAAATTCTTAGCATCGACGGGCAACTGTGTTGCCACAAAAGAATTAACATAATCTTCTTGTTCTGCCGGAGTTAAAATAACGCCCATATTTTTAATGGTTGCCACACTTGCTTTCCACAAAAGTCCGAAAGGAGCTGCTGCCAAATTTTGCGCTTCAGCCGCCACTTCTTTATCACTTGGTGCCAAAACTTTGCGACGCTCAACTTGCGGCACGTCAATTTTCAGATTCTTTGTTTTGGTTGTCAGAAGAGAACGCGCCGATTCTTGAGCATTCATCATCTGTTGCTGCATTTCTTTTTGCTGCTGTTGTTTGGCCTCGTTTGCTTTAAACTCATCACTAATCAATAAATCTTGATAAAAATCAGCATTATCCTGAGCTTGAGCAAAACCAAGCGGAATCAAGCAAGACATCGTCAATAGAGCAGCTTTTTTTAACATAATTTCCTCCCGCATAAGAAAAAAATTGAACACTGTTCAAGTTTGTTTTATAGTGCTTACAAATTATATAACAAAATTTTATTAACTAATATATAACAATGACACAAATAAAAGACAAGATACACCAAGATTTATTGCTCAAAGGGCGAGAATTGGTTCTACAAAAAGGAGCCGAATTTTTAACAGCCCGCAAATTATCAGAAGCAACAGGAGCTTCTGTCGGTACAATCTACAATCAATTCGGTAATATGGATAATTTTGTTTTAGAACAAAATATGATAACCTTAAATGAGCTTTATGCGCACTTATCCGTCTTATTACCGGACAGTAATCCTTATAAAAATTTAAATCGTTACATAGATGCTTTTGTTGCCTTTGTCTTAAACCAACCCAACCTGTGGTTTTTATTGTTTAATTTTCATCTAAAAAGCGGCTATACTTCATACCCCAAAAACTATTTAAGGCAATTGCTAAAAATCACTAATCTTTGGAGAAAAGAGTTTATCAAAATTTTTGGGACATTAAGCGCGGCAGAAATCAAAGTATCATTACAAGTATTGTGGTTATCCATGTTTTCACTTAGTTCGTATTTGACCTTAAGCTCGCTGGATAAAATGAGCCGAATTAACAAAAAAACCGTTTGCAAACTACTGTTAAATACTTACCTTGCCGGTTTAAGTGTTTTGAAAAAGTAATAAAAATGATAGAATATGTAGAATTAATATATTACCGCCTTGCCAATATATTGCGCTCTCAGGCTTTTTTACAAAGTGTATTGGATAACCGTTTCTATTTAATTGTGATGGTCATTTTCATCACACGTTTTAAATACGCCACCTATCGTAGCATGTGGATGTGCGCACTTGTGAATATCCCCGGAACATTTCTTCATGAAACCATGCATGCTCTTGTTGGTGGACTTTTAAATGCGCAACCCTGCAACTTTTCAATTTTTCCAAGACGATCAATAGATGGCGGCTATGTTATGGGTTCGGTAGCTTTCCGCAACATCACCGGATACAATGCCGTTCCGGCAGCTTTAGCACCGTTATTACTCCTGCCGATTGGATACTATATAGACAAGTTCCTACTTCCGATAATGCCGGCCACGCTTGGAAATTATTTTTTATATGTCTTATTGCAAACCATCATCATTGAAAATGCTGTTCCTTCGGTGCAAGATATGCGCGTTGCCGGCCACGATTGGCTTGGTGTCATTTTATATTTAGTACTATTTGGAGCTTTATTTTTAAGTTGGCTGGATATTCTTTAACGAGAGTGATGAGAACAGTTTACAATCGGTGTCATCTGTTCCAACTCACATCCATCTACAGAAATCTGCTCAACAAAATCAGGCAATCCTTTAAGCGAGGTCAAATTTGTATAATTGGCTTTAACATTTCTCACTTGCGGCGGCAATTGAGATAAAAATGCCGCATCAAGAGCATCATTATTACTAATATTAATTTCTTGCAAAGCCGATTCTGAAGAAAAACCAATTCCATTAAAATTAGAAAACCTGGCATTAAGCTTTTTAACAGTTGGCGGAATTTGGGAACCGACATTTTTATCCAGCTGAGCGCAGTGCGAAATATCCAAGCATTCACATTCTGGACAATTTTTCAAATTTTCAAGCGGATTAGAGGACAAATTCAACTCATTTGTTCTAATCTGAGCAAAAAACTCAGGCAGATTTTTTAACCCAAATTTTGCCAAATTAAGAGAGGGTACAAAAAACTTTCCGTCATTATCTTTTTCAAAATCATAATTTTGATATTGCAAAAAGTCTTCGGCTGAAGAAAATTTCAACAATTTTTTAGGCGCATTATCCGGCAAAATATAAGGATTTATATCATAAATTCCGTTTTCTTTTGAACTAAATTCTTCAGCCAAATTTTCAACGGCTTTTTTAAAACCTAAATTATATTCACCATAATTTTTATTGCAGTAATAAACCACATTTCCATCTTTACTTTGATATGGAGTAAGCAAAATACGGCTGATTTTTTTCTGAGGAAGCTTAGAATTAATGCCATAAACAACAATACTTCCTTGAGCAATACCATCTATCACGCGATGATGGTTAAAATCATCAGCAGAAGTACAATTACGCCAATTTTTATATTCCGATTGTGTTGCAATCATATGTGGATTAATAGAAATTACAAGGGTATCAATTGAAAATGAATCAGAAGAAATAGCCGATTTTTGTTGTGAAAATTCAATCATTTTTTCTGACCGAGAATATGTATCTTCCAAACTCAAAAGAGCACTGTTAAGCTTAGAAGAAAAATCATCGGTATGTTGTTTTTTTACCAAATCGGCAATTTGATAAAAAAGGACCTTATCTCCGAGCAAACGAATAAGATTTCTGTTGAGACCATTATTTTCAAGAGAACGTTTTTTTCTAAGATCAATTAAACTCGAAAAATTTTGAGATTGTATGACCAATGCTAAATCAGGATCATCAACAAACTCATTTTTTTGATTAATATTTTTAAGTCCCCAAGCTCTGCGTGAAAAAAAAGCACCTACGGAAAAACTTTGTTTTCCATCTTCCAATTTATTATTCTTTTCATTAAAACTCAAACGACTATCATGAGGCAATACCTCGTTTATTTGTTCCAAACGCTGTTCAATCACATCAAAAGCAGAAAGAGAAGCATCAATATGCATATACACGGTTTGTGTTTTATCAAAACAAGATGGAAAAGAAGGCTTCACTTCTTGGCGCTGTCTCATACCTTCAGACATTGTATTTTGCAAAATATCTTTATATTTATGAGCATTTTCAAAAAAACTCTGACAATATTTTGCAAGCGCAGAAATGCCACTAGGAGCTTGAAGAACGTTTTTAATCTCATCAACACATTTTTTAAAAGGAATATTATAATTATTAGCCATATTAAGAACACGCAAAAGCATAATTTCTGCTTTTTTTTGTTCCTTATCAGAAAATAAAACTTTGGAATTTTTAATCAATTGACGAGTCGTTGCCAATTGTTCTTTCAACAAATTGATATAAATTTCTTTTTGCTCAGATTTGTTCAAGATTTTCATACTTCAATCTCCGTTTATGAAGTCATTTTAGCAAATTATGCGCCAGATATCAACAATAAGATTATTTCTCTTTTTAATCACAGTAAATTATACTAAAAATACATATAATAAAAATTGAAAGAGAAAATAAGAATATGAAACAACTACTGCATCTTTTTTGTTCATTTTTCAAAATCGGCTTATTCACATTTGGCGGAGGCTATGCCATGCTTCCTCTGTTGCAAGACGAGCTGGTACGCAAACGCAAATGGACAACTGATGAAGAACTCTTGGATTATTATTCTATTGGGCAATGCACTCCCGGAGTAATTGCCATCAATGTTTCCACTTTCATCGGCTACAAACAAAAAGGCATCATCGGCGGATGTGTTTCCACTCTTGGCATGATTACACCTTCATTATTGATTATAATGCTCATAGCCGCAGTTTTAGCCAAATATATGTATAATCAATATTTAAGTTATGCATTTGCCGGAATTCGCATTGCCGTTACGGCGCTCATTGCCGATACTTTGCTTGGTCTTTGGAAAAAAGGCATTAAAGACAATTGGGCTATTTTCATATTTTTAATCAGTACCGGACTATTGTTATGGCTCAATCTCTCGGCAGTATGGATAGTTGCCATATCTTCCATAGCCGGTATTGGTATTTATAAATTTGGCAAAAAATCGGAGAAAAACAAATGATATATCTGATTTTGTTTTACGAGTTTTTTAAAATCGGTTTATTTGCCATTGGCGGCGGATTGGTAACTGTACCATTTTTATTTGATTTAGCTGAAGTTTATCCGTGGTTTACCGCCAAAGATTTAGCCGACATGATTGCCATTTCAGAATCCACCCCCGGACCCTTAGGGGTAAATATGGCAACTTATGCCGGATTTAAGGCGGCTGGCGTTAGCGGTGCCATAGTTGCCACATTGGGATTAGTCACCCCTTCAGTAATTATCATTATGCTAATTTCCAAACTCTTAAAAAAATTCCGTAACAATATCTGGATAGACAGTGTATTGTCGGGAATTCGCCCGGCAGTCATTGCGCTGATTCTCTTTGCCGGTTGGGAAGTCGCAAAACTTTCTGTAATAGATTGGAAAACTTTTATCATCTTTGCCATTTTCTGGCTTGCTATTCACTTTTATAAAAAAAGTCCAATTTTTTATATAATTATTGCCGCAATCGTTGGAATAGCCTTCCAACTATAAAAATCAGCGAAGACACCACTAAATAAACTTTTCTTAAAAAAAACAACCTTCTAGATTTACAAATTTATCGCCATCTTTAATTTTCGGTTGCAAAAAAAAAAAATGGATTATCATGGATAGTATAGGCTTTAATTCTTATTATTTCATGGAGGCGTGTTATGTTTTTTCGTGCTTTTATCTTAACTTTAGCACT
>CALXVY010000013.1 GCA_944392255.1 uncultured Alphaproteobacteria bacterium | reverse complement strand
ATCGCGGCGACAAACCGGTTTATATCCTCCCCTCTTCCTAAAGTCAATAACTTTTTTTATATTTTTTTCACTTTTTTGTGGAGAACTTTTTAACCGTTTGTTTTAACGAATTATTAACACTTTATTTTTTTAAAGTCCAGCTTTTTTTTCATAAAAAATTTATTATATATTAATAAAATCAAATTTATCTTGCCATTAAAGATTAGATTTGTATTATATCTGGCAGTTAACAACAATTATGGAGGCTAAAATAGCTAAAGAGAATACCAATGCGCCAGTACGAGATGATAACGGGCCGCGCATTAATGAAGATATTAGAGTAAAAGAAGTTCGTTTAATTGATGAAACAGGTGAGAATCGCGGTGTGGTTTCTATTAAAGATGCACTCGTTGCCGCTGAAGAAGCCGGTTTGGATTTGATTGAAATTTCTCCCCAAGCCACCCCACCTGTATGTAAGATTTTAGACATCGGCAAATATAAATATGAAATGCAAAAGCGCAAAGCTGAAGCCAAGAAAAAACAAAAAGTAGTTGAAATCAAAGAATTAAAGCTTCGTCCAATGATTGACACTCACGACTATGAAGTGAAAGTTAAACAAGCTAAGAAATTCTTAGGTGAAGGCAATAAAGTTAAATTTACCATGCGCTACAAAGGTCGTGAAATGAACACTGCCGATATGGGTAAAGATGTTTTGATGCGTCTCCTTGATGATTTGGAAGGAATATGCAAAGTAGAATCGGAACCCAAAATGGAAGGTAAACAGATGATGATGGTGATTGCACCTGAGAAATAGTCATCTTAGATTTACAGAAAAAAAAAGGAATCCTTTTTAGGATTCTTTTTTTAAATTCGACAAAATTTTTTCTATTATACTTTTTTCTTATTGTTACAAAAAATTCATACTATCATTTTTTGCTTTCAACATATTCATTTTCCTAAAATTTACAAGAATTTACTTTTTTAGGCATTAAACTTTTACGAAGAATTATTGACAAAAAAAATAATTTAACTATACTTTAAAATATAGGGGTTTTAGAATAAAACAAAATTTAGGAGATGAAAAATGGGTAATTATAATTTTACAGGAATTATCTCTAGTTATGAAAATGACCCTGATGTTGTTTTCAGAGTTTCCAAAGAAGGTGAACGCAACGATGAAAATGTAAAAAAAGAAATGCAAATGCGTATATCCGGATATTGTAACCCAATGATAGAAGGTGATAAACCTCACCTTTTTACAGACGAATATAGGATTCGCTATACCTCCGAAGACCAAATCAAAATGGAAGATAATCCTTATAAAGATATTTTAGCTAGTCGCGAAGAACGGCTCGAAAATGCTGGCGATTGGTCTCGAGATTGTACTATTGCTGCAAATAAGGAAAATATGGAAAACGGAAAATATCTTATCGACAACCAAAGCAAAGTTCCGGACGGATTATATGAGGCTATGATTGAACAAGCCAAAAATCCCGATAAAAAAATAGAATTGCCTCAACCAAAATTGCAAAAACTATCATTAATGGATAAAATAAAAATGAAGTTTGGAAAAAAATCTAAGGTTGATGAAGAAAATAAGAAAAAATTGAAAGATTATGAAGAATTTAAAAAAGTCGCTCAAGAATTTATTAGTAAGAATCCTCTTGCAAAATCTCATTTTCCAAAATTAATTAACCTTAGCCAAGATATGGATAAAATTGCTTCTTGGAAAGCAGATGCTGAAAGAGCTTTTGAAGATTGCTGCAAGGATTATGCTGCTACAGCTTTACTTTCAAATAAATACAAAGATTCATTAAATGAAGCAAATAAATATATGTCTGAAAGAATGCCTGAGGCAACACAGAAAAGAAATGAACAGCTTAAAGAAAATGAAGCTATCTTACATTCTAGGAAAATTCAGAGCGCTCGTGATACTGTGGGAATTGGTCGTGATATCCAATACAAAACAGGTATTGATAGATTGGCAGAGAAAGCGGTCCTCCGTGCTCAAAATCCTCAAAAAAGTATAAGAGAACTTTATGGTGATTTAAGAGGTATTACATCTCCTTCTAAACCCGAAAAGCCAGTAAAACAAACTACTCTTTCACCACAAATGCATGATTTGGCTCAAGGTAGAGAATAATATGTTTTGACTGAGATAAAGTGACTAATTTCTAATTAGTCACTTTTTTTCGTTTAATATTTACTGTGAACTTCTTTTTTCCATTATGTTTTATATAAATTGTTTTTATGAAGATATTGTTTTGATGGGAATATTCTTGATATTATCTGTTGTATTTTTTCCTTTCTTTTTTATATCAATATCATTATAAATTTTTATAACAAAATATACCATTTTTTATGGACTACTCTGAGATTTTTAATGCATATCATACAACAAAGCTTTATGATAGGGCAAAATTTTAATTCTTAATCAAGGTAATAAAATGCTGACAATTGATGAACTGACCGAACAACAAGCTCAAACCGAACTTAAAAGAATCGCCGAAGAAATGGCTAAGGCAGATATTGCTTATTATCAAAATGATGACCCTTATCTTACCGATGCTGAGTATGATGCCCTCAAACGCCGCAATGAGGAAATTGAAGCAAAATTTCCGCAGCTCAAAATTGTCAATGGACCATCCGTTAGAATCGGCGCACCGATTAAAAGCGAATTTGGCAAGGTTGAACATAAAATTCCGATGCTCTCTCTCGGTGATATTTTCTCCGAAGAAGAACTCGTCGACTTTACTTCTTCAGTTAATCGTTTTTTAGGCAACGAAACCGACAATCAAATTACTTATTCTGCCGAACCTAAAATCGACGGTCTTTCTTTTTCTGCACGCTACGAAAACGGCAAGTTTGTCAAAGGTGCGACCCGAGGCGATGGTAAAACCGGAGAAGATATTACCGAAAACCTTAAAGTTATCAAAGACTTACCCCTCACACTCTCTGCTCCCGATGTGCCGGAAGTTCTGGAAGTGCGGGGCGAAGTTTATATGTCTAAAGCCGATTTTCTTGAACTCAACGCAAAGAACGAATCGGAACATAAAAAAGTTTTTGCCAATCCGCGCAATGCTGCTGCAGGCTCTCTTCGCCAGCTTGATGCCAATATAACCAAAGAACGCAAACTTTCTCTCTTTGTTTATACTTGGGGAGATGTTTCCAATATTCCATGGAAATCACAAAGTGAATTTTTACAAAAAGTGCGAGATTGGGGTTTCAAAACCAATCCATATAACCGAATCTGTCATACGACACAAGACTTGATGGACTATTTTAATTATCTACAGCAAGAGCGTGCTGACTTACTTTATGATATTGATGGGATTGTTTATAAAGTTGATAATCTTGCCTTACAAAATCGTCTTGGCTTTTTAACTCGAACACCACGTTGGGCGATCGCCCATAAATTTCCGGCAGAGCAAGCTTTTACTAAAATCAATAATATTCGCATTCAAGTGGGACGTACCGGCGCTCTTACCCCGGTTGCTGATTTGGAGCCTATCAACGTTGGTGGGGTTATTGTTTCTCATGCCACACTTCATAACGAAGATGAAATCAAACGCAAAGATATTCGTATCGGTGATACGGTGATTATCCAGCGCGCCGGAGATGTTATTCCGCAAATTGTCGGAGTGGTTTTAGATAAACGACCGGCAGATTCAAAAGAATTTGTTTTTCCGCACACCTGTCCGATGTGCGGCGCGCATGCCATTAAAGAAGAAGATGAAGCCGTACGTCGTTGCACTGGCGGGCTCACTTGTCCGGCACAAGCCATAGAACGCCTAAAACATTTTGTATCTCGCGAAGCTTTTGATATTGAAGGTTTGGGCGCAAAAATTATGGAAGAGTTTTATCTTGAAGGCATTATCAAAACGCCTGTCGATATATTCACATTGGAAAGCCGCAATAGACGTTTGCGTGATGACCTTTTCTCCTCTCTCAACGATGGTTCAATATACCTTGAATCTCGTAATGGCTGGGGTAAAAAATCGGTTGAAAATTTATTTAAGGCCATTAACGAAAGACGAAACATCTCCCTGCCGCGATTTATCTATGCTTTGGGAATTCGACAAGTTGGTGCGGCTACTTCGCTTTTGATTGCTAAACACTTTGGTTCTTTCTCATCTTTTGAACAAGATATGCGTAAATCTGATACGGCTAAACTTCTTGAGATTGATGGTATTGGCGAAGCCATGGTCAAAGATATTGTTGAGTTTTTTGCTGAAGAACACAATCAGCATATTATTCAGGAACTTTTGCAACAAGTTGATGTGGAAGATTTTATTGATACAACTGATTATTCTTCCTCCCTTGCTGGTAAGACTATTGTGTTTACCGGAACTCTGGAGCAAATGACCCGAGCTGAAGCTAAAGCTAAAGCACTCTCTCTAGGAGCTAAAGTTGCCGGTTCTGTCTCTAAAAATACAGATTATGTAGTGATGGGAGCTGATGCTGGTTCTAAGGCAACAAAGGCCCAAGAGCTCGGAATTGCAATTTTATCGGAAAATGAATTTTTAGATTTGGCTAAATAAATTAATCTTCAATGAAGAAAAATTCATAGCAACGCGCCATAACTATGTTCATATAAACAATCAATGGCGAGAGTAACAGATAAAATAGATATGGCGGAAGTGCCAAATACTGGCTGATTTGCTCCAATAAAACATAGGGAATATTCAATATAAGCAATAAACATACTATTTGCTTATAGTTGCCTTGAGTATGATAAAAAGCAAATTTCAAGCTTTTATTATACCCCAATGCAGAGGCTATCCATGCAAAAAATGGACGAAAAAATATAAACGGCGCTAAAAAAATTCCAATAACGCCAACTGCGGCATTGAGTAATTCTTGGTCATTAAGAAGATGCATATAATAATCCGTATCTCCTAGTCCCAAAAACGGCAATATAAACGGAAACAATATCAAAATGGTCATAATAACAAAGCTTAAAACCAGAATTTTTGTTGACGGAGAAAGAGATGCCGTCATGGATTTTAATTCTATATATGGGGTTTTATTAAAATAAAAACGGAAAAAATAGCACCATAAGGCATAGGCAAAAATAAGCACTATAAAAAATGCAGCCGTGCGCCATGTGTATACACCTAAGATGACACTGATGTAATTCAAAAGGCTAAATACAATCATCGCCAAAGGCTTGGATTTGAAATATGCGCCACTACTTGTCAAAATATGAAAAACCGGAAGATATTTTCTTTTTTCATTAATCATAATAAACAAACCTTAACTGTGTCCTTTTCTATTATTGATAAGGATGTTCTCAATTCTTGTCAAGATTTTATGTTTTATCTTTATTTTTTTAAATAGCGACGGATTCCTTCTCGTATTGATGGTAAGCCGAACTCTTCTATATTAATTTCTGCGGGAGATAAAAAAGCATAATCTGTATTTTCGGATAAATCTATGTTGAGTTCAGTCATATCAACTATCTTACATCTGAAAAAGAAATCTAACGGATAGCGTTCAATGCCTTTATATTGATAACGGTTGGGAATAGAAAATAAGTATTCTTCTGCTCTTACTTTGATATTTAGCTCTTCTTGAACCTCTCTTTCTATGGCTTGTTCTATGGTTTCTCCCACTTCAACAAAGCCTCCCGGCAAATGCCATGTTCCCTTAGCTGGATCTTTACTTCGGCGCACGACGAGCAAACGTCCTTGCTCATCTAAAATAACAGCAACTCCCCCGATGCAGGGATTGAGATATATTTTGTATCCGCAATTTTGGCATTGCATGGAATGTTGTTCTTTTTGCCAATTTGCCTGTCCGCATATTGGGCAAAATTTATATGCTTCGATAATATCCATTTTTTTCCTATATTATTAGTCTTCAAATTATTTGGTTATGCGCAGATTAACCATACCATTGTTGATGTGAGCTTCAACACGTAGTTGTTCTATATTAAAAATATCTTCATCTCGTGCTGAATTCATGTCTGATAATTTTTCCTCTAAAAGTTCAGCGGCTTGTTTTTCATCTGTAATTTTTTGAGGAAAAATTTTGTTGGAAACACTGATAATTTCCGCAATATCTGTTGTTTTTGAAGGAGCATCATAATCAAAAGCGATGGTTATTTTGTTTATCTCTTTTGAATCTGCTTGAAAAGACAGGCGAATGTTGTTTTTGACACCAGAATAGCTGGAAATACCATTTTCACTACCGGTTAATAAAATTTGATAATCGGACAATTGGGCAAAAGGCACTATTTCAACTTGTTCTTCTTGCTCTGAACTGACAGAGGCGGCATCAACAGAAATTATTGAAATTCCTGAACCTACAAATAAAGTGCATAAAAGATATACAAACGCCTTTTTCATTATCCAATCTCCCTGCCTTCGCTTTTTATATATTATATGTTATTTATTTTTATCAGTAAATATTTTCCTTTAAGATTATCCTCTAAATTTTATTAATTTTCGTATGTAAATAGCGCATGGACATCTGCTATAGATGATAATTTTTTTCTGCCTTGTAATTTTGTCAGTTCAATTAAAAATGCCATTGCAACAATTTTGCCGCCCAAACGCTTAATCAGTTCACTGGTTGCATGAACTGTTCCTCCGGTGGCAAGCAAATCATCTATAATCAAAACTCGTTTTCCTGCCTCAATGGCATCTTTATGTATCTCCAAACTATCCGTACCATATTCTAAATCATATTCAACATGTTCAACTTCTGCAGGAAGCTTTCCCGGTTTGCGAACAACAACCAACCCTGCTCCTAGTTTATAAGCCAATGGTGCGCCTAAAAGATAGCCTCGAGATTCAATGGCAACGACATAGTCAATATGTTCATTGGCAAATTTCTGCACAAAAGCATCTATCACATCATGAAATGCTTTGGCATCTTTTAATAGCGGAGTGATATCTTTAAACTCAATTCCTTTTTTGGGGAAATCTGAAATATTGCGAATTTTTTGTTTGGCTTCTTCTAACATATTACATTCCTTATCTGTTTTTTTGTGGAGTTTAAAGGCTAAATCTTAAAATTTATTTATAAAAAAAACTCTTGCAAGTTTGCAAAATTTATATTATCAAAGCTTTTGTTATATGGTCCCATCGTCTAGCGGCCTAGGACATCGCCCTCTCACGGCGGTAACGCGAGTTCGAGTCTCGCTGGGATCACCATTAAAAAAAACGCTCAAAATGAGCGTTTTTTTTTACGCTAATCGAGCGAGACTATCCAATTCCGACTAAAGTTATTGTTTCGCTTCGTTTCCTTGCTCCCAATAACTAGTCTCATTGCTTGGCTCATAAAAAACACCGGAGCATCGGTGTTTTTTTATTTCTCAGCACTGGGATCACCATTAAAAAAAACGCTCAAAATGAGCGTTTTTTTTACGCTAATCGAGCGAGACTATCCAATTCCGACTAAAGTTATTGTTTCGCTTCGTTTCCTTGCTCCCAATAACTAGTCTCATTGCTTGGCTCATAAAAAACACCGGAGCATCGGTGTTTTTTATTTCTCAGCACTGGGATCACCATTAAAAAAAACGCTCAAAATGAGCGTTTTTGCTTTGTCTTTTGTATATTGCTTTCTGTCTATTTGTATGGTAAAATCAAAACTAATTAAAGGAGCCTAACATGAAAAAAATTATCTACTATACTGACAGACATGACAATCCTATAAAAGAAATAACTCCTGAAAATATAGAAGGTTTTAAGGATTTTATTTTTCAAGTTTTTGAACATAACGAAAATCCATATCTAACACGGCTATCTATCGGAGAGCATAAAATTTCAGATGAAGTGGCATTGCAAGATTTTTTTTCTACTCGTATGTCTCCAGAGCTCCAACAAAAAATGGAAGAATTTTTAGGAGATAGATTGATTCCTTCTTGCTCTGAAAAACATAGAAAAGAACTTTTTGATTGTGTTGAAAACCACCCTCATTTGGTCTTTACAGCCTTCAGAAAAGCCGATAATTATTATTCCGGTATGTGTAGATTTTTAATGGAAGAGCTACAAAACAGAGATATTAAAGATAACATTAAACTTTATCATAAAATGTTACAAAATTATATTTATATTAAAGGATTAGAACATTTAAAAGGACATGCTGAACCAATTCCTCATTTGAGTGCCGAATTGAACAAAATTCTTACAAACTGGTCTGATAAAGAAAAGACATCAAAATTTACAGAAAATTATATTCAAGATTTAGTAGAAAGCGGCGTTTTGCTTAATTGCGATAATCTACCTTCTGCTTTGAGAAAAAAAGTTAATCAATATGCCATAAAATCAAATGTTCCACAAAATAATTGGAAAAATTTGCATGATAAATACATGGACAGAGAGTTCTTATCTGAATTACTCAAAAACAGAAGAATACCAAGTTTAATTGGAACAACGGAAAACACGACCGGTGACTTACCCAAATATTATACTTCTGTACGTAATGCCCTGATGAAGGAAATAGAAAAAGCTCCTAAATATGATGAATCTAATTATGGTAAACAGATAACTCAGAACAAACGTTTTGGTATGGTTATAAATGAATTAATGGGTGAAAACTATAAAATAAAACCAAATTCTATTTTATTTGATATTTACATCCAGACAGCTCAAATTGATATCATCAATGGTCAAGCAAATGATTTACCCGATCAGGCCATATTACTTGTCTTGCTTACGGATAAAAATAATTATTATATAAGAAAAATACCTGAAGACTTATTATCAAAGAAAAATATAAAAATACCTTCTAAAGCAAAACAAATTAGAAAAATATCGCAACTTCAGAAAATGAGTCCTCAAGAAATAATTGATTTTGCAAATGAAGTGAGCGATTCAAAAATATTAAACAGAGCTGAAAAAGATAAAGTAGTAACAGCTTTGGATAAAGCAATTGAAAATCAAATGTCTCAGCCCGATACTGCGTTATTAAACCGTATGTTAGAAGCTAAAAATGCTATCATACAAAGAAAACAACAAATGCAAAATTTGGCTAAAGAAAATTTATCAATTGATGATGAAAAACTTGAAGATGCTAATCTTTTAAGTGATGAAGAAAAGCACAAAGCCCGTACTCTCAACGCAGTTAAAAACAAAGATAAATTGGCTGAAAAAGAAAAATTAGCCCAATCTCGCAAAAATGCTTTGTCTGTTGCTCGTGCCAAAAAACTAGAAAATTTGAAATATCAAAGATAATTATTAACTAAAAATTTTAAGGTATTTATATTTCCTCCCCTGAGAAACGGAGAGGAAAAAAGCTTTAATGTGGTTATGGATAGACTTAAGAGTGGACGTACCTTTAATCCTAACAGTCAAGAAGCCTAATCTATGCTTAAAATGAAACTCCACCGGCTAATGCCGGTGGAGTTTCATTTTCAATTTTGGAATAAATACACGCTGAAGGTATTGTACATAGCTAAGAGTAACAATAAACCTAAACTTAACGGCGCCAAAACTCTTAATGTTACCAAAAAATAGCGTGTGAAGCCTGATGTTACCACGGCCGAACGACGAATGTTGTGAATGATGGTTTTCATTGCTGAATAGCCGACAAACAAAGCTATGGTCATGGAAACAATGGCCGCTGTGAAAGTTGATGACAACCAATCAAACAACTCAAATATGTTGCGCCCTAATATCTTAATATTCCAAACTCCAGAAAATGAAGCTGTTACCGCCGTAAAACCCACCAAAGTGATTAGCATCACCGCAAGCACGGCATTAAATCTATTTAACTTAAACTTATCCATAAATAAATTTGTCAAAGCTTCATAAATGGAAATTGTTGATGTTACCGTGGCCAAAGTTAATAATAAATAAAAAGCTATTGACCAAAGCTGTCCTCCCGATAATTGTTGGAAAACTACCGGCAAAGAAATAAAGGTTAACCCTGGACCCGATGTGGGCGGAAGTCCGGCCGCAAAAACCGCAGGTATGATAATTACCGCACTTAAAACCGCTGCCATTGTATCAAAAATTTCAATATTTCTTACTGATTGGAATAAATTTTCTTTTGAAGATAGATATGAACCATAAACCAACAATATGCCGAAGCCCAAAGACAAGGACAAAAAGGCTTGTCCCAAGGCGGCTAAAAAAGTATCAAAAAGTTGCTTTATACTGAAACCATTTTCCGTAAAACCTAAATATTTCCAATCGGGCGTCATTAAAAATTTAACCCCCTTCTCTCCACCTTCCAAAAATATGGATTGCAACGATAAAATAACAAATATCAAAAACAAAATCGGCATTAAAATTATACCGGACTTTTCTACGCCCTTTTTAACACCGGCAATTACCACCATTGCCGTGATAAACATGAAAATAAGTCCGCAAGTATATTGCACAGAAAAACTATGGCTCAAATCATCAAAGGTTTTTGAAAGATTATTCGGCTCAATATGAATTAAATTTCCCGATAGAGATTCCAACAAATAGTACAAAACCCATCCGGCAACCAGATAATAAAATGAGATTATCATCGTTACACCGATAAAGGCTGTCCAACCGCCAAAAAACGACCAGAGTTTTAAGTGTTTCATGCCAAGCTTTTGCCCGATGACCTGATATGCGTCAACAAAGTTGCTTTTAGACGTGCGTCCTAAAGCAATTTCCGAAACCATCAGCGGATTACAAATAAACAATATAATCAATAGATAAAGTATGATAAAACTCATGCCACCATATTGTCCGACCAAATAAGGAAAGCGCCATATATTTCCTAAACCAATAGCCGAACCGGCCGCTGCCAAGATAAATCCCCAACGAGAATTAAAATTTTCTTTTTTCATTTAGCCTCTTGCTTGTTTATGGTTATTTTATTATCCATATTAAATACTTTTATTTGTAAAACATAAACAAGAAAATTTATCTGTAGCCATATGCTGTTGAAAAAATGTATTTTCTTTTAATGGCGAATGTCGCCAACTTGTTCGATAATTATATGCCCCAACTTATGAATGTCTGACTTCTCTATATCATAAAGTGGAATGGAAAAAGCTCCAAAACCTATTTTTTCGCACCTTTTTTGCAAAAAGTTATATCTATAACGCATACGTTTTGGTGTCCTTAAACTTATTACCGGAAGTTTCTTAAAACAACATTGAACTTCCCTATACTCGGCATCAATTATATCCGACCATTTCAACCAATCATTATGATCTATTTTAATACCAAAATCTGATATTTCCACAACCTGATGTTTAAGCAAATATTTATAACCCCACATCAGCAAAGTGACCGTAAATAGGCTGAGCAAAACCTGCATTTGCCACCAAAACCAGCAAGCAGGATGCTTAATCGCACAACTTAAAAGTAAAACCAGCATGGCTAAATTAGCAATCAGCCAAAAATAATTTTTCTTAAAAGAATAGTAAAATTTTTGTGTACGAGGCATTTTTTATTCCTCCTTTGCTTGATTATTTCAAGTTTTATAGTATCATAAAATATTAGGATTGAATAGATTTTCTGCACAAAAAATATGGAATTTAACATTTCTGACATATGTTATGTAATTTTGGAGGTTATTCTTGGCGCTGCCGCTCTCTATTTTTACGCATCCCGAAAATAATCTACCCTTGGAAAACAAAATATAAAACATATATTTTTAGCAAAGGAGACGAATATGAGTGTTGCGCATGCTATTTTTGCCGCCGGTTGCTTTTGGGGTGTTCAAGCCACATTTGACAATGTTCCGGGGGTGATATCAACAGAAGTCGGTTATACCGGCGGAAGTATCGAAAATCCGACTTATGAGCAAGTTTCTACCGGAAAAACTGGTCATGCCGAAGCCGTAGAAGTAACCTATAACCCTGACAAGGTTTCTTATCAGCAGTTACTTGATATTTTCTTTCAAAGCCATAATCCAACTACGCTCAATCGTCAAGGTCCGGATATCGGAGAACAATATCGCTCGGCTGTTTTCTACCAAACGCCGCAAGAAAAAGACCAAATTGAACAAACCATTTCTCGCCTTGAACAAAGCGGAAAATATAAAAAACCGATTGTAACGCAAATTTTACCCAAACAATCTTTTTACCCTGCCGAAGAATATCATCAAAAATATTTGGCTAAGAAAGGGCTTGTTTCTTGCCATGTGCCTAGCATTGAAGAAGAGGAAGATGAAATTTTGCCGCAAACAGAGGCGGAATGGAAACAAAAGCTCTCGCCGGAGCAATATCAGATTTTGCGCCAGAAAGGCACAGAAAAGCCTTTTACAGGCAAGTTTTTGCATAACAAAGCCGATGGAACTTATGTTTGCGGTGCTTGCGGCAACCCGATTTTTGAATCTTCTGCTAAGTTTGATTCCGGTAGTGGTTGGCCTAGCTTTGACAAAGCCATTCCGAGCAGCGTAAAACTTTCAACCGATTACAGCCATGGCATGATACGCACTGAAGTGACCTGTGCCAAATGCGGTTCACACCTCGGCCATGTGTTTAATGATGGACCGACGGCGACCAAAGCGCGCTTTTGCATCAATTCCGCCGCTATGGATTTTGAAAAAGAATAAAGATATTTATAGGCAAAAGAAAAAGCATTTCTCTATGCAGAGAGAAATGCTTTTTTTAATTAGTTACGGGCTATCATTCGAGAACAACCGCAGTACCGAAGAGTGAGCAGTCATACAGCTTGAAAGCAGCACCTTCGCGAACGATATAGCAGTGCAGTCGTGAAATATCGGCAATTTCACCAAGGTCAATATTGTTGTAATCCTCTCTTCCCAAGGTAAAAGCCTGACCGTCTTTCAATTTTTTCAACTCTTCAATATGCTCTTTCATATCTACCCTTTTGTGCTGGCACGCTGCAAAGCTGTTACCAAACTCCAGTACCGGAGCTGTACTTTCAGTAAAGATGCATACCAATCTTGTTGAACGACCGTTTGTTCCCAGAATGTTCTTAACTTCAGTTAATTTCATAACCTTACTGTCCATTCAAGTTCTTTCAAACTATTTAGCTGACAGCCATTTTAAAACAGAAACTGAATCTCTCGGGGAGTTTTTAATTTCTTTTAAGTTTGTTAACCTTGATAACATCCCGTTACCAGCGGTAGCCGTCGCACTTAAACTTAAAATAAATGTTATTATCTCGTATCCCTGCTTACTCAAAATCTGCCCCTGATTGCACCTACTATACGATATAGATTGCTCTCAGAGTGTGAAAAAAAAATAATGTCTTTATAATTGATTGATGGCAATAGTCATAACACTTTTTTTTATTTTGGCAAGCATTATTTTGTCAATTTTTGAAAAAAGTTATTTTATTCCGTAATATCAGCAAGTTGTATTTTTACTATTTTACCTAAATCTTCAACTGATGTCTCAACTTGATAGCCTATCTTACCACCGCTATAGATTATTGTGGCAAAATTTTTGGCACTCGAGTCTATGGTTACAGGAAAAGATTTTTTCATGCCAATTGGCGAACAACCTCCATGAACATAGCCTGTTGTTGGCAGAAGCTCTTTGCTTTTCAGCATCTCAACATTTTTTTCATTCACGGCTGCTGCGGCTTTTTTCAAATCTAATTCTTTTTCTACCGGAATCATAAAGACATAGTTCTTTTTGCTTTTGCTGACTGTCACCAGCGTTTTGAATACTTGCTCCGGATTCTCTCCCAAAGCCTCCGCAACTTCCACACCGCTGATTGCGCCGCTACTCTCATAGTTATAGCTTTTATATTTGATTTTATGTGCATCTAAAATGCGCATGACGTTGGTTTTTAATTCTGCCATTTTCTTTTCCGTACCCCATAAAAAAACCGCCCGAAGGCGGGATTTTTTTAATTTTACTTAGCTTATTTTGCCTCTTTGGAAAGCATTAGTTCATCCCAAGTTTTCAAACCGGCTTTTTGCCAATCCAGCGGGATATTATCAACATGTTGCATTCGGGCAATATAGCTATCCTTAATATTTTCTAATATCATCTCGACGATGATAACTTCCGGTACTTGGCGCAAATGCTCTCTGACCGAAGGATGAATATAGTCTAAGATGATATTTTGATCATCATTGCGGCGGAATAATGCGTGGTCTTTGCCATCATAAATAATTACCGGTGTTTTGGGTTGTTCTTTTTTGGCTTCAATAAAGAAGTAAACCTCGCCTTCTTCGCCTTCGGCAACCATAAATTTCTTTTCGGTCGTAAATTTTGCCATTATCTTATCCTATTTTGATTGTTGCTTGGCTGCCATTAAAGCTGCTTTTACTGCTTGTTGTTCTTTGTCATGCTCTTTTTTAAGATATGCACCAAAAACTCCGGCTCCTACGATTAAAGTTGTTGATGCAACCACTCCGCCAAGTTTCAATGTTTGAGACGGTGTAAGCTTATAACCATCATGTCCGTCACCGCCGATATATTGTTCCGGAGCATTTTTTTGTACATCATCTGCAAAAGCTTTCAAGCTACCTACCATTCCGGCAGTGCTTGCCGCAAATACAGCTCCGCAAAGAAACATTTTCTTCATTGCGTCTTGTGCTTTTTCTTTCATATCTACTGACATTTTTCTGCTCCTTTTTTTATTATTTTATGTTTTTATATCCTACCATTTTGGACAAAATTTGTCAATATCAGTTGTTTCTTTTTATGCTTTTATCATTAATCTATTAAAAAGATGTAAAAAAAAATCCCTCCTTTTGCACAAAGAAGGGATTTTTATCTCTAACCTTGGTAATGAGCCAAATTATTTAAAAAGGCTTCTACAAAATCGGCTCGGCGATTCTGATAATCCAAATAATAAGCGTGTTCCCAAACGTCAACCGTCAACAAGGCTTTCAAACCATGGGCTATCGGTGTATCGGCGTTAGCGGTTTTCATGATTGCTAATTTTCCGTCTTTTTCTACAAGCCATGCCCAACCGCTGCCAAATTGCGTAACCGCAGCATTTTTAAATTCCTCATGAAATTTTTCATAACTGCCAAAATCTTTTTCAATGCGAGAAAGAATTGCACCTTGCGGTTTGCCACCGTCTTTTTGCATACACTTCCAAAAGAAAGCATGATTCCAAGCTTGTGCCGCATTGTTAAAAATGCCGGTAAATTCTGCTTTGCCTGCTGTTTCTTTTATGATTTCTTCTAAACTCATATTTTCAAATTTGCTACCGGCAATTAATTTATTCAAATTTTCAACATAAGTACGATGATGTTTGCCATAATGAAACTCTAATGTTTTTTGTGAAATATAAGGCTCTAAGGCATTCATTTCATAAGGTAAATTTGCTAATTCAAAGGTCATATTTTTCTCCTTTTATCATTGTTTATCTTTATTTCTTTTTATATAAGCATTGGTTCCGATTTCATCAAGCATCTTTTGGCTTTTTAAATCTTCTTCTTTTGCTAAAGCTTCTTTTCTTTGCCTATCAACAATTTCATAAGTTTTTTGTTCTTTAAACATCTCCGAAATTATATCCCTAACCTCGGCAATTTTTTCTCTGACTTCATTTAATGCTTGCTCAAAAGCTTCGCGATATTGCAGATATCTTTTGGTATAGGCGCCAAAATCTCCTATATAGCCATTTTGCGCAGCAAATTCTTTTTCTTGCTCATATTCTTTTATCAAGCGACGCAAATCGTTTAAGATTTTATCTTCTTTGTTTTGCAAATCGACCATAATCTTGCGCTGTTCGTCAATCTTGAATTTTTGTATTCTTTCCAATGTTTTCAGAGAATTTTTCATTATTTTTATTAGCCTTTATACGGCGTATCAAGAATCTTTTTCAATAAATCGTACCCTTCTGCCAATGTAAAACGTTCGGTCTTCTTCTGGCTCAAAAATTCTTCTATCTTCGGATAATAAAATATGGCTTCATCAACTTCTTTATTTGAACCTTTTTTATAGGCGCCTAAACGAATAAGCTCGGCCATATCTTCATAACTGGCAATGTATTTGCGTGCCTTATTGACAATTTGTGTTTCTTCCGGCGTATTGCAATCAGGCATGGTTCTTGAGATGCTGCGTAAGATGTTAATGGCCGGATAACGGTTTCTTTCGGCAATAGCTCTGTCCAAAACAATATGTCCATCCAAAATAGAACGTACGGCATCGGCAATCGGTTCATTATGGTCATCACCATCGACCAAAACCGTAAACAAACCGGTAATGGTACCATTTCCCATTCCCGGGCCTGCTCGTTCCAACAATCGTGGCAACTCGGCAAAAACACTTGGCGTATAACCTTTAGAAGCCGGTGGTTCTCCCACACTCAATGATATTTCTCTTTGCGCCATGGCAAATCGGGTAATTGAGTCCATCATACATAGTACATTTTGGTTTTCATCTCTGAAAAACTCAGATACTGCCATGGCAACATAAGCCGCTTGTCTTCTCATTAGCGGACTTTCATCTGATGTAGCTAAAACTAAAACAGACTTTGCTAAACCGGCTTCTCCTAACGTATCTTCGACGAACTCTTTGGCTTCTCTACCGCGCTCTCCTATCAAGCCTATCACCGAAACATCCGAATCGGTATTTTTTGCCATCATGGACATTAAGGTTGATTTTCCAACCCCTGAGCCGGCAAAAATACCCATACGTTGCCCTTTGCAGATGGTGATAAAGGTATTAACCGCCTTAACGCCTAAATCTACCTTACCTTTAACCCTATCGCGAAAAGCTGCCGGCGGCGGAGAACTTTTAATATAATAGGGCTTATTTCCTTTAATCAACGGACCTTTGCCGTCGATTGCCTCACCAAAAGCATTGATGATGCGTCCTAGCCAACTTTTGTGCGGATATATCACCGGTGTTGCATTTTCTACTTCGACCTTACACCCTAAACCGATTCCCTGAATTGAACCATAAGGCATAAATAACAATTTTCCCTGACGAAAACTCACCAGCTCGCAAACATTTTTTTCGCCTTTGGCATCATAGATATTGCATCTGTCTCCAATCGACATATTGCAGCGGATTCCGCTCACTTCAATAAATAAGCCTTGAACACCGGTAACTCTTCCGTAATATTCACTGGTGGGAAGTTTTTTTATCTCTTTGATGATATTATCTATGACTTCTGACAAATTTATTCTCCATTATTTTATGTTCTTTTTTAGCATATTTAATTTTTTTTTCAGCATTTGCTTATGGTTATTCACAATCTTTCCTATTTCTCATCTTTTGTTAATAATTATTAACAGCCCTGTCAAAAAAGTTAACAAATTAAATTTTAAAATATATGATACTTACAAATTCAAGTTTAACGTTTTTGAGGATATTCGGAATGCGCGTTTTGTTAGTTGAAGATGATTATGCCATTTCTCAAAGCATTGAAACGATGCTTAAGAAAGAAGGTATGATTGTAGATACCACTGATTTGGGTGAAGATGGCTTAGAAATCGGTAAATTATATGATTATGATATCATTATCTTGGATTTGATGTTACCGGATATGAACGGATATGAAGTTTTGAAGAGCCTGCGTGCCGCTAAAGTTAACACTCCGGTTCTTATTCTTTCCGGTTTAACAGAACCTGATAAAAAAGTAAAAGGCTTGGGATATGGTGCTGATGATTACCTTACCAAGCCTTTTGACAAATCAGAGCTCCTCGCTCGTATCCAAGCTGTGGTTAGACGCTCTAAAGGTCATTCCAACTCTATCATTCGTACCGGCGATGTTGAGGTCAATTTGGATACACAAACCGTTACCGTTGGTACAAAGACTTTACACCTTACCGGAAAAGAATATGGCATTATGGAGCTTTTGTCTTTGCGCAAAGGTTCAACCCTTAATAAAGACCAATTCTTGAATCACCTTTATGGCGGTATTGATGAACCGGAACTCAAAATTATTGACGTGTTCATCTGCAAGCTCCGCAAAAAGTTGGAAAAAGCTTCCGGTGGTAAAAACTATATTGAAACCGTTTGGGGACGAGGTTATGTTCTTCGTGACCCTGATGAAAAGAAATAAACTTTAATTTCTCATCAAAAAAAATCCTGCTTCTTTGCAGGATTTTTTTTGATAGTAATAATAAGAAAAAAGCCGTTGTTTCCAACGGCTTTTTTCTTAATTTAGTTCCGAATGGAATTTATTGCTTTGATATTGCGTACATAAGCAATATCTTCTGCTAATTTTTCCAATTCTACCGGTAATCTTCTTCTCCAGTTTGGATGTTGATCTCTATCTGTTCCCGGAAGATTTTGACGTTTTTCAACATGCAAAATATTCTCAAGTTCAGCTAAAAATACCGGACAATTAGTTTTAGCCATATATGCGTTTGCCGCTTCTTCTATACCTTCAGGATAACCTTCTCCGTAGATATAATTTCCTTTTCTTGGTTTATCTTGCGGCCATACACCTGTTTCATCTAATATTTTTAATAAGCGCCAACGATCATTTTCGCGACTCTTATATTCGGCATTTTTATTTTCTTCACTTTCTATAATACCTAACTGATAAGATAGTTCTATATCATAGCCAAACCACCACATTTTCAATGGTGCCATATCATGCGTTCCAATTGATGAGAAAGCTCTTGGCGGATAAGCTTCAGGAGCTTTGAAATCACCCCAACCATCATTATATCTTTCCAACCACAAAACACTTAAAGCATAGATATTTTTACTTTCCAGCGCCTCTAAAAAGCCTTCGGGAACATTACCCAAACTCTCACCGACAACGGCGCATTTGTTTAATACACTTTCCAAAGCAACAATATTCAACATATCTTTGAAATTGTAGAAAATATATGTACCGATTTTTAAGTGCTCGGGTATGATAAACAAACGCATCAAACTCATGACATGGTCAATACGCAATGCTCCGGAATTGTGCATATTAGCTCGCAAAATTTTGATAAACGGTTTGTATGCCGTTTCTCTTAATGCACTGGGTATGAATGCTCCCAATCCCCATTTTTGACCATTGGGGAACATGGCATCTGGAGGAGCTCCGGCACCGGCATCTTTAAAGAATAAATCAGGCTCGCTCCATACTTCAACGCTGTCTTGACCAACACCAACAGCCAAATCTCTATATAAACCAATTTTCATGCCACTGTTTTTAACAGCTTGACTTGCCTCTTCAAATTGGCGGGCTGCTTCAAACTGCATGAACTTAAAGAAATTTAGCTCATCAACGTTAGCTTTGGCATATTCTTTTACAGCTAATGAATTTGGACTTTTATACTCTTCCGGCCAAGATTGCCATCCCCCCATATTTTGCAAAGCAAATTTGTGATACAAACTTTGAAAAACGGCTAAACGTTCTAACTCGCAACCTTCGGCTTTGATATAAGCTTCAAACTCTTGATATCTTGCACTATTTTTATTTTGCTTAAAACGCTCATAACATTTTTGAAGCATTTTTACTTTTAATGGATAAATATGCTCATACTGAATCAACTCGCTTTGGCGAAATTCTTCTACATCATTTTTCACTTCAGCCATATCTTCTTGTTTGAATTCAGGAACATTTTCAACATCAATATAAATCGGATTCAAATATAAACGGCTGATTGATTGGTAAGGGCTGGCATTTTCCGGAAAGTCATGACTTAAAACATTCAGCGGATTCAATCCTATTATATCTGCTCCCGATTGAGCGGCTATTTTTGCAAAATTTTTCAAATCCGTAAAATCACCAACGCCCCAATTTCGTTGGCTTTTTACTGAATATAATTGTAATGCAAAGCCCCATGTTTTTTGGTTTAATGCCTCATTTTGCCAACATTTTTGCGGACAAACGGCCAATGTGGTTTTGTAATGTTTATTACCAACTTGCAAATCTAAATCATAATAACCAACTTCTAATTCTGAGGTAATTTTAAATTTAAGACGAACATATTTGGTTTTGCCTATTAATTGGTATTCTTCATCATTGATTACTTCAAAAGACACCGGCTCAGGTACTTGATTTTTATCTGAGCTCAAGTGCAAAGCAAAATCTTCTGCCTCTTGCTCAGCTGGAACAACTAGGTCAAACTCGACTTGTCCTTGTTCTACAACATATATTTTTTCCAGAGATTGTTGCCACCGACGTTTTTCATAGGCGGAAATGGAATTTTTTATTTCTTCTTCCGTACCGGCTTTATACCCCATTCTTTCTGCAAAAAACTTAATTGTTTTTTCATCAACAATATATTTTTTGCGCTCTTTACTACCATCTAAAAAACTCGTAGCTATTCCTAATTTTTCAGCTAAAATATCTATTGCGCTGTCCATTTAAAATTACTCCAATCTCTATTTATCTATTTCAAATAATAAAACGCTCCATGAGGGAATCGTTATATTCTGATTGCTGCAAATTGCTGCCTTGGCAATAAATCTTTCTGAGCTGTCAAAGAGCAATTTCCATGAATATTTTTTATCTATATCCGGCAATTGCCAATTGATGTCACTGCCATTGGCATTTAATATGCAAAATACATATTTTTTACCGTTATAAACACTGTAGGCCAAACTTTTTCTTTGTCCGTTATTCCACTCTTCGGTGGTCATACTCTGCCCTGTTTCATTATACCAGGTAATATCTTTGATTTTACTTTTATCTAGCGGAAGTCCGGTAAAAAACTTTTTACGTTCAAAAATACGCAATTGCTTTCTTAAACGAATGATTTTTTTGACAAAGTGTGCCAACCTTCTATCTACACGATTCATTCCTTCCCAATTTATCCATGTGATAGAATTGTCTTGGCAATAAGGATTATTATTGCCCATATTGGTATGACCCAACTCATCTCCGGCAACTATCATCGGTGTTCCAAAAGATAGAAGCAAAGTTGAAAGCATGGCTTTGAGACGATTGAGACGATTATCTATAACCACAGAATTATCTGTCTCTCCTTCCACACCAGAGTTCCAACTCCAATTGCTGTCTGTTCCGTCACGGTTGTTTTCATTATTGGCAAAATTATGTTTTTGATTATAGCTCACCAAATCTCGAATGCAGAATCCATCATGAGCGGTTACAAAATTGACACTACTCCAGATATTGCGACCACTGTGATTAAATGCATCACTTGAACCGGCAATACGGCTGGCTAATCCTGCCACTTGTCCTTCATCTCCTTTCCAAAAGCGACGAACGACATCGCGAAATTTGTCATTCCATTCTGCCCAGCCTGACATAAATGCGCCAACCTGATATCCGCCATAACCGATATCCCAAGGTTCGGCAATCAACTTCGCATGACACAAAACCGGATCTTGTTTTACGGCATATAAAAATCCACATTCTTGTTTGAATTGATTATTCATACGGCAAAGAGTTGTGGCTAAATCGAATCTATAACCGTCTATGTGCATCTCTTCATACCAATAGCGTAAAGAATCCGTTACCAGTTTTAGAACATAAGGATTTTCTAAGTTGAATGATGCACCGCAACCGGTTGAATCATAATAGTATCTTTTATTTTCTTTATTTAGGCAGTAGTAGCTGGCATTATCTATACCGCGATAGCAAATGGTCGGACCTAATTGATTACCTTCTCCCGTGTGGTTATAGACAACATCTAAAAAGACCTCTATACCTTGTTTGTGCAAGGCTTTTATCATATCTTTGATTTCTGATAAATCATTGCCGGCCAAATAATTTTGTTCGGGCGCAAAAAAGCTAAAACTCTCATACCCCCAATAATTATCTTTGACAAAACCTTTTTTATGACGATTACCAAAAAATGCGTGTATCGGCAGAAATTCAACCGCACTGACACCCAACCACTTTAGATAATGCAAAACTGATTTACTGTTAAATCCGGCAAATGTACCGCGCTTGGAATCCGCTACTTTGGGATGAAGTTTGGTATAACCGCGCAAATGAGTTTCATAAACTATTGTGTCTTCAAATGATGTATGGGGACGAACATCATCACTCCAATCATAATTGTCTTCAACAACAACAGATTTTGGCACATAAGGTGCACTATCCAAAGTACTAAATGATAAATCTTTATCGGGACTGTCGACATCATAACCAAACAGGGCTTTGTTCCATATTAGCTTTCCGACAAGTTTTTTACCATAAGGATCTATCAACAATTTATTGGGATTAAACCGGTGTCCTTCTTCGGGTTTATATGGACCATAGACACGATAGCCATATACCTGTTCGGGTTTAATGTCGGGCAGATATATATGCCAAATATTATTATCGCTTTCGGTTATCTCAAAGCGCGCCGTTTCATTAATACCGGTTTCATCAAATAAGCATAATTCTACTTTTTGTGCATTTGCAGAGAATAAGGCAAAGTTTACACCATGTCCGTCATAATGCGAACCTAAAGGATATGGTTTTCCTGATTGTGCCTTTATCTTTGCCATATTCTTCTCCTTACACTTATCTTATTGGTTTTAAGACAATGGTTGCAAGCGGCGGCAAAGTTACTTTGATGGAATATGGCTTGCAGTTCCAATCTTGCGTTTCTGCTTGCAACATTCCCTCATTTTTAACTCCGCTACCCCAATAGTTTTTATCATCACTGTTGAAGATTTCCTGATATTGACATAATTCATTTACGCCTATCCGATAATCGTGTCTGACAACCGGTGTGAAGTTGGTAATTACAATCATATAATCTCTTGGGTCATGCGCTTTTCGTATATAAGAAATGACACTATCATCGGCATTACTATGGTCAATCCACTCAAAACCGCGATAATCAAAATCTTCTTCATAAAATGCTGGATTGCCTTTGTACATCAAGTTCAAATCACGAATGCAATTTTGCATACCTTTATACATCGGATATTCCAACAAATGCCAACGTAAACTTTCTTCAGCGTTCCACTCCCAATCTTGTCCAAATTCACAACCCATGAACAAAAGTTTCTTTCCGGGGTGGGTAAACATAAAGCCGTAATAAGCTCTCAAGTTTGCAAATTTTTGCCACTCATCTCCCGGCATTTTAGAAAGCATGGAGCCTTTACCATGTACAACTTCATCATGAGATATCGGTAAGATAAAGTTTTCATTAAAAGCATAGAGCAAACCAAACGTCAGCATACCGTGGTGATATTTTCTGTGAACTGGGTCATGGCTAATGTATTTTAATGTGTCATTCATCCAGCCCATATTCCATTTATAGCCAAATCCTAGACCGCCCATAGAAGTCGGACGAGAAACCATCGGCCATGCCGTTGATTCTTCTGCCACGGTGACAGCACCTTTAACTTGTCCGTATGCAAGTTCATTCATTTTTCTCAAAAATGAGATGGCTTCCAAGTTTTCATTACCGCCATAAATATTGGGAATCCATTCGCCATTTTTGCGTGAATAATCCAAATATAACATGGAGGCAACAGCATCTACACGCAAGCCATCAATATGATATTCTTTCAACCAATATAAAGCACTTGCGCATAAGAAGTTGCAAACTTCGGTACGACCATAGTTATAGATTTTTGTTCCCCAATCGGTGTGTTCGCCTTTTCTGGGATCAGCATGTTCATACAAATGTGTTCCGTCAAATTCTACCAACCCATGTCCATCTTTCGGAAAGTGTGCCGGAACCCAATCCATGATAACAGCTATACCCGCCTGATGGAACGTATCAATCATATAACGGAAATCATCTGGTGTTCCAAAACGAGAGGTAGGTGCAAACATACCTGTTACTTGATATCCCCAAGAAGCATCTAACGGGTGCTCGGTTAATGGTAAAAATTCGACATGTGTGAAACCCATGTTGACAACATAGGGAACCAATCTATCAGCAAGTTCACGATAGGTTAAATATTCGCAACCGTTCTCGCCTTTTCTTCTCCATGAACCGGCATGCACTTCATAGATGGACATGGGTTTATCAAAGCTATTATATTCTTCACGATATTGCATCCATGCATCATCACTCCAATGATACTTGTTTATATCATAGACAATAGATGCGGTTTTAGGTCTCATTTCAGAGTAGAAAGCTACTGGATCAGATTTCGTTAAAATATAATCCTCTTGAGTTTTGATTTCGTATTTATAAATTTCACCTTCTTGCAATTCAGGAATAAAAATATCCCATACGCCGCAAGAAAGTTGTTTACGCATTACATGTGTGCGGCCGTCCCAGTTATTGAAATTTCCTACTACGCTGACACGTTTGGCATTGGGTGCCCATACTGCAAAACTAACACCTTTTACGCCGTTAATTTCATTCACATGCGCGCCTAATTTTTTGTACATATCCAGATGATTACCTTCTGCCAAAAGATAAATATCTATATCTCCCAAAACAGAGGGGAAACTGTATGTATCATGTATGGTATAGAATTGATTGATATCGTTTTCGATTTTTAATTTATATTTGAAATTTTCTCTCGGACCTAAATTGATTTGAAAGAATCCACGATCATCAAGTTTGGTAAACATGCCCATTGAGTTGCCATTTTCATCTATCAATTCAACAGATTGAGCATGCGGCTGATAGGTGCGGATAAATACCTCTTTGGAGCCTTTGTCTTTATGTATTCCCAATACGGCAAAGGGATTTCCGTGGTCCCCATTGATAATGGCTTCCATCTCTTCTTTTGACAATAAATTTTCCATAAATATACTCCTGATTTTTAAGTCCAAGATCTCAAAAAATTTTTGTTTATCTTTGCTAATCTATAAATGATATATTCTTAATTGCAAGAAAATATACTTACTTATAAATTTTATTTTACAAATTGCACATTTTCAAGCTATTACCTATTGACGTATAAAATTTTGGTTATATAGTAATTGTTGTATGTAAAAACATTGTTTTATTGGAGTTTATTATGGTTAAATTTAATGAAGATGCTATTAGAGAAGCAGCTTATTACAACTGGCAAAATGCCGGCTGCCCAAATGGTCAAGATGAATATTTCTGGGCTATGGCTGTTGAGCAACTCTCTAACTGCAATAAAGGTTCTTGTTCTAAATCTTCTTGCTCTTCTAAGAAGACTTCTAGCAAAACTTCTAATGCAAAATCTACAAAATCTGCTGCTTGCAAAACAGCTTCTGCTTCAAAAAAATCTAAGTAGTTTTTTCTAGATTTTGATAAAAAAAGCTCTTGTTTCTAACAAGAGTTTTTTTATGCTTTTATGGCAGAGATAATATAACCTTTTACTTCTTGCTCGGCTTCTTTTCGCAAACAACAATACTCTTCTTTTTCAATATCGAATCCATATATCTGTAGCAAATTTTCAACATATTTTTGATTGTGCTTATAGCGTCCTGATTTATGCAAAACATAATCTTTTTCATCTTCTTCATTTGCCGTAAAACTAAACAGAATCCGACCGTGTTTTTTGAGTGATTTTTGAACTTGCTCAAAAAAAGAATCCAATCTTCCAAAATAGGTCAAAACATCGGCAGAAACAATCAAATCATAGCTCGATTTTTTCTTTTGCAAAAAAGAAATAATATCATTGCAATACAAGTGATTATAAACTTTTTTTGCCTTTGCTTTTTTGAGCATTTGTGCTGATAAATCTACCCCGTCCAGACCAAAGAATCGAGCATAGGATTTTAAAAATTTTCCACATAATCCGGTTCCGCATCCGGCATCTAAAATATGTAACTTGGGATGCGAATCCTCTCCATAAATTTTGCTTAAAAACTGCGCCATAATTTGTGGGGTTTGATATTCTAAATCTTTCAAAACTTTTTCAAAACTTTCGGCAAATATATCAAAAATTTCTTTGATATATTCTTTATTGGCACATTCGGGAATTGATTGATTGAGAATGGCTTTTCCCATATGTGTTGCCATTTTATTTTGAGGATAATCTTCTAACCAGCGCATGGCATATTTTTTGATGATTTCATCTTCAGAATCCAAAGATAGTTCATAGAGCATATAACCAAAATTAATATGGTGGCTCTCATCATTCGGCGCAAGTTTGATAGCTTGCCAGCCACATTTAACAGCCTCCTCTATCATGGACTTTTGTTGGTAACATCTACTCAGATAATTATATAGCCATGCATCTTGATTATTTTGTTTTAATGCTTGTTGCAATATTGTTAGAGCTTTATCGTATTTTTCTTGTTCAAGCAATGCCGTTCCTAAAATATTTAACCCCATATAATTTTGCGAATCCTCAGATAATGCTTGCTCTGCGTAAATAGCTGCTTGTTCATAATTTTCTTGCTCTAAGTATACATTAGCAATATTGACTTTTGCTAAAAAAGAATCTGAATTTATTTGCTGAACCTTTTGATAGCAATTCAAGGCTTCTTCATATTGTTTTTTGATAAAAAATATATTTCCGAGATTAATTAAAACCGTTTCATTGTTTGGATTTTTCTTTAATATTCGGCGGCATATTTTTTCAGATTTTTTATAATCTTTTTTTTGATACAAATCTAAACTGTAATTTGTTAATGCTGCCTCATTTTTTCTTAACATTTTTTCCTCTTTTTATTTTTTTATCAGTATACGTAATCTCTGAAAATAATCAAGTTTCTTGTCCGGTTTGACATTTTCTCTTTATCATGGTAATTTATATATATGTTCAAAAAAACATGTGATTTTCATGACTTTTAATTACAAAAAAATTTGGCTGATTGCATACCCTATTCTTACCGGTATGATTATTCAACAACTCATTGGATTAACAGATACCGCTTTTTTAGGTCGTGTCGGCAAAATTGAACTTGGCGCTTCTGCCATTGCCGGTGTCTTTTATGTGATGATATTTATGCTCGGACAAGGTTTTTCTATCGGGGCTCAAATTCTTATCGCGCAACACAATGGAGAAAAACGCTATCGTCGAATTGGGCAGATTTTTTACCAAGGTTTATTTTTTCTTTTTATTTTTGCATTATTCTTTATTGTTGGAATTCATCTTTTCGGAAAAGGAATCCTTACTTATCTGATTTCTTCTCCTTTGGTGTTGCAATCATCTTTAGATTATTTATATCCACGTTCATATGGATTTATTTTTTCTTTTACCATTGTTATGTTCAGAGCTTTTTATATTGGCACAACACATACTAAAGTTTTATCGCTCAATGCCTATGTGATGCTCGTCATCAACATTATCTTTGATTATTTACTCATTTTTGGAAAATGTGGTTTCCCTGAACTTGGTGTCACCGGTGCCGCTATTGCTTCCGTTATTGCCGAAGCTTCTTCTGTGCTATTTTTCATTATTTATACTTTTAGCCGAACAGCTTATAAAAAATATGGTTTGGACATTCCCTATTTTCGTAATTTAAAAACTTTATATCGTGTTTTGAATATTTCTATTTGGACTATTTTACAAAACATGGTTTCTTTTGCCACTTGGCTGTTTTTTATGTTAGCCGTTGAACACTTAGGGGAAGATGAGTTAGCAATTTCCAATATTTTACGCAGTGTCAGCGCTCTGCCTTTTATGATTATTAATGCTCTTCTTGGAACAGCTAATGCTATTACCGGAAATTTATATGGGGCTGACCAGACCAAGCAAATTAAACCAACAGCCTATCGTATTGTAGTTTTAGGATATGGAGGCGGATTTATTGCCACGCTCCTTTTGTTGATTTCTCCATTTTGGATTATGCGCATTTATACCGACGATATTGACTTAATTTATAAAGCCGTTCCGGCTTATTATGCTTCTATGACAACTTACTTTTCTCTTGTTCCCGGATTTGTCTTTTTAGGAATCATATTTGGTATCGGTGACACTAAAGCGGCCATGTATTTAGAATTGTTAGCTTTGGTTGCTTATACAATTGCCGTATGGTTTATTGTGGTTTATCTCAAAGCGGATATTGCTGTTTGCTGGTTATCTGAACATGCCTATAACCTTGTTTTGAGTCTATTAACCTATATCTACATACGCAAAAAATGTTGGTTTAAATTCTTATAATAAAAAAAATTATTTTTTTATAAAAAAAACTGTTGACAGATGGATTTTATTATAATATCTATATCTCCGTTATCTGATGGGGGTATGGCGGAACTGGTAGACGCGCTAGACTCAAAATCTTGTGGCCTCAGGCCGTGTCAGTTCGAGTCTGACTACCCCTACCAATCAACAAAGCCTTGCAAATCAACAGTTTGCGAGGCTTTTTTGTATGTAATCGTCAACAAAAAAAAACACCTCGAAAGAGGTGTTTTTTTAATTTTTATTTAGTGGCGGATTGATGAAAGTCAGATATATATACTTACTCAGCGGTGACGGTCGAGAAACAATATGACTAAAAGGAATTTTTGCTTTTGCCGTAACCAATGGAATGACCGAATCAAAAATTTCGGACTGAATGACTTTTCCATCTTTATCTAACAATTCTATTTTGATTTTCGGAATCTCTATATTCACATTCATTTTATTGGCAATAAAACCTTTTATCTCAATTTTGGGAACATAGTCATCTTCAAATTCATGACGAACGACATTTTGAAATTCCAACCCTTCTCCGGCAACAACAGCTTCAATATTAAGCATATTATATACTGATGCCATCTTTGGAAAAGTGCGAACAACCTCATAGCGTGCATAATATAAAAACAGCACTAAAAAGATGAGTAATGCATAAACATAATATAATATATGTTTGATATTTACGATGCCTAAGGCTTTTCTTATCCTAAACAAAAGTTTTTTTCGTTGAGGTTCTTCTTTATCTGCCTGAAATAGATTTTCCGTCTCAACGGAAAGGCGTTGAAATATGTCTTTAACATATTGGTTTTCAGAAGCCAAATCATCCAAAGTTTTTTTAGCTTCAGATACATCTTCTTCCCAATTTTCTTCTTGAGAATCCACCGACGCTTCTGATGCCTCTGATACAGCTGCTTCAATATTTATTTCATCTTGCAGATGTCCTTTTTCATCAAGGTGAAGTTTTTCTTCTTCTGTAAATTCAGCCGTACGCAACTTAGAACCATCTATCAAATCTTCAGGCATACATTTAAAAACTTTTTTGCATACAGCGCATCTTAGGTTTCTTCCTTGCTCGGGAACAACCTCTGCTTCTATTTCATAACCGGTTTTACATTTTGGACAATAAATTAACATTTTTACCTCTTTTCGCAATATAGGCATAAAATTTGTTTTAGAAAAGAAAAAAAACACTTTATTAAATGAAATATTTTGGTAGACCTATTGCGTATCATATCTTATGATAGTCAAAAATGTTTTTTTAGGGAGCCATAAATTGCTTAGCAGCACTAATAAACCAACGTCTATAATTGAAATGCAAAATGTAGGAATCCGCTATGGGCAAGGACCTGAAATTTTGAGCGATATCAAATTGTCCTTACGCAAAGGTTCTTTTCATTTTTTGACCGGACGCAGTGGTGCCGGTAAAACTTCTTTGCTTAGCATGATGTATTTGGCACAAAAACCAAGCCGCGGCACTGTCAGCGTTTTTGGTCAGAATGTTAATTTTGCAAACCGCGATGCTTTGGCTTTACTCCGACGCAAAATCGGTGTCGTATTTCAAGATTTCCGCCTCATTGATCATCTCTCTGCTTTTGATAATGTGGCTTTGCCTTTGCGAGTCTGTGGAATGGATGAACGTGAGGTGAGAAAAAGAGTTATGGAGCTTCTACAATGGGTAGAACTTGAACGTTCTATTCAAGCAACTCCAGCCACCTTATCCGGTGGTGAAAAACAACGCGTGGCTATTGCTCGCGCCGTAATTAATCGCCCCGAACTTTTGCTTGCCGATGAACCTACGGGAAATGTGGATAATGATATTGCGCCTAAACTTATGAAGCTTTTTGTTGAGCTTAATAAACTCGGAACAACCGTCGTTATTGCCACTCATAGTGAAAAATTGATTTCTGATTTTGCTTATCCGAGACTTCATTTGCAAAATCATGGTTTGAAAATTTTTGCTCCTAATAATTCTGCTGAATTGGGAGGAAGACATGTCTAATAAAACTGTTTTTATTGCCAGACACGAAGAATTGCCATTGAAAAATAATAGCACGAGTTTGTTTTTACAAATTATGGTGGCTATTGCCGTGTTTTTATTTGCAGTTACCCTCTCCGGCGTTTTATCCATTAATTCAATGTTACAAAACTGGAATGAAAGTATTCTGGGATCTCTAACCGTACAAATTATGCCTTCTACAAATATCAATTCCGAAAAAGCTATGGCTGAAACTTTAGCCCACCAAAATAAGGCTCTTGAGGTGCTTAACAATATGGAAAATATTGAAAAAGCCCAACCTTTAACCGATAAGCAACTTGAAAAACTTATTCAACCTTGGCTCGGTGATGGAATCGATATTAAAGATTTGCCTATTCCCCGTATCATTGATGTTAAAATAAAAAAAGGCGCTGATATTGATTTTATGGATTTGGCCTATAAGCTTGCTCAGGCAACTCCTATGGCCTCTGTGGACAATCATAAACTTTGGCTTAATAAGCTTATTCAGTTTGCTGATGGCATTAAAATTTTGGCTCTGAGTATTCTGGCTTTGGTTATTATGATTACTTCCGGCGCCATATTTTATACAACGCAAACAAGCTTAGGATTACATAAATATACTATTGAAATTTTGCATTTAATGGGCGCAAAAGATACTTATGTTGCACAGCAATATGCAAAACGCTCAGCTATTTTGGCCTTACAAGGCGGACTTATCGGTTTGGCAATCGCCATTCCGACAATTTTTGGTATCGCTTCTTTAGCTCACCAAATTGAAGGGGGAATTATCGGTGAAGCAAAACTTTCTTCTTTTGATTGGTTGATAATTGTCGGTCTACCGGCTTTTGCTTCCGTTATTGCTATGTTGACGGCTTACTATACCGTTAAACAAACATTGCAACGCTTAATGTAGGAAATGTGATGAAAAAATTTATTTTGATTACTTTCTTTGTTGTTATCGGCATTTGGCTCATCGGTCTTTGCTTGTTTGCATATACCATCAATCACTATCCTACCGATACATCTACGCACACTCAAGCTATTGTGGTTTTAACCGGTGGTCGCAATCGAATCAGCGAAGCGGTAAAACTTTTGAACCAAGGTTTGGCCGATAAGCTTTTTATTTCCGGCGTGGAAAAGAATACTTCACTTAAAGATATCAGCGATTTTCAAGATATTCCCATGCCTCAAAAAAATATATCTTTAGAAAAGAAATCTACAAACACCATAGAAAATGCCATTCAAACTCAGGCTTGGCTTGATAAAAATCACATATCATCCATTCGTTTGGTTACTTCAAATTATCACTTGCCGCGCAGCATTCAAGAATTTCAAAATCAAAACGCAAAACTCAATATTATCCCCCACCCCGTTTTTTCAGAACATGTGGCTAAAGAATGGTGGACCAAAACCAGAAGTTTTTGCTTAATTGCTTCAGAATATAATAAATTTTTATATGTATGGCTTATGCGCCGTCTCAATTTTCAAGGATTGTAATTATGCTCTATATTCGCTCACTTATTTTTAATATTTTGTTCTTTTTCACTTTAGCCTTTGGTTGCATTATCGGAACCATCATTGGTTTGTTCAGCAGAAAGGCCACTATTCCGTTCTGGAATAAAATTTGGATGCCTTTGTGTTGTTCTTTCTTAAAAATTTGTGGTATTTCCATTGAAATCCGCGGCAAAGAATATATCCGGCAAGAAGGTGTTATCTATGCGATAAAGCATCAATCTTCTCTTGAAACTTATTGCTTATCTTCTTATATCACAAAAGCTGTTTTCATTTTGAAAAAAGAATTAACTTATGTTCCTTTGTTTGGCTGGGCTCAACATCTTTATGGAATGATTGCCGTAAATCGTGCTGCCGGCGGAGTTACTCTCAAAAAGCTTCTTCATGATGCCAAAGATCGTATGCAACAAGGCAGACCAATTATTATTTTTCCTGAAGGAACGCGTACAAAACCTGGAAAGACTACTGATTATAAACCCGGACTTGTATTTTTGTACCAAAACTTAAATGTTCCGGTCATTCCGGTTGCTGTTAATACCGGATTATTTTGGGCTAAAAACTCTTTTCTCAGATATCCGGGAAAAGTTGTTATTGAATTTTTACCACCGCTTCCATTAAATATGGATAAAAAAGAATTTATGGCGCAACTCAAAGAGAAAATCGAGGATAAATGCGCGCAACTTAATCAAGAAAGTGCCGCAAAATATCCTCATGCCAAAATGTTGTTGGAAAATGCTAAAAAGGATTAAGAATCGTGGCTGAGAACTCCGATAAAATTGATATTTTTGCCAATCAATTTCCCGAAGAGCAAAAACAAAATTCCCGTCCATGGAAATGGGGCGTATTTGCTTTTGTTGTTGTCCTTTTCATCGGTGTTCTTTTTACCAATGCTTTTTTGCAAAGAAAATTTTTGATTTCTCATATCAAAAAACAAATTGCTTATTCTATTGATGCCCTAAATCAATTTGGTTGGGATATTGCTTACGATAATATTTCTTTTAATGCTTTTCCGCTTTTGTCATTAGGTGAAATGAGTAACGTAAAAATCTATAATCGTTACAAACGCACCTCTTGGAATATTGAAAAAATTGATTTTGATAACAGTATTCTTAACGCTCAAAAAATTTATTTTGATATCAGTGGTAAGCAATTTTTGACTTATGAAAATAAAGTGCATAAAATCTCTGCTGATAATTTAGAATTATTTATTGAAGTGGAAAATAATTCCATCATTCGTTCAATATCTCTTAAAATGCTCAATTTTTCTCTAGCTGATTGGTTTGACATTGATGAAATTGTATTTCTTGCCCATCATATTCCTTCAGAAAATACAGAATTTCAAATTCCTTATTTCAAATCAGCAATTGAACTGACTGATATTAAACTGAATGGTCTCTTGAATTATCCCCTTTCTCAAACTATTCGTAAAATTTATTTGAACAGCGACATTATTGGAAAAATAAGCTTTAGCAAAAATTTCCGCTCCAATTTACGAGAATGGATGGCAAAAGATGGGCATATTAAAATTAATGACTTTAACATTAATTGGTCGCCATTGCTCTTAGTTGGCAAAGGTAATTTATACCTAAATGAAAACTTTGAACCTATTTTGCAGCTTAATACAACATCTAAAGCCTTATCTGTTTTGATTGATGATTTGGAGCGCCTCAATTGGCTTGATAGCAAAGGTGTATTTGTTACAAAAATTTTGTTGGCAACAAAATCATATAAAAGCAATGAAACAGATAAATATCTAACGGTAACAACCCCTATCTCATTGCGAGATGATGCTTTGTTGATTGAAAAAATTGCCGTAAAAAAATTCAACTAGCCTTTATAAGATAAGAACAAAACTTGTGCTAAGCCATATCTTCTTTCATCTATCAAGAGATATTCTTCAGGAATATCAATATGCTCGTTTTTTTCTATTTCAACAATACAAAGCGTATTTGTTTTTAGCCATTTTTGCAGATGAAGTTGTTGCAAAGCTTTTTCACTCAATCCTTTATTGTAAGGGGCATCCATAAAGACGATATCATATTTTTTAGATGACAACGGCAATTTAGTTGCATCTAATCGCAAAATGGAAATCTTGTTTTTTTCTTTAGGAAAAAGATTTACATTTTTTTGCAAATCTTTTGTATCTATATCAATCAATGTGGCGGATTTGACACCGCGAGAAACAGCTTCTAAAGCAAAAGCACCCGTGCCAGAAAATATATCAAGGAGTTCTATTTCTGAGAAAGATTTTTCCAATTTAGAATATAAAATATTAAAAATAGCTTCACGAGCGCGGTCTGAGGTGGGACGCACTTTATCTGACTGAGGCGAATATAAATTTTTTCCTCGATATATTCCGGAAATGATTCTCATAAACTAAACTTTGCTCCCAATTGTTCTTTCAACACTTTTTGCGGTATTTCTTTTGTTTCTCCTGGCTTTAAGCTTCCTAATTGGAACGGACCATAGGACAGACGAATCAAACGGTTTACCTCTAAACCTATTGATTTCATAACTTTTCTAATTTCTCGATTTTTACCTTCATTCAATGTCACCATCAGCCAAGCATTGGTTCCTTTTATGGTTATAATCTCTGCTTTTATGCTACCATATTGAATACCCTCTACTTCAACTCCATTTTTTAAATCTGCCAATTTTTTTTCATCAACGCTACCATGAACGCGAACTTTATATCTTCTTGCCCAACCATTGGAAGGTAATTCTAATTTTCGTGACAATTCGCCATTATTGGTCAGCAACAATAAACCTTCTGAGTTCAAATCCAAACGCCCTACTGATATAACTCTCGGCATATCTTCCGGCAAATGTTCAAATACCGTTGGTCGGCTTTTTTCATCTTTATGCGTTGTCACTAAACCAACCGGTTTATAATAAATCCAAAGTCTGGTTATATCTTTCTGAGGTAAAGGCTCTCCATCAAGTAAAATTTTTTCATTGCCTTCAACATTATAAGCCGGCGTATCTATAATTTCACCATTAACAGTCACTCTTTTTTGTTTAATGAGTTCTTCTGCACCGCGGCGAGAGCAGACACCGCTGCGAGCCATAAACTTAGCTAATCTTTCAGTCATAAAATTTTCTTTCCTTTTTAATTTGCTCGTTATAATAATATATAAAACATTTTTTTTCAATATTGGCAAAACAATGGATAAATTTTTTTATATGCAACAAGCCCTTGAGCAAGCAAAAATTGCTTTTAACCAAGATGAAGTGCCGATTGGCGCCGTGGTGGTCAACCCGCTAAACGGAGAAATTATAGCCCAAGCGCATAACTTATCTGAGCATTCTTTTGATGCGACGGCTCATGCTGAAATTTTGGCAATGCGCGAAGCAGCGCAAAAGTTATCGCAAAATCGGTTATGGGATATGGATTTATATGTGACTTTAGAACCTTGCACAATGTGCGCCGCGGCAATTTCTTTTATGCGTATTGCGCACCTTTATTTTGCCGCCACCGATGAAAAAGGTGGGGCAGTTATTAATGGTGTCCGCTTTTTTGATGCTCCAACTTGCCACCACAAGCCGCAAGTGGAATCCGGAATATTAAATGAAGAAGCTGCTATTTTGCTTAAAGATTTTTTTAAACAAAAAAGAAAGAAAAACGTTTAAATAAATTTATCTAAAGTTTTACATACTAAAGGTTTATTTTCAAAGGCTTGTTTTTATGATATGTTAAAAATCTAGCCTATACATCAAACCATAGCACATCTCAAATGAGGCATCTTTTTCATGATGCCTTATTATTTATTTGATTTGCTTAATTTGCATAAGCTTACTGCGAATATAATCAAGCTGTTCTTTGGTGCGAATCTTATCTTCCAATGATTTTTCTAAAATTTCTATAATCGCTGCGGTATATTGTTTACGGCTTAAAGCAATATTGGTCAAATTAAAAATTGCCGCACGAAAAATTTGGTCATTTGTAGCTTGCAGCTGTTGAGCCAATTCTTTATATGGTGGTGTAAAATTGTCTTCTTGAATCAGATGCGTTTTTTCGTAAGAACTTTTTTGAATCTTTTTCGCTATATCTTCAGAAATTTGCGTTTCTTCACCATGTTTGCGAAAACTTTTAGGAAGTTTTACTAATGATTTTAACTTGTTTATAACGGCAAACTGTTTACTAAAATCTATCATTATTTTTCCTCAAACTTGTTTATTTTTTTATATTATATCTCGCAAAAATTTAAAAAGCCGTAAAATCATTCCATTATTTCTCTAGTTGACTCATCTGGCATATTATTCTATTTCTGAGTTAATCTTATTTTATTATTAATACTAAAATTATTGCTTATGAAACAAAGTGATTCTACTTACGGCGTGAATTTAACCGTAAAAAAAGTTCATGTTTTTTATTCCGGAGATATTCGCTATCCTTTTTTGTGCGATGTCTTAACTACTGAAGATTCTTACTTTCGTTGTGCTGTTAAAGCAGAAAATTTAGCCAATTTTCTTCTCGCTCAAGAAGGTAATACACTCCATCTGACGATGATAGATATATATAAAGCTTCATCTGTTATGGGAGTTTGTTCTTGTCAAAATTTTGATAATCATGCGGAAAATTTGGAAATCCCAATACGGCAAAATCTTTCTGATTTGGTTGTAATGAATGTTGCTCAAACTTTTGTTTTTCCCATGAGCTTTGTTATTAACGGAGCTTCAGTTATCATGCAAGATAAGTATTATTGTCTGATTGCGGATATTAATAATCGTTATATTGGTTTTGAAACTGAAGCAAAAAATCTGCCTCATATTGTTTCTGCTCTATATAAGGATATTGTTGAATTACAATTTTTTGCTTTTTCTGACAATGATAAATTGGAGTTAATTTATTTTAAAAACTCTAATCGCAAACTTCTTGATATGAATCAACAAATATTTAATCTTAAATAGATATCCCCCAGTAAACTGGGGGTTCTATAACAGCTACAAACCTTACGGTTTGACCACGCTCGTTGGCGTGGAGCGGTGTTGTTCCAACACCTCGGCATTCAGCCCCGAGTAAACTCGGGGTTTTCTGTAAGGCAACTAATAAATTTAAGCCTGCCTTGCCGCAGGCTTTTTTTGTGCGATGTATTGGCGACGAGGTCGCTCGTTCTCGCTTACTTACACATAACAAAAAAGCCCGTCTTACGACAGGCTTTTTTTATGGCGGGAGTGACGAGGCTCGTCTAACTTGGTAAGTGCGCTCCGCTTACTAACCGCGTGTCGGGCACTCGTTTTGTAACTTTCGCTCCTAAGACTTACGTCTTATCGCTCAATAACAAAACTTCGCCTCTGCTCATAAAAAACACCGGAGCATCGGTGTTTTTTATTTCACGAGCTCGCGACGAGGTCGCTCGTTCTCGCTTACTTACACATAACAAAAAAGCCCGTCTTGCGACAGGCTTTTTTAATGGCGGGAGTGACGAGGCTCGAACTCGCGACCTCCTGCGTGACAGGCAGGCGCTCTAACCAACTGAGCTACACCCCCACGGTGATTACGAGGTATCTTATACATAACAAAAAAAATAATTGCAAGTATTTTTTTTTAAATTATTGCTTTTTTATTACACTTTTTTATTTTTTTCTTTCTTTTTTAAGTTTAAGTTTTTGTTTTTTCAAAAATTATGCTATAATTATTTTATTATGAAAATATTAAATATTTTTGTGTATTAGTTTGGTTACATGACTTTAGTTATACACATTCTTAGTTTTTTTTGCTTTGAACTTTTGCTAATTTGATTTTATATTTTTTAGCGTTGTTTTAGTTCAACATTTTAATTTCGTTATTACAAAGGTATGTTTTTTAATGGTATTAGAACTTATTAATAATATTAAACCTAAACATAAGCATCGAGTCATTACTTTAGGCTATGCTTTGGTTGTGACTTTTGCTTTTGTTTTGTCTCTTGCTAATAATACCAGCGTGAATGCTTCCGTTTCTTATCAGGATAAAACTGATTATTTAATGCTTGAAAATGTAATTAGTGAAAATATTGAAGATACTGCATCTATTTATCCTACCGAACGAATCATTAATATTCGATCCCTTTTTGATTTAGTTGACAGTTACCAACGTGAAAAAGATATTCAAAAAGTTTTGGAAGTTAAAAAAGGAGATACTTTTATTTCCATTCTTAATTCTATGGGTCTCAGCTATGATGAGGCTCATAATTTGTATTTAGCTTTCAAAAAAGTCTATAATCCTGCTAATATTCGAATCGGACAAAAAATATTTATTAAAGGTATCTATGACAATAAATTGAAAAAATTGTCCTCTATTGAAAATATAACTATTCAAGAAAACAGAATTAAAAGCTATTCTCTATCACAAAATGAAAATGGACAATTTGAAGCCAAAGTTATTGAAGAAGAATTAATCTCAGAGGTTAATAGTGCCAGTGGTTCTATCAGCGGCTCCCTATCTAAATCAATGAATAGCCAAGGCGTTCCAAACAAAATTGTTCAGGAATTTATTAAAATATTTTCTTATTCTGTTGATTTTCGTAGAGATGTTCGTAAAGGCGACAAATTTGAAATTGTTTTTGAAAATAATATCACAAAAGATGGAAAAGTGGCTTCTTACGGAAATATTCTCTATGCAGGTTTGCAACTGCGTAATGAAAAAGTTTCTCTTTATAGATATACTGATGCCAAAGGAAATTCTGACTATTATACGGAAAAAGGTTTGGCTATGAAAAAAACTCTCCACAAAAAGCCTTTATCTTTTCAAAATGCTCGCATTTCTTCTCCTTTCGGCAAAAGAAGACATCCTATCAAAAAACGCTGGATTATTCACTGGGGTGTTGATTATGCTGCTCCTAAAGGAACTAAAATCTTTGCCGGTGGAGATGGTGTTATTCAAGTTGCAAAATATAATGGCGGATATGGCAACTATGTAAAAATTCGCCACAATTCTGAATATTCTACCGCCTATGGTCATATGTGGAAATTTGCCAAAGGTATTAGACCAGGCGTTCGCGTTAAACAAGGGCAAGTTATCGGTTATGTTGGTTCTACCGGACTATCTACCGGTCCTCACCTACATTATGAAGTTATCCGCAATGGCAAGCGCGTTAATCCTCGGACTATTCGTGCTGCGACCGGAAACAATCTTGCCGGAAAAGATTTGAAAAAATTCAAACTTATGGTCAGTGATATTAAATCTTCTTACAGCAAGATGTTTGCCCTACAAGAAAAAAATAAATTTGCTAAAAAATAATTATTGATTTTCTCTATTTACAAACAGCTTTCGAATGAAAGCTGTTTTTCTTTTAAAAACAACCCCTTGCCCTTACAAATTTATCGTCTTCTTTAATTTTCGGTTGCAAAAAAAAAAAAAACGTTTATCATGGATAGTATAGGCTTTAATTCTTATTATTTCATGGAGGCGTGTTATGAAACATTCTGTTCTTTGTTTATCTGCAGTGCTGATTGCTTTAATCAGTTCTGTTTGTAACTCTTCAGCTTTGGCTCTTGATCCGCCTTCACATGACACACTAGCCTACACTCACGAATTAAAGCCTATACCTCAGGCTTATCAGTTGGCTCGTGCCACTTTCTTGCCCGAGGCTTCGAAAACTGATTTTAAGTTCAGCGGTAATACCACCGAAGGAGACTATAACCAAGCTACTTC
>CALXVY010000012.1 GCA_944392255.1 uncultured Alphaproteobacteria bacterium | reverse complement strand
GAATGATAAGATTTTATGGCTTTTAGTTTTTGAACTGATATTCTTACTTACACATCTTTTGATAAGTTTTTGTATTGATAATTTAATTTGATTCGAACCCATAGAAATGGGTTTGAACCAGCAAGCTCTTTGGAACATCTTAAATAACAAAAAACATAATTACCCACAATATAGGAATTTTTTCCTTTACTTTAAATGGAAAATATGATAAAAGACAAAATGTCACTTGGGAAAAGTGCGTCTAAAAACCGTTGATGAAAATCAACGGTTTTTTTGTATCTAAAATTAACAAAGAATAAGGAAAAAGAAATGAGTAATTTAATAAGATATATTATACAAGAAGATCCTTCTAAAAAATTTTCTATTGATAATATTGAAAATAGTAAAAAGGATTATTTAGAAACATATAGAACAAAAAAATCAAATATTTCTGAAAATTGGGGAAAAAAGACAGAGGCTCATCTCAATGAATATATGCAGAAAAATAAATCTAATTATCCAGGAAAAACAAGAACGGGGTTATTAGCTCCATTTTATGACTTTGTGCAAAATAAAAAAGAGATGGAAGAAGATGCCACTATAGGAAATGATAAATTTTTTCATTGTAAAGCAAATTATGAAGCCGCTAAAAGAGGAAAATAGGGAGAATTTGTTGCAAAAACTTTAAGTACAGCACGAGAATTTCCGTATGGAGTAATGAAAGATGGAATTCAAGCATCATCAGATGATTGGGAAGCAAATCGTAGAGGTTGGCAGGGAGCAAAATCGGGAAAAAATCTTTTAGAAAGTTGCTCTCGTAATCCACGCGATTACTACAAATAACTTGCAAATATAAATATTGCTCATAGAATAACTTTAAGGAGAAACATATATGAAAAAACAAACCAAAGAGTTATTTCTTAAAGCAATGCATATAATTGTTAAAGGAATTTTGATTACGCCAATAGTTTTGTTTCTGATTTATGAAGCTTATATTACGGAAAATGAAGAAGCATCAATGGCGCATATTCCTTACGTGGCAATCATCACAACATTGTGTTGGGGACTAATTTTTTGGGTGTTTAATAGATATAAACAAAAACATTATATTTTTGTAATGCTCATTTTTTTAACTTTTCTTCAAATGTTTTTATTTAATGCGAATATCAAGCGAGCACATCAATTGGATTCTTGTCTTGATAATGGCTTGGTATGGGACTATGACCAACACATATGCAGAAATGATTGCTTGAGTTGGAATAAAGTTCAAAAATGTATTCCGCTTTAACCGAAGGTGCAATTATGAAAAAAATCAAACTCATACCGTTTTATCTATTGTCAGGATTATATGCCTTTGCGGTTTTTATCATTGCAGTAACATATCCAGATGATATGACAAGTGACAGCATGCCATGGAATGCAGAGGCATTAGGTTGGGCATATGAAAATAGGTTTAACTATACCATAATGACATTAACAATATTGTTGATAATAATTGCACCTACGGTTTATGCTTGGAAGAAGCGTAAAACAAATCTGATAAAAGCCTATATAATTCTATCCATCCCGGCTCTTTTATATCTGATACAATATATCTATTTTACTAATTTTTATAATATATAACCTCATTTAATGAAATGTCATTATCGAATGTTTGTAATAATTTCAGAGATTTAACATTATTTTTTTTAAAATATCCTGTTAAAAAGACAATATAGCATTTATATAAAATTTTAGTATTGACTTAGAGTTAACTCTAAAAATTATACTATATTCAAAGCACGTTTATAAGGAAATCATAAAATGAAAAAAATTATCATAATGATTATACTGTCTTTGGTGATGATAAACTCTAATGTTAATGCAGGAGAAAAGGAAATGAAAGTTAAATTAAGCATAGATAATCAAGATGTAATCATCCGTTTAGAAGACAATTCAGCTTCGGCACAATTGGTGCAAATGCTTCCAGCTGAGTTTGATTTTACAGATTTTGCCGGAGAAGAAAAAATTACCAACTTTCTCCGTCCAATTTCTTTAGAAGGGGTCCCTCGCGGCATGATTGCCACTGCAGGAAAATTATTTATCTATGCACCCTGGAAAAATATGGGAATTTTTTATAAAACCCATAGCCTTGTTCCTGATAAAAATTTGATAGAGTTAGGTGAGGTTGAACAAGGGTTAAATATCATTGCCGAACAAAAAAATAAATTTACGGCATATATGGAAATTATAAAATAACAGACAAAAAAATTAAAAAGATTTATTCTTCCACAAAGAGTGACCGCATAAAATAAATTTTCTCTTTTTTATTGAAAATTGAAATAACCATTTTCTAAAAGCTTTTCTCTTTTTGGCTTGGAATAATTTATTTTTTTCAAATAGCTTTTTATAGTTGAGATAAAAAGTTTTATTGATGAGATCTGCTGGTTCAATTAATTGTGAAATGAGGAAGTTTTCAACAATCAGCAAGTCAGTAGCGGATACATTTTGTCCCTTATAAAAATCTAAAACTTTTTGTGATATGTTAAATTTATCCTTAAGTCTTTTTTGTTGTTTATCCATGTTTTGACAATGGGATAAAGAATTTGGGTGAAAGATATAATGATAGCCGGCATAATTAATGACTTTCCAAGCTTTTGAATAAAAAGCGGCTGTCAAACAAAAAGCAATATCTTCATAATTTGTGTCAGGTAAAAAAGATAATTGATGTTGGCGCAAAAATTCAGTTTTCCAAAGTTTATTCCAAGCAAAGCCTCGAGATAGTTGCTTGATAATAGCTCTGAAATTAGAATATTGTTGAGGAGAAGGAATAAAGGCTTTTTTATAATCAATATATCCAAATTCCAAAACATCGGGTTGAGAAGATATATTTTGAGCAAGAATTTCTAAGAAATCAGGCTCAATCCAATCATCCGCATCAACAAAAGCAATATATTTGCCGTGAGCAATTTTAATTCCGGCATTGCGAGCCCCACCAAGCCCTTTATTGACGTTTTCGATTAAGTGACAATTAGGATGATTTTGGGTAAAATTGCGACAAATTTGTATATCAGCATCAGGTCCGTCACAAACTAATATGAATTCAAAATCTTGAAAAGATTGCTTGGCAATTGAATCAAGACAAGTTTTGATATAATCTTTAGCATTGTAAATAGGTACAATAACAGAAAACAGACTCATAAGTTATCCTAACATTTTAATAAAAATTCTGCAAAGAACTCAAATATTCAGCCAAGAGCGGAGAAATGTCATACACCTTTATAAAATCATCATTGATTTTTTGAGTGTTGACATGAGAATTTGTACAATAAACCGCTTTGATTAATCCACAATTTTTTAATTTTTCAATAGCCCCAGAGACAAATATTCCATGTACGGTCACCACATAAATATCATTAGCTCCAGCGTTTTTATATGCTTCTGCGGCATGAATTAAAGATGTTCCAGAGCGAATCATATCGTCAAAAATAACAATATTTTTATTTCTGACTTCGGCATTCAGAGCTACAACTTCAGTTTTGGAACCGGATAATCTTTTTTTCATAATATATGCTGTTTCAATATGAAGTTCGTTACCCATTTTTTCAATCCATTTAGCTCTTCCCATATCGGTTGACGCTAAAACAACATCTTTTCCAAACTGAGAGATAATATCTTTAACAATATTACAAGAAGTTAAATGCACGGGATGGATTGTACTCTCAAAATAATATTGAGTTCCAAGAGAATGTAGATCCATCATATAAACAAAATTTCCTAAAGGAGCTTGAGGGATAGAACTAATGAGGTTGGCAATATTTTTTGCTGTAACAATTTCTCCGTCTTTTACGGCTCTTTCCATTGTTGAATATCCAAAATATGGAATAACAATATGTAAAGAAGAACATTGTTCGCGCACTAAAGTAGAAGCTATATTATATAGTTCAAAAATGCTTTCATCATCTACGGTTCCGGCAATATAGACAGCGGGTTTATGACGCAATTGTTCTTGATTAATTATTTTCCAATAATGTTCACCATCAGGAAAAGTTTCCGTTTCAATTAAAATATCATTAAAGCAATCATTTTGTTTTAAGATATTTTGCTTCAAATATTCATATTTTTTTGAAGAAATAAGGTTAATCAGCATGCTAAGACGTCCAAGTTTACAAAATGGATATTTTATGCACTTTAATAAAATGCTATTAAAAGTTTTAAAATATCAAATTTCTCTCACTTCTTTATAAGAAACAGAATGTCAGTTTGTCAATTGCAATATGTATCTTATCCTTAAGAATTAATATCAAAAATTTTTGATTTAATTATGTTGTATAATAATTTATTTTTTATTTGAATTTTTAGCCCAAAAAATAAGCTTAAATATATTTTTTGATTAATAGGTTGAAACAAGAATTGAAGAATATATAAATTCTTTTTTACTATTTGGGGAGCATAAGAAGAATTGATATAATTAGCATAGCCACAAAATTGAAACCAACAATATTCCATGGCCTTAGAGATATTTTGAATATCAATAAAATGAGATAATTTATTTTCAAGTTCAATCTTTTGAAATAAAATATGCAAATTTTGTTGAAACTCAATTTTTTCATGTTTTTTCAAATGCGAAAAACTGTGCAAACGTCGACTTTTTAAGAAATAATTTTGAATGTTACAATCAATATTAAAATAATTGCGTAAATTATTTAATATGATTTTTGTTTCATATTCTCCCATAATATAGTTTTTCTGGGTGGTAATACTTTTATTGTGAACACGATATTTCCCTAATATTTCAGGGATATTTGCAACATTAATAGAAGCAATAGCTTTTGACCATAATTCAAAATCTTCAATTGGTGAGTTTTCTGGGTAAAACAAATTGTTTTCAATAAAAATATTTTTTCGAAACATGGCCGTCGAATGACAAAAGTCGCAACTAAAAATCAATGCCATTTTCGCAATATCAGGTTCGCAGTTAGGTTTATGAATACCTGTTTTGTCGCCAAAATATTCTTGCCAAGTGCCTAATAAGGAAACCTCAGGATGTGTATCTAGATATCTAACTTGTTTTTCAAAACGATGTGGCAAAGATATATCATCAGCATCCATTCTGGCAATATATTCACCTTGAGCAAGCTTTATTCCCAAATTTAGTGCTTCAGATAATCCTTTTTGAGGTCCGTTGACGAGTTTTATTCTCTTATCATTGTAAGAATGTATAATCCTTAAAGTATCATCTGTTGAGTTATCATCAATAATTAAGAATTCAAAATCAGAAAATGTCTGATTCAAAATACTATCAATTGCCTCATTAATATATTTTTCGGCATTTTTTGTAGGCATAATTACAGATATTTTCATAACTTATTCTTGAAATCTAAATTTATAAGCATATTAAAAATTAACACACATTTAGTAGCAATCAATGTTCACCACGCAAAGCATGTTTGTTATAGTGGATGATTGTGGAACCTTTGTTGTCGAATTTGAAAGGTAGCTCTTTAAGGTCTTTGAGGGCATAGCGCAATCTTTGGTGATTTTCTTCTTTCACGTAAAAAAGTAAGAAACCGCCACCGCCGGCACCCAGCAATTTTCCACCGCTAGCGCCGCTTTTCATAGCCAAATCATAATAATGATTAATAAATTCATTACTAATATTTCCGGCTAATTCTTTTTTATACATCCAGCCTTGATGTAAAATTTCTCCCATAGCATCAATATTGTTATGCAAAAGTTCATGTTTCAAATCTTTTGCTAATTGCACCATTTTATGCAGATTGTTAATTTTTGCTATGTCATCGGTTGTATTTTTTTTCTGTTCTTTTAAGATATCTCCAGCGGCTCTGGTTTGTCCGGTATAAAACATCATCAAATTGTTTTCGAGGCGCTTGTATCCATCTGTTGTCAGAAACACTTTTTCAATGTTAACCCGCCCATTTTTTTCAAATTCAATAAAGTTTAAACCGCCGCAAGCACAAGCGTATTGGTCTTGTTTACCAATAGGCTCATTTAGCAAGTCAATTTCCACATGGCAAGCTTGTTCGGCCACTTCTTCTTTACTAAGATAAGTTTCGTTATAAGCGTTGCAAAGAGTAATTAAACCGGCCGTAAAAGCAGAAGAAGAGGCCAGTCCGGTACCGGAAGGAATATCTGCGCTGGAATTAAAATCAACGCCTTTAATATTATAAAGTTTAAATACTTCTCTAATAATGCGATGTTTAATTTCATCAACACTATGTACATCTTCAACTTCTTTATATTTTAAGAAATAACCATCTTTGAAAAAATATGGGTGCATAGACAGATAAACATATTTATCAATCGCCGTACTTAAAACGGCGCCACCGAATTTTGCATAATAATTTGCCAAATCACTACCGCCGCCGGCAAAACTAATACGAAAAGGTGTTCTGGTTATAATCATTATTTTTTCTCCAGTATAAAATCTATGGCTTCAGATAAATTTTTAAAATTGTAATTAGCTTTTTCAAAAGAAGGCAAAGTTCCAATTAAAACGGTTTTACAACCGGCAGCTTTTCCTGCCTTGATATCACTTTCTCTATCACCAATCATCCAAGATTGAGATAAGTCAATATGATAATCTTGTGCTGCTTTTAAGAGCATGCCGGGTTTGGGCTTACGACAGTTACAATCGACTTTGAGTTCGGGAATTTCTCCGGCAAAACCTTTTTCCGGATGATGTGGGCAAAAATAAATATCATCTAAATAAGCCCCATCTTTGCCTAATTCGGTTTCGAGCAATTTGTGAACATCGTCAACTTGTTCGAAAGTTACAAATCCTTTAGCTATCATGGGTTGGTTCGTAACCACAATTGCCAAATATCCGCTTTGGTTAATTTTTTTGATAGCCTCGGGCACATTGTCGAGTAATTCAAAATTTTCTACAATCGGGTTTTTATCCATATCTTTTATAAGAACACCATCTCTATCTAAAAATATGGCAGGACGAGAATTTTTTTTGTTTAATTTTTGAACGTTACCGGAAGCCACATCATTGCAAATTTTGGGTAGACGGTCTTTAGTACCCATGTCTTTAATATATTCTGCCGATTTATAGCCACGCAAAACTTTTCCATTTTGTAAAATCTTTGGAAAGATATCTTTACCAAAATCTTGAGGTTTTAATGGTTCAATATATTCAAATATCTCAGGAGATAAGATATATACGGCAGCATTAACAAGATTATGATATATTTCACCATCAGCGTGGGGTTTAGGATAAAAAGCCGTGATTTTACCGTCTTTTACTTCAAGTAAGTCGCTGTCATAAGGATGATTATTGGGGTGAACCAAAAGTGTTCCGAGGGAAGGGGCTTGAGCATCAAACTCTTGCATGGATTTAATATCAAAATCCATAACCACATCACCATAAAAGACCAAGAATCTATCTTTAAGCTGTTTTTTTATAAGGGTTAATGCACCGGCAGTTCCCAAAGGCTGTTCTTCAACAATGTGATGAATTTTCACACCAAAGCGCTGACCATCGCCAAAATAATCAGAAATAATATGCGCTAAATGTCCCTCAAGGAGAAAAATCTCATCAATACCATAAGATTTTGCGAGTTTTATTTGTCTTTCTAAAAGAGGAACTCCGTCAATCGGACACATTGGCTTGGGAATATCCGTCAGACCAAGGCGAGTACCTTTACCTCCGGCAAGAATTACAAGTTGCATGCATCTTGCTCCAGAATATATTTAATGGCGAGTTTGACAGCTTCATCAGAAGAATAAGAAGCCTTCCAACCCAACTGATGAATTTTATCCAAATTATAAGCAAATTTCGGCACATCTCCGACCCAACCTCTGTCGCCGCCGGTATATCTGATTTGAGCATGTAGATTCATGGCTTGGATAACAAATTCGGCAATTTTGGTAACCGAAGTCTGCCCCTCAACGCCTAAATTAAAATAGTTTATTTTATCATGAGAATTTTTAATAACAAACAAGATAGCATCAATCAAATCCTTAACATAGAGGTAAGGTTTGGCTTGTTTTCCATCACCCAATACTTCCAGTTCATTGGGATTTTTTTTCAGTTTTTTTACAAAATCATGTAAAATGCCGTGGGTTGTTCTTTCTCCACAAACATTGGGAAAACGCGTAATCCAAGCTTGAATTCCATAATTTTCAACAAAACTGGCAATAAAAGCCTCACTGGCTAATTTTCCGGCACCGTAGTGAGAAGCAGGGAAAAGGGGACCATAATTTTCTTTGACTTCAGCCCCTCCGGTTTGTCCATAAATAGCAGAAGTAGAAGCAAACATCAACTTTTTGACATTATATTGACGCATTTTTTGCAAAACAGCATATGTTGTCATAAAAGTCATATCCAAATCAACATTGGGATTAGCATGGCTTCTGGCAATATCAGAATTAGCGGCTAAGTGGAAAACCATATCAAAATTATGTTGTTTGAATAAAGTGTCTAATAAACCACCGTCTAAAATATCACCTTCGACAAATGTGCAATTAGGATTTTGCAAAGCTTGATTTAAGTTGCTCCGGCGACCTAAGGAAAGATTGTCCAAGATGACAACATTGTTGTCACAACTTAAAAGTGTGTCGGCTAAATGGCTGCCGATAAATCCGGCGCCTCCGGTGATAAGTATTGATTTCATTATATTTTTGCCTCCATGATATATGTATTTGTATAGCTCAAAACAAATATATTTCTCTTTTGTATACGAGCATCATATAAGCATTTATACAATTTTCAAGATAATTTTATATTTATATAAAGATAGTGTAAAAGTCTTATAAAAAAAGAAAAAGTGAGGGGGTGATTATTTTAAAAGGTTGTATATTTTTGACAAAATAAGAAGCTAATCTTTTACGTAAGGTAAGGCAAAAAGAATAAGGGAAGAAACTTTACCTTGTTTAATATAATCTTCAAGTTCATTCATGCTAAACCAACGCACGTCAGATACTTCTGTTGGCTGTAAAGTTAAATCTTCAATTTTTGCTTCAGAATAGGCGAGCCATACATCGACCATACCGCCCCAAGGGTCAGGTTCTGGATTTTGATACACCAAAACCGGATTTTCAATTTTGAGACCAATTTCTTCAAGTGTTTCGCGTTTAGCTGCTTCCAAAGAAGTTTCACCGGCATCAGCCAAACCGCCATGAATCGACCACATATTAGGCTCAACTTTTCTGGTCGGCAAACGTTTTTGCATCAAAAATTGGCCTTTGCTGTTTTTAACCCAGACGTGTACACTCAAAAAATGCTTTTTCTGCGGTACAAACTCTTTCCGCGGCAAGACCTCACCGGTTTTCTTTCTATCAATTGTAATAACGTCTATAAGTTCGGTTTCAGGCATTATAAACTTTCAATTTTGTTTACCAATGCTTCAGGAATGCGTATTGGGCGCTTTTTATTAAGGCTGACATAAGCTAACTGCACCGTCATGGCAACGAGCAATTTATCTTGGCAATAAATTTCTTGTTTCATTTCCAAGCGTGCACCGCTCAGGTTCATCACTTCGCAAGTAACAGACAACAAATCATCTAAAATTGCCGGAGCTTTATATTCAATATTGATTCCTCTGACCATAAAACCGCACATTTCTTCAGCGTGCAAAGCCTCGTGTTGATTTACGCCAAGAGCACGGATAAATTCGCTTCTGGCTCTTTCAGCATACTTAAGATAGTTAGCATAATAAACCACGCCGCCGGCATCGGTATCTTCGTAATACACGCGAGCTGGAAAAGCAAAAACTTTACCGTGGAATTGTCCTTGCGGTGCCAAAACTTCATAACCCATTATTCTTTTCTCCTTCTAAGCATTATTATCAGCTTCTATGGCTTGCAACAAATCAAACTGTTCGGCTTGCGGACGATATTTTTTTACCCGTGGCATACCTAAATATTCGCAACCCAAATCAGAAATCACGCGTCCGCGCGGGGTTCTTTGCAAAAAGCCGAGTTTAAGCAAAAACGGTTCAATCACTTCTTCTATGGTGTCTCGCTCTTCTGAGAGAGCTGCGGCCAAAGTGTCCACACCGACAGGACCACCGCCATAATTTTGCAAAATGCAGCTTAAATACCTTCTATCAAAAGCATCTAAACCATAATTATCAACATCTAAGCGACGTAAAGCATTATCGGCAATTTTATTATCAACACTTGCCGCATTGCAAACTGCGCCAAAATCACGGACACGGCGGAGCAAACGGCCGGCAACACGAGGCGTTCCGCGAGAGCGTTTAGCAATTTCGATTGCGCCCGATTCGGAAATCGGCATACCCAAGAGATTAGCTCCTCTAATAACAATTTGTTTGAGTTCTTCGGGCGTATAAAAATCAAGACGCAACGGAATACCAAAACGTTCACGCAACGGCGTAGACAGAAGACCCGAACGTGTCGTCGCCCCCACCAGAGTAAATGGTTGCAAGTCGATTCGTACAGAACGCGCCGATGGTCCTTCACCGATAATTAAATCAAGCTGAAAGTCCTCCATTGCCGAATAAAGCACTTCTTCAATAGCGGGATTAAGACGGTGAATTTCATCAATAAAAAGAACATCATTCTTTTCTAGGTTAGTTAAAATCGCCGCCAAATCACCGGATTTTGAAATCATCGGAGCTGAAGTTGCACGAAAGTTAACCCCAAGTTCTTTGGCAACAATTGAAGCAAGCGTAGTTTTACCAAGCCCCGGAGGACCAAAAAGCAACACATGGTCTAAGGCATCTCCGCGCTGTTTAGCGGCTTTAATAAAAACCTTCAAATTTTCGCATACCTGTCTTTGGCCAACAAAGTCATTCAAGCTTTGCGGACGTAAATTAACCGGCAAGGTATTTTCTTTTTCATCTTCGGTTTCATGCGGAGAAACCAATCTTTCAGCATTCATCATCAGCAACTAATCTTTCTTAGCAAATTCTTTTAATGACAAGCGGATAAGTTCGGAAACATCTGCTTGTGGATTTTCACTCTGAACCTTATTGACGGCGCGATAAGCTTCCATACGTTGATAACCCAAATTAACCAAAGCGGAAATAGCATCTTCGCTGTTTGCAGAATTACTTTCCATAGCAACTAAACTATCTTCATAGGCATTAACTTCTTGATCTGCATCCATATTCAGCTCCTTTTCAATATCGGCGGTTGACGTTGTCGCCGCCACCGGAATGGTTACAATTTTATCTTTGAGTTCGGTTACAATTCGTGCGGCTAATTTAGGGCCAACGCCATTGGCTCTTGTAAACGAGGCTTTATCTTGTGCCGAAATAGCTTGTGCAAGTTGCAATGGTGTTAAAGCAGAAAGAATACTCAAGCAAACTTTAGCGCCCACACCTTGTACTTTTGTCAGTGTAATAAACCACTCTTTTTCCAAAGCGGAGGCAAAGCCAAATAAGGTAATGCTATCTTCACGAACCACGGTTTCTGTCAAGACAGAAGCGGCTTCACCCACATGTAAACGTGCCAAAGTTTTGGCAGAAGCATAAACCAAATAACCTACGCCGTTTACATCAATAATAAAATAATCTTCACCGATGGTATCAACCATTCCACGCAATTTTGCAATCATTTGTATTTGCCTTTTGTTTCTAAATTGTTCTTATCGTAAACAATATTCAATAGAGATACAAGCAAATTTTCACGCCTCTAAACAAAAAAAGCTTCGTACAAGAATACGAAGCTTTTTAATTCTTTTACCCATTCCAAATGAAATGAATATCATTATCTTCAAACAACTCATGCAATTGTGATATTTGTTTCAAGTCTTTTACGGTTTTTACAATATAAACGAAGTTATTTGTTAAAACCGGAAATTCTATATCATCAAGATATTCTACGAATACCTCAGCCATCCAACCTTTTCGCCAAAAGATTCTGATAGCAGTTTTCCGAGTATCGTCCAAAAAGTAGAAATAATCCATATCTTTGTCAATCTCAGGAGCGCCGTTATATTTTTGCAGCATCATTTTCATGCCGTTAAAAATACCGCTAAAGGCATCAAATGTAGCCAATTTTTGCCACAACTTTTGAGAAAATGGCGCTTTTTGAGGAAGCAATGATGAAAAAATTTCCAGCCACTTTTCTTTTCCGATACTAGGATATTTTTCCACCATATCAATCAGACCAATTTCACCCAATTTTCCCGGCAAAAGAGAATTATGCATATACTCCATCACAAGTGTCAATTTTTTGCGCAATTCTAACATATTCTTTTGAATAAATTTGAAGTGCTGCGGCTGAATTGGGGCAAAATACAAACCATAATCGGCACGTTTTCTGACTTCTGCCAAAATATCTTTATTTTGTTTGATGTCATGCACAATTCTAATTACAAAACATTTATTTCTGTAAAAACCGGCAATAAATTCTGTTTCAACCGAATGAATAAAGGCCTTGTTTTCTGCACAAGGTTGAGACATGTTTTTCAAAAAAACACCCGAAATAATAAATTCATAAACTTGAATATCATTACCATAGGGGAGTAATACAAAATCAGCCAGAAGCTCATTTTCTGAAGTGAACAAACTTTCAAAATCGGTTCTTTTCAAATAAAAACAATCCGTTTCCAAAGAAAATATCGGTTCATGTTTAAGTTGATAAAGAACATATTCAATTATCTTGAACAAAGATCTAAATTTTGGCAAAGCCCACATTTTCTTATATTCTTCGCTTGTCAGCAATTGTTGTGCTGATTTGAGGTGAGATATAATTTTGAGCTTTTGCACAAAAGACAGGTCTTCGCTTTTTGACAATATTTGCTGATATGTCTTATTTTTCAGTCCCAAACAACGATTAAGTTTTCTGCGTTGTTCGTTAAGTGTTTCAAACACTTGTTCCAAGTTTACTTTTTTCATAATAAAAAAATAAGAGTTAATACAATAATAAATCAATTAACCCTTATTTATCAAACTATTCGAAAAACGGCAAGCTTTTTTAGGCTGATTTTTTCATTTCATAATTTTTAAGAAAAGAAATCCATTCGGGACAATCATTTTCTCTAAAAAATTCATTAAGAAAATCGAGCATAAATTGATGTCTGATTAAAGCCTCTTTTTTTCCGGCTTCTGTCATCATCAAGTCTTTAATTTTGAGCATTTTTTCAAAAAAATGATTAATAAAGTTGTCCGATTTTCGATTAGATTTTTTATAATCTTCTGCCGAAATATCAATTTCAGGCCGTATGTTTCTGTCAAAAATTTGGTTCGTGCCGGAATGACATTTATCAAGAGCATAGGCCAAACAACGAATTGTTCCCATCGCGCCGATAGCTTCTAACATATCAGCATCGGAAACAATTTTCCCTTCAATAGTTTGAGGACGAATACCTTGTAAATATTTGCTATATCCCATATGAGAGATAATTTCACAAACTTGGATTGATGTTTGCTCATCTACCTTATTCTGGTGCATAATTTTCTTAGCGTTAGTTAAGTTTTGGGCATTTTCTTCACCAAAGAGTTTGTAATCATCAACATCGTGTAATAAAGCTGCCAAAGCAACCACATCTTTGTTCACATTCTCATTTTGGGCGAGATTCATGGCTAAAATGTAAACACGTTCCACATGGTCAGCGCCATGACCGCTTTTATCGCCATTTAAGAGATGTTCTACATCTATTAAAACATTGTCTATAATCATTTACTTTAGCCCCAGTATACGTGCGTTGCGATAGTTATAATGCGTGATAGCCATAGCCAAAGCATCAGAAGAATCATTATTTTTAGGCTTACATCCGGGGAGTAAAACTTTTACCATGGTTTCGACCTGACTTTTTTCGGCACGTCCAACGCCGACAAGTGCTTTTTTCACTTTTGTCGGCTCATATTCACAAACCGGAATATTATAAAGAGCAGGGGCCATAATAACCACACCTCTGGCCATTCCCAGCTTGATGGTCGACGTAGGATTATCATTTAAAAATACCTGTTCAATAGCGGCTTCTTGCGGATGATATGTTTCAATAACTTGTTTAAGAGTGTTGTGAATAACGGTCAAACGCAGAGGTAAGGGAGCTTTAGGATCAGTTTTTATAAAGCCATCGGCAACATAAGAAAGATGATTATTTTCAACTTCCACAATGCCCCATCCGGTTGAAGATAAACTCGGGTCCAAACCTAATATACGCATTTTTACCTCTTTCTTAAAAATAAAGCGGAACTTATAAGCTCCGCCTTATTAACAATTTTTCAAAAATTATTCAGCTTCCAAAGCTTTCAAAACTTCTTCAGAGAACTCTGCGTTGTGATAAACTTTTTGAACATCATCATCATCTTCCAAAGCATCAACAAAGTCTAAGAATTTCTGAGCAGTTTCAAGATCAGTGATATCGGTCTTAACATTAGCTTTCCAATCTAAACGAGAAGCAGATGGTGTGCCGAACAGACCTTCCAAAGTTTCGGTAACGGCAGACAAATCGTCAGGCAATGTTTCAATATCATGATGTTCATCATCGCTGACAACATCATTAGCACCGGCTTCCAATGCAGCTTCAAACATTTTATCGGCTTCAGCAACAGCGAGAGGATATTCGATAAAACCAATACGCTCAAAGTTGAAAGTAACCGAACCGGTTTCACCCATCGCACCGCCACGTTTACCAAAAATGGTACGAATATTTCCGGCAGTTCTGTTTTTGTTATCAGTCATTGCTTCAACAATAACGGCAACTTTACCAGGGCCGAAACCTTCGTAACGTGCACTAACGTAATCAGCGCCGCCTGCAGTTTGGCTGGCTTTGGCAATGGCACGCTCAATATTATCTTTAGGCATACTTTCTGCACGAGCAGCTTGAATGGCCAAGCGCAAACGAGGGTTCTTATCAGGTTCTGGTAAACCGCTTTTAGCAGCAATGGTAATATCTCTGGCCAATTTTGCAAAAACTTTTGCTTTTTTGGCATCTTGAGCACCTTTACGGTACATAATATTTTTAAACTGGGAGTGTCCAGACATCTTTATAACTCCTTTAAAACAAGGGCTTTTGCCCTAAAAAATCAAAACTCGGTGTGTTTATACATCAATCAATACGTTTTCGCAAGATTTTTTTACAAATCGACCAAAGAGTTGATTTATTCCATTATCATATAATCAATTTTTTTATCGCCAACGGACAACAAACGTATTTTAACATCGTTAATATCAATGTTTTTGGTTTGTATCGGATAGCTTAATTCTTCAAGTTTGGCTTTTTCAGAATTTGAATAATCGTAATAAATAAACCAGATTCTGTCTAAGCGTACGCCGTCATATTTAATTTCAAAACCTTTAACGGGCTTTGTTTGTTCAGATTTTGTAATAAAGACAGGGGCAAAATGAAAGCTTTTGTTATCAAGCAAGAAATCTTGACGCAAAAGGATTAAACGATCATTTTTTATCATTCCGGTTTGCGGATAGAGTTGTCCGGTCTTAGTATCAGCCAAGACAACAAAATTTTCCAATTCGGTAGGTACTAAATTATATTGAACTCCGTCAATATTTACATTTCCGATAATATCAAAAGTTTGGTTGTTTTTATAGATATAAGGACTTGAAACATTGCTGAGAACGCCATTACCGACGGCTCTGATTTTTTTTGTAACGTAAAATTGGCGAGAAAAAGTTTTATCACTCAAAACAGAGTCGCCTTTATAAGCCGTCAGCACTTCGCCGGCCTTAAAACTTCTTTCATTAACATATTCGGTTTTTACCAAGTTGTTAGAAATACTGTGATAATCAATTCCATAAGAATTAAAGTTATCAAACATGGCTCTTCGAGATGACCAAATGTCCATTTCACCGGCATAGACACAAGCGCCGAGCCCCCATAAAGTGCACAAAAGTATAGCTTTTTTCATCTATTTTCTCTTAAAAATTTAATATTTTTATAATTAATATAATATAATTTATATGAAGTAAATAATGATTCTGAAATTTGGGGAAAATGATGAGTAATACAAAAGACAATTGGCAAAGCAAAAAATCTGGTTCATGTTGGCAAATTATTTTTGCTCAAAATGAAAATTATGATGAAATTTTTACCGAGTTTTTGGAAGAATATTTTGAGGTAGTCAGTTGTAATTATAATGATGACGGAACGGAACAATACGTTGCCTATCAAAACAATCATTTTAATGAGCAAGATTTTATACAACAGGCCAAGCAAAGAAATATTAATTTGCCGCCATATAAAAAAGAATATCTTGAAAGCCAAAACTGGCTCAAAGACTATGTTATAGAGTTTGCTCCGGTAGAAGTTGAAGACTTTTTAATTTATGGTATCCATGAAAAACAAGCCCCCAAGACCGATAAATTGGCTTTGAAAATTTATGCTGCCACGGCTTTTGGCTCGAGCCACCCCACCACACAAAGCTGCTTAAGAGCCATCAGTTGGTTGAATAAAAATAATCTAGAGCACAGAAAAATTTTGGACGTAGGTACAGGTTCGGGAATTTTATCTTTAGCAGCGGCAAAATTATGGCCAGATGCAAAAATAATTGCCGTAGATATTGATGAAGAAGCAGTTTGGGTAACAAGACAAAATGCTCTTGATAATAATTTGCAAAATCAGCTCGATGTAGAGGTAAGTGATGGTTACAATTCAGAGCTGATAAAAAATAATGCCCCTTATGATATTATTTTTTCAAATATTTTAGCCCGTCCATTAATAGAAATGGCACCGAATTTATACAAAAGCCTAAAACAAGGCGGTTATTGCGTTTTGTCAGGATTCGTCGATGAGCAGGTTGATTGGGTCATCGGCGCTCACGAAAAACAAGGCTTGAAGCTCATTAAAATGTTTGAATTTGAAAATTGGCGTGCGGCAATTATGGAGAAATAAAATGACCTTATCCGAAATACAAATTTATTTAAAAAAACACAAAGTAGACGCTTATTTCTTACCGCGCAACAATATGTTTTTGGAAGAAGATATCTTAGAAGAAGAAAATGAAATTTTTTCTTTAACCGGATTTTCCGGCTCTGCTGCCTCGCTAGTCATCTGCCAAGATAAAACCTATCTTTTTACAGATGGTCGCTATGAACTCCAATCTAAAATGGAAACTAACCCGCAAGAAGTGGAAATCATTTGCTCTTCAGCAGATTTTCCTTATTTATGGCTACAAAACCATTTTGAGAGCGGCAAATTTTCTTTAATGTATAACCCTTGGACAATCTCTGCCGGAACCATTTCTAAGTTTACAGATATGTTTCCTAAAGCCAAGCTTATTTGTGATGAAAAAAACATATTGGAAACCAAATTAAGCTCAAAAAAAGCTCATGTATTTTCTTTGTCGGAAGAATATGCCGGTATCACCGCGGAAGAAAAAATCGCTGAAATTTTACCAATACTAAAACAAAACGACATAGATGCTTATCTGCTCACCTCTGCTAATGAAGTTTCTTGGCTGATGAACCTGCGCTCAGATGCTTTGCCCGATTCGCCAATTTTAAGAGCCTTTGCTTTGATAAAAAAAGACGGCTCCGTTACCTTGTTTGCCGATAACACCGATAAAGCCGATATTTTACCGATGAGCAAACTGGAAAAAAGCTTAAAAGCTGTCAAAAAAGGCAAATTAGGCGTCGATAAAAAGAATATGCCGCAAATGATATGTGAAATTTTTGGGGCAAAAAATTTGAGAGATATCGGAGATATAATCCGAGATAAACAGATTCTCAAAAATGAAATTGAACTGGAAGGTTATATTAAAGCACACCGACAAGACGCTGTCGCCATGATAAAATTTCTCTATTGGTTAGATAATAATTATAAGGGAAAAACAGAACTGGACATCGTTGCCAAGATTGATTCTTTGCGTGCTGAACAAGACTTATTTATCAGTAAAAGTTTTGATACCATCGCCGCGACGGGAAGTAATGGCGCCATTGTCCACTATCATCCGAGCGAAAACACCAATAAAGTGTTGGAAAGAAACTCCGTATTGCTGTTAGATAGCGGTGGACATTATCAAGACGGAACAACAGATATAACAAGAACCATAGCTTTAGGCATACCTAAACAAAAAATTGTTGATGCCAACACCATCGTTTTGAAATCTCATATTGCTTTGGCAAGCAGTATTTTTCCCAAAGGCACGACAGGAGTGGCGCTAGATGCACTTTGCCGAAAAGAATTGTGGAAAGAAAGTATGGACTTTAAACATGGCACAGGTCATGGCGTTGGCTTTGTTTTAAATGTTCATGAAGCGCCGAGAATATCTCCTCAGGCAAAAAATTCGCATTTTTATAAAAATATGGTTACCTCAATCGAACCTGGATATTATAAAGAAAATGACTATGGTATTCGTATCGAAAATTTGTATTATACCCAAGAATGCGCAAATTCAGATATGTTAAAATTTGAGGTTTTAACATTGGTTCCACTTGATAAACGTCTGATTAATAAATATCTCTTAAGCGAAGACGAAATAAAATGGGTTGATGAATATCATCAAAAAGTTTTAGAAATCATGAGCCCTTATCTAGATGCCAAACATAAAGAGTGGTTGGAGGATGCTTGCGCTCCGCTCTGAAAAAAGGAGAGACTAAGATGAAAAAGATTTTCAAAGCCGCAATTGTATTAGGATTTTTTACCATGCCGGTCTATGCTCAAGAGCCGGTATATGAAGGAGGCTACAATCCAAATCTGACTTTTGAACAATATGAACAATTAGCAAATCCCAAACCCGAACAATCACAAATTTTTATTTTTACAAACGGAGATAGTTGCTATGGTTGCGAGCAAACCATAAATTTAGTAACACAAATTTATAATGAAAATTACCAAAACCTATATCAACTTCAACAGATAAATTATCAAACGGATACAGAGTACAATTATCAGCAAACTTACAATTTAAGCCAGCCGTTGGAAATAGTTTTGGTCAAAAATCAGTATGGCGAGAATATCGGATATAAAAAACTGTATAATTTGCAATATCAATATGATGATCCGGTCAGTTTTCAAGAAACATTTATAACAGATGTAAATAGCTACTTAGGTGAAGAGTAAGAAAGTTACTTCTTGTGATAAGGCGTAAAACGAGGTAGAAAACGCGGTACATTACGCTTATATTCAAGATAGTCATTACCATAGCGTTTAAATAACCCCTTTTCTTCGGAAAGAGGAAAGTATATGGCATTAATTAAAATAAACACAAGTGTATATACCAATAAAGCAAAAGATTGAAAACACAAAACTTCACCAAAGAGAATGGAAAAGACCCCTAAAAGCATAGGATTTCGAACATAAGCATAGGGGCCGGTAATAACTAATTTTTCAATGGGATTCCATGGCGCAAGAGAGCCTTTTCCGGTGGCATGAAATAAACGAATGGTCCACACCAGAAGCGTAAATCCTAAAATAAAGAAAAATAACATACCTAAAAACGCAAAAGATAAAGCCGGCTTTATGAGGTTAAAACGGCAAAAATATAAAATCAGAGCCGGACAAAGAATTAATACATTAAATGGTAAAATTAAAATTGCTTTTAACATTTATTTTCTCCTCTATAATAGTAAAATTCAAAAAAACAAGAATTTCAAATAAATTTTTATCGCTTGATTTTTATAAGATAAAGCATATCTTTTTTATATAATTTATTAAGGAGAAAAAGATGCTGAAGACAATTTTCTATATCGTCATAATAATAGCTGTTATCGGAGGAGCAATCGGAGGCTGGCATTTGTATCGCGTGGCACAAAGAAATGCAAAAGAAATGGCTCAATATGAAGGAAAAACAATTAAAGCAAAGCCCATGGCTGGTAAAATCTTAATAGTATATTATTCGTTAAGTAATCATACCAAAGACATAGCAGAGCGGATTCAAAAAAATGTTGGCGGGGATATTTATGAAATAAAAACAAAAGAAAAAATTAAAACCACCCCATGGTTTTATTTAACCTTAAAAAAACAACTATCTGAGAAAAAATATCCTAAATTGAGCGAGACAATGCCTGATTTTGCAAAATACGATACTATTTTTGTCGGCGGACCGGTTTGGTGGTATACTATGTCCACCCCAATGTATAGCTTTTTACAACAAGCCGATTTTGCCGGAAAAAAGGTTGTTCCATTTAGTACGCAAGGAAGTAATTATGGAACATATTTTGAAGATTTTGCTCAAATGGCAAAAAATGCCAAATTGCAAAAAGAGGCTTCATTTAATAATATGCCTAAAAAATATGATAGGGCAGTTGATAACAAAATAGCCGATTGGTTAAATTCTTTATAATAAAGAAAGTCGATAACAAAATACTCCTCAGAAATGAGGAGTATTTTGTTATGAAAAATTTTTTTACAAACTATTGCATCGGGCAAAATCTTTTCCTACATCAATATTAGAAGGTTGAATACAAGAACAAATTTTAGGAGATATTAAAATGTCTGATTTAATGAACAAAAAAGAAAACAGTCATAATACTCCGATGCGTTATGGCTATCACAATGATTTGAGCGATTTGGTAAACAACTTCTTTGGTGGATTGCTAGATTTCCCGAGAGATATCAATCGTGATTTGAATAGTGTCTCTCGCCAAATGAACCCCAAAGTAGAAGTTGAAGAGAACGAAAATAATGTTGTTGTTTCTGCCGAGTTACCGGGTATTCCCGAAAATAATATTGATTTGGAAGTTTCTTCCGACGGCTATCTGACAATCAGCGGTGAGAAAAAACAAGAGAAGAAAGAAAATAAAAAAGGTAGTTATTTCTCAGAATTTTCTTATGGTTCGTTTAGCAGAACAATTCCTTTGCCATGGGATTTGAAATTTGATGATGCCAATGCCGAATATAAAGACGGTGTGTTGAAAGTTATCTTTCCAAAATCTCAAAATGAGCAAGGTAAAAAGAAAAAAATTAATATCAATCGCAAATAAAGATGTAGAATAAAATACTAAAAAAGCGGCTGTAAAAAGCCGCTTTTTTTAGTGTTATCAGATATATTATTGCGCTGGAATAACGCGAGCTTCTTTACCATAAAGAAGATAGCATTTTTCACCCGGGGTCATAAGAACATCATTACCTTGCGTAATGGTCATAACATTACCGTTTTCGGTTTTAACCACATACTCATAACCTTCTTGTTTAGAAAGACCGCTTTGTGCTGCATCTCCGGCAATGCCACCGACAACGGCACCACCCAAGGCACCCAAAATTTTAGTGGTATCGTTTCCGCCAACCATGGAACCGGCCAAGCCACCGGCACCTGCACCGGCAATCATACCGACATTGTTGTCGCTTCTAACCACAACTTGACGTACACTTAAGACCGTGCAGCCCATGGCACGACCAACCTGACGCACCCCTGAGGTAGAATAGTCATTAGCACCAATGTTTGATGTGCATGCATTTAAGGACAACGCAAAAGGCAATAAGGCAAGTAAAGCAATTTTTTTCATGTACAAACTCCCTAAAATTAAATAATTTTGATTTTATACCCCAAATAACAATTGTCAATGCTAGACAAATAAAATCAAGTGATATATATTCTAAAACGCTCTTTGAGCGTAAAAAGTTTTAAATTGTAAAAAATTGAGGAAAATAATAAGGAATATACAATGTTAAAGAGAACAAAAATTGCCAAACTTATGACGGCTGAAGCGCCGATGGAAGAAGTATTGGTCAAAGGTTGGGTTAGAACTCGCCGTGATTCAAAAGATTTTTCATTTATTGAAGTAAATGATGGTTCATGTCTCAAAAATATACAAGTTATTGCTAATAATACCCTCAATAATTACAATGATGTAAAAAAATTAAGCACAGGCTCATCATTGGCAGTAAAAGGAGCCTTAGTTCCATCTCAAGGCAATCAAAAATTTGAGATTGTTGCCAAAGAAATTGAAATTTATGATATCGCTCCTGATGATTATCCGTTGCAAAAGAAAAAACACACCGATGAATATTTAAGAACGATTGCCCATCTTCGTCCGCGTACCAATAAATACGGCGCAGCATTCCGCGTTCGTTCAGAATTATCTTATGCTATTCATAAGTTTTTCCACGACCGTGGCTTTCGTTATGTTCACACACCGATTATTACCGGTTCGGATTGTGAAGGTGCCGGAGAAATGTTCCGCGTAACCACTTTGGATATGGAAAATTTGCCTCGTACTAAAGATGGCAAAGTAGATTACAGCCAAGACTTTTTCGGTAAAGAAGCTCATTTGACCGTTTCCGGACAATTGAACGGTGAGATGTATGCTCTTGGTTTGGGTGATATTTATACCTTCGGCCCGACATTCAGAGCTGAAAATTCCAACACCACACGTCATGCAGCAGAATTTTGGATGATTGAGCCGGAAATGGCTTTTGCCGACATTTATGATGATATGGATTTGGCAGAAGATATGGTTAGATTCTGCGTTAAACATGTTTTGGAAAATTGCCGAGATGACATTGAGTTGTTTGACAAGTTTGTAGAACCGGGCTTGATTGCCAAATTGGAAAATATCATTAACAATGGTTTTGCGCGCATTACTTATGCTGAAGCCATTGAAATCATGCAAAAATCAGGCGAACATTTTGAATATAAGCCGGAATTTGGTATTGATATGCAAACTGAGCATGAGCGCTTTTTGGCAGAAAAACACTTCAAACGTCCGGTTATTGTAAGAGATTATCCAAAAGAGATAAAAGCCTTTTACATGCGTTTGAATGATGATGGCAGAACCGTTGCCGCCATGGATGTTTTGGTTCCAGGCATTGGTGAAATGATTGGTGGTTCACAACGTGAAGAACGTTATGATGTTTTGGTTCAAAAAATCAAAGAAATGGGTATGAAGGAAGAAGATTATTCTTGGTATCTCGATTCTCGTAAGTTCGGTTCTGTTCCACACGCCGGATTTGGACTTGGTTTTGAAAGAATGATGATGCTCATAACCGGTATCGGAAATATTCGAGATGTAATTCCGTTCCCAAGAACACCAAACTCAATTAATTTTTAATCAAAAAAAACAGCCGAGTTTGTATAAGATTCGGCTGTTTTGGTAAAATTTTCTAAGGGATATGAAAATGCGCCGAATTTTCTTAAGTTTATTGTTTGTTTTGTTCAGCTCTAATCTGAATAATGCATGGTCAGCAGATGAAAAAAACACGCAGAAACAAATGCTTTCTGTTTCTCGTCAACAATTGCAAGATGTTGTCAGCGAAAGTGGCTTTTTTAATGAAAGTCCGGCCGTTTTTCACCCTCAATGCAACAATCAGCGTTTGCATGAAAAAGTTCTGGCGCGCATAGCCCAATATTATAAAGAAAATCCGGAGAGCAGTATTGTGGAACAAAGAAAGCAAGCTCTCATGCTCAAGAGTTTAAAAAACTTTGTTCCTGTTGATATAGAAAGCTTTCCGCCCAAAGAAAGCTATGCCGTTGCCGATAGATTGATTGATATAAAAATTAATGACGGTGTAAAAGCCAAAGATATGAGTTTGTGCAAAAGTGAAGGAAAAAGGGAAATTTACTTACTTATTTATCCCCATAACAATTTATACAAAGTAGAGATTATCAATTTCCCCGGACAACCTATATCAAAAGATTTTACAACTGTATATGATTAAAAAAAATAATTAAAGCTATTGATTCAATTTAAAAAATAGTGCATAATAAGTTTTGCTCTCTAAAAGGAGGGCAGGTATAAAAGATTATTTTATATAAGGAAAAGAGGTCGATATTTTATGGGAAAAGAGCTTATCTTAAGAAATTCTGGCAATTTGCCGGTTTTAGCTGAAAGCAATTCGCTGGTAGCATATCTTGAGGAAATAAAAAAGTTCCCATTATTAAATGAAGAAGAAGAGCAACAATTGGTACAAGATTTCCATCAAAAAGGAGATTTGTCCGCAGCTCAAAAACTTATAACATCGCATTTACGTTTAGCCGCACGTGTAGCCATGACATATCGTCGCTATGGCTTACCGATGTTGGATATTATCTCTGAAGCTAACATTGGTTTGATGCAGGCGGTTAAAAAGTTTGATTTAGATAAAAAAGTTCGCTTAGCAACCTACGCTGTTTGGTGGATTAGAGCCGCTATAAATGACTATATTTTACGTTCTTGGTCTTTGGTCAAAATTGGTACCAAGGCTGCGCAAAAGAAGTTATTTTACAATTTGAATCGTATCAAAGCGCGTTTAGGAATATATGAAAATAAGGAACTTGAACCAGAAGTCGTTAAAAGCATTGCCAAAGAATTGGTTGTAGATGAGGCTGATGTTAAAGAAATGAATTGTCGTTTAGGCGGAGATTCTTCCTTAAATGTATCAGTTTCTGATGAAGACGATTCTGAAAAAATGGACTTCATTGTTGATAATCGTCAAAACATTGAAGAAAATATAAGCCGCCGCCAAGAAGCCGGTTTTAAGAAAAAAGTTTTGTACGATTGTTTGAATAAATTAAACGAAAGAGAACAATATATTATAAAAAATCGTATGCTTTCCGAGAATGAAATTACTCTTGAAGAAATTGGTACAAAGTTTGGTATCAGTCGAGAGAGAGTAAGACAAATTGAGAAAAAAGCTTTTGAAAAATTATCAGACATGGTTCGTCAAGAAATGAAGCTTGAAGAAGCGGCCTGATAGAAAAGGAGAAAAAAATGGAACTGTTAGCAGAAAAAAATACCGATACTCAGCGGGTTGTGAACTATGCTGATAGTTCGGTATATTTTAAAGAAGCACGTAGCCGCATGGACGAACGTCTGAAAAAAATCCGTGGCGAAAAAGATGATAAGCCGGTATATACAGCCGACAAAAGTCGTGGCGGATATGATGCTTAATTGATAAAACGCTTTTTTTAACAAAGCGCCCTTCGGGGCGTTTTGTTGTTTTAAACTTGCAAATACAAAGAAGGAAGGGTATCTTCAAGCCAACATAAAGGATAACAAATGATAAATGCAGTTCAAAAAATCGCCGATATATTAAAAGAACATCAAATTGAAGATGCTAAGCTTGAAGCAAGAATGATGCTAGCTTCTGTGTTGAATATTGATGAAAATAATTTATTTTTTACTTGTCCTGAGCCAAATGCCGAGCAAAAAAAACAGTTAGAAGAGCTGGTCGCCAAACGTATCAATCATTATCCATTATGCAAGTTGCTAGGCAAGAAAGGTTTTTATAAATATGATTTTGTGGTGAGTGAAGATGTTTTATCTCCGCGTCCGGATACGGAAATTTTAGTGGAAGCCGCAATTGCTTATGCCAAGAAGATGAATGCACAAAAAATATTGGATTTAGGTACCGGTTCAGGTTGCATCATACTTTCAATTTTAGGAGATGTAGAAAAGCTAAAAGGGATAGCGCTAGATTCTTCAGAAAAAGCCATAGCTATTGCAAAACAAAATGCACAACATTTAGGTTTGGAAAATCGCATCAAGTTTATCCATGGCAGTTGGTTTGATGAAGAGATTGTTTCAAGTTTAGGTAATGATTTTGATATTATTGTTTCAAATCCGCCTTATATTCCGAGCCAAGACATTGAACATTTGGAAGAAGAAGTAAAAAATCATGATCCGCTGTCTGCTCTAGACGGAGGGATTGACGGAATGGATCATTATAGAAAAATTGCTGCAATTTCTTATCAAATGCTCAAAGAAAAAGGATATGTTTTTTTGGAAGGCGGCATCGGACAAGAAAAACAAATCGCCCAAATCTTTGAAAAGGAAGGATTTGTTTTGGAGAACATTCTCAAAGATTATGGCGGAATAAATAGATGCATAATTTTAAAAAAATAATTTGCAATTAATAATTTTATCTGTATTATCTTCAACAACAAGGGAACAACTTTTCCCGGATGCTTTTTTTAATTTTTTGTTTTGCATCTGCAATATTCTCAAAACAAAACGCAAGATTTTAGTTTTAATCAGCTTATTCAGAAATATCTGAGAAGTATTTATTTTGGTATGAAGACTTATGAAAAAGACGAATAATAAATATCGTAATAATAATTCTAATCAAATTTATTCATTAAATTACAAGTTTGACAGCATCAGCATTGCTGGAAAAATTAGCGGAACAGCTTTAGATTTAATTAAAAAGTATAATGAATTGGCAAAAGAAGCTCATGCAAACGGAGATTTTGTTACGGCTGAAGTTTTCAGACAATATGCTGAACACTATCGTAAAATAGTAACCGAAATCAATGAAAAGAAAAATACTCAAAAAGTTGTCAATTTTCCAAAAGTTGAAGAAAATGAGCAAGTTTCAGATTCTCAAACTGATGATAATAACATGGCAACCGATGTCGATTTAGACATAGCGGCAAAAGCAGAAGATGAAGATGCCGTACATGATTTAGTTGCTGCAGAGCTTGCTGCTCCGATTCCCGAAAAGAAAGAATTTAAGATTATCGAAATTACCGAACCGGAAATTTCCTCTGAACAGGACGCAGAAGAAAAAGTTAAAACCAGAGGACGTCGTCCGGCACGTAAAAAAAATGCCGATAATAATGATGATGTTAATAGCCAAGATCTTGCCGTCTAAAATAATATAGGAAAAAAAATGTTTTTTCTGGTAGCCTCTCTGATTTTGACCATTGCTTGTTCAACCATCACAATCAGAACATTGGTTGCTTATACGGATATGAAATTTATTTATAAGCTGGCCATCTCAATATTGATTATATTGGGGTGGCTTTCGCCTGTTATAGTCAACTTTTGCCGCAAACAGTTTTCTTTGCAAGGTGTATTTTATGATGCTTTAACCTATGGCGGCTATTTTATGTTTGGTCTTGCATTCATTACATTTATGCTTTTATTTGCACGCGATTTTTTGTGGTATGTAAGTTATGGAATAAGCAAGTTGTTTCACGCAGATTGGGAATGGTTCAATCCGCAAAATCAGCAAAGCTTGAAATATGCAAATATTGTTACGGGAATTTTGGCTTTATGCGTTTCATTATTTGCTGTTTATGAAGCAAATAAAATGCCTGAAATCAAAGAAGTAGATTTGACCACAGACAAAGTAAAACAGCCACTAAGAATAGTTCAATTATCAGATTTGCATATCACACGCTCATCATCTGAGCACCGTATTCAAAAGATTGTTGCTGAAGTAAATTCTCTAAATCCGGATGTTATAGTACTGACCGGAGACATTATTGATGACAGAGCTTCTTATATTCAAGAATATTTCCCAATTTTGGATAAGTTAAAAGCCAAAGGCGGTGTCTATTTTGTGATAGGCAATCATGAATATTATAATGGTCTGGGGCAAATTTTAAAAGGACTTCATCAAACCAAAATTAAGCATTTGATGAACGAGGGAGAATTAATAGCCGATAAAAATTTATATATTGGTGGAGTTCCTGATAAATCGGCGGCGATGATGAACCCATATTTTTCCATCAAAATTGAAAAAGCAGCCAAGAAGGCAAATAAGCAAAATTATCGTGTGTTATTGAGCCATAATCCAAGCATTGTGGATATGGTAACAAGTAAAGATTTTGATTTGGTTTTATCAGGACATACGCACGGCGGACAAATTTTCCCCTTTAATTTTTTAGCCGAAAAAGCCAACAAATATTTAGCCGGATTATATGAGGTAAACGGCGCTCATCTCTATGTCTCAAGAGGAGTAGGCTATTGGGGGCCACCGATGCGTTTTGGCGCTCCAGCCGAAATTACTTTGATTCAAATTCATCCGCAAAAAAAATAAAATAATAGGTCTTGATTTATATATCCTTCCCTTACTATATTTTTAAAAGATAAAGACAGGAAAGGGGTGTATAAAAATATGGATTTTGAAAAATTAACTAATAAGTCAAAAGAATTGATACAAGATGTTATCAATCTGGCGGCAAAATATAAACACCAATATATTTCAACCGAACATTTGTTAAAAGGCTTGCTTGAAATTAAAGATTCGCAAGTCAGAGATTTGTTGCAAAAAGCCGGTTCTTCCGAGCTGACGGTTGCCGCAAAAGTTGATGAAGCTTTGGCAAAAATTCCGGCAGTTGAGGGGGCTTCGGTACAAAGCTTGATGAATCAGGAGTTCACCCGCGTTATGATGGAAGCAGAAAGCTTGGCAGATAAAGCCGGCGATAAATTTGTAACCATTGAACGTATTTTGCAAGCTCTTGTGATGACCAGCGGTACCAAGGCTTATGATATTTTGAAAGCAAGCGGTGTTAATGCTGAAAAATTGAACCAAGCCATTAACGAGTTTAGAAAAGGTCGTATTGCCGATAGTGAAGATGCCGAAGATAATTTTGAGGCATTGAAAAAATATGCCATTGATATTACCGGTAAGGCTAAAGAAGGTAAGTTAGACCCTGTAATTGGTCGTGAACATGAGATAAGAAGAACAATTCAAGTCTTGTCAAGAAGAACCAAAAACAATCCGGTTTTGATTGGTGAACCGGGTGTCGGTAAAACGGCCATTGTTGAAGGCTTGGCGATAAGAATTGTCAATAATGATGTTCCGGAAAGTCTAAGAGGAAAAAGATTACTTGCGCTGGATTTGGGTGCCTTAATTGCCGGAGCCAAATTCAGAGGTGAGTTTGAAGAGCGCTTGAAAGCTGTCTTGAAAGATGTAGAGGCATCTGAGGGCAACATCATTTTGTTCATTGATGAAATGCATACTTTGGTTGGTGCCGGTGCCAGCGAAGGTTCAATGGATGCTTCCAACTTGTTAAAACCGGCTTTGGCAAGAGGAGAACTGCACTGCTTGGGGGCAACTACTTTGTCCGAATATAAAAAATATGTGGAGAAAGATGCCGCCTTGGCAAGACGATTCCAAGCTGTGTATGTCAGCGAGCCGAGTGTTGAAGAAACAATTTCGATTCTGCGCGGCATTAAGGAAAAATTTGAGCTTCACCATGGGGTTAGAATTTCAGATGGAGCTTTGATTTCCGCCGCCACCTTGTCCAACCGCTATATCAGCGACAGATTCTTGCCTGATAAAGCTATTGACTTGATGGATGAAGCTGCAAGCTCTTTAAGAATGGCGATTGATTCAAAACCTGAAGAATTAGATGAACTGGACAGAAGAATATTACAGTTAAAAATCGAGCGTGAGGCTTTGAAGAAAGAAAGCGATGTCAAATCTAAAGAACGTTTGGAATTGATTGGTTATGAAATTTCCGGTTTGGAAGCCAAAGCTAAAACCATGGAAGAAAAATGGAAGAGCGAAAAGAAAGTTTTGGCAGATTTAACAACTGTGAAAGACAAGTTGGATAAGGCCAGAATAGAAGTGGAAATTGCCAAACGTGAAGGTCGTTTTGAGCGCGCCGGAGAATTGCAATATAGTGTTATTCCGGAATTGGAAAAGCAAATCCAAGAAGCCGAAGCACAAGAAAAGAAGCATAGCTTCAGCGAAGTGGTAACCGAAAGCGATATTGCTGCCGTTGTTTCCAAATGGACGGGTATTCCGGTAGATAAAATGCTGGAAGGTGAGAAAGAAAAACTTATCCATATGGAAGAATATTTAGGCAAACGCGTGATAGGTCAAAAAGATGCCATTGCCGCGGTTGCCAATGCGGTCAGACGTTCACGTGCCGGTATTTCAGATTCGCGTCAACCGATAGGTTCGTTCCTCTTCTTAGGTCCGACCGGTGTCGGTAAAACCGAGTTGAGCAAAGCCTTGGCTGAGTTCTTGTTCAATGATGAAAGTGCCTTGCTCAGAATTGATATGTCTGAATATATGGAAAAGCATAGCGTTTCTCGTTTGATTGGTTCTCCTCCGGGATATGTTGGCTATGAAGAAGGCGGTGCTTTAACCGAGGCTGTTCGTCGTCGTCCGTATCAAGTTATCTTGTTTGATGAGGTGGAAAAAGCTCATCCTGATATTTTCAACGTTTTGTTGCAAGTGTTAGATGATGGTCGTTTAACAGACGGACAAGGCAGAACAGTGGACTTTAAGAATACCATAATTATCATGACATCAAACTTGGGTTCAGAAATCTTGTCCACAGCCACAGGTGCTGATGACCCCAAAAAGATTCGTGATAGAGTTATGGATATTGTTAAAGCCTCTTTTAGGCCGGAATTTATCAACCGTATTGATGAAATTACCATTTTCCACAAGCTGGATAAGAGTAATATCAAAGAGATTGCACAACTGCAAATCAACAATATTGAGAAACGTTTGAGCGACAAAAAGATTAAGTTGCGCGTTAATGATGCCGCCTTTATCTGGATTGTTAATAACGGTTATGATTCAATTTATGGTGCAAGACCTTTAAAAAGGTTGCTAAAAAATCAAATTGAGAATAAATTGGCTTTGAAAATTTTGAATGGTGATATTGGAGAAGGTGATACTGCAGAAATCATCGTCGCCAATGGCACTTTGGATATTGTTAAAAAGAAGAATAAAGAAGTAAAAGACAATGGATGATTTTTATGACAACGCTTTGGCGGTGGCCAAAACCTATGATGTGAGTACCAAGCCAGATTCTTTGGTTTTGTATAGCATTAGTTTTCTGCCGACTAAAGAAAATAAAATTCAAGCCTTTGAATTTGTCAAAAGCCACCCGGGAATGGTGATGTTGGATCACACACCTTGTGGTATTAAGATGATGGATATGGGGCTTGAGAATGGTCGTTGCGACCTCAAAGAGGATGAAATTGCCTATTTGTGGAAAGTGGCTTCCAAGCGCTTGTTGGAAAGCGCCAGCGGTAATATTACGGCATTTGTAAAAAATGCTGATGAGCGCAGTGTTTTCAGAAGCATGGAATTGCCAACAATTTTAGCAAATGAAAATATCAAAACCATCAATGGTCAAGATAAATTTGAGTTTGCTAAAACAAACTTCTAAAAAACAAAAAAAATCCCCTCTCAAGAAAAGAGAGGGGATTTTTTTTGTTTTAAAGATTTATGGGGAGATAAATTGTAAAAGTTGTTCCGTTATATGAAGTTGAGGTAACGGTTAAATTTCCTCGGTGGCGTAAAATAATATGTTTGGCAATAGAAAGTCCAAGACCAGTACCTTTAATATTAAGGTCTTTATGTTCTTGTAAGCGGAAGAAACGTTCGGTTAAACGAGCCAAATTTTCAGGACTTATTTTTGGACCTTTATTATTTATAGAAACAGCCACGGCACCGCCGTCAGCGACTTTATAGCTTTTTGACGGAGGAATGGCATCAACTTTATAAACACTTAAAGTCACATCACTCTGTGCCAAACCATATTTCAAAGCGTTATCTGTCAAATTTTGAATCACTTGTTTAACTTGACCTGCATCAGCGGTAATTTCGGGGATATGGCTTTCTTCTCTGATTTTAATATTTATTTCTCGCTCAGAAGCTTTAAGTGAAAGAGCTTCTTTTACTTCTTGTATCAACTTGCAAACATCAGCTTTCCCTTCGGGTTTTTGATCTTGATTCATTTCAATTTTGGAAAGGGATAAAAGGTTTTCAATCAGAGAGGACATATATTCTGCTTGTTCTTTCATGATTTTTAAAAAATTATCACGAGCTTGCTCGTCATCATGTGCTGTTGTTTGTAAAGTTTCAATAAAACCGGAAATAATAGCCAATGGTGTACGCAATTCATGGCTGGCATTGGCAACAAAGTCAGATTGCATTTTTTCAATTTTTAAGGCTTTTGTCAGGTCATAAATCGAGATAACGGCAACAGCTCTGCCTTTTGACATCCATGGTAATTGTTTAATATGGGCATAGAGTTTTTGTTGTCGAGGTTTCTTTACATAAAAAATAAGGTTTTCGGAAGCGCTTTCTTTTTTCAAGACTTTAGAAACCGCCTCAATAAAATTATTAGAATCAAAAATATGATCAATATTTTTATTGGTGATATTTTTTCCAAACAAGGTGCGAGCAGAAAGATTTGCCCCTAAAATATTTCCACTTCTGTCAATCATCATAATAGGGTCTGGTAAAGAATCCAAAACGGCGGTATCAGAAATAGTCTGAGCTTCTAAAATATCTGTTTTATGAGCCCAAAAGCTATGCATATTATTAACGGCATCAACAATGGCCTGAGAATCTTGTTCGGAAAGTTTCATAGATGTTTCATCAAAATCGTTTCCCGAGGCCAAAGTTTCAATATATTTTTTAACTTGCTGCATTTCAAAAGTAATAGGGAATAATAAAATGATATTAAAAATTATGATTGAAGCATAAGAAACAATGGCCATAATCGGCGACATCAATTGAATAGAGACAAGTAAAATAAACACCAAAGCCGTAGGAATGGAAAGAAATATAATTCTTTGCACAAAGCGATTGTTTTTTTCAAAATTAAATAGATTATGACCAAATTTTAACATGGTTTCATTCCATAAGTTGCAAAAAGTTCTAGACTAAGCTTATAAATATACTATTATTCAAACAAGTTTAAATTTAATAAATTTTCTAGAAAAAAGATGAGTAAGACACAAAATTCCAACGATGCCACCCCAATGATGGCACAATATTTTAAGATAAAAGAAGAACATAAAGATTACCTGTTATTCTATCGAATGGGAGATTTTTATGAATTGTTTTTTGACGATGCGGTAATCGCCTCAAAAGCATTGGATATAGCCTTAACTAAACGCGGTAAATATAAAGGTGATGATGTTCCGATGTGCGGTGTGCCTTTCCATGCTTATGAAAGCTATTTGGCAAAACTCATACGACAAGGCTATAAAGTGGCCATATGCGAGCAAATGGAAGATCCGCAAGAAGCCAGAAAAAGAGGCGCAAAGTCAGTTGTTAAAAGAGATGTCATTCGTCTGGTTACGGCCGGAACATTGACAGAGGATCATTTGCTTGATTCTAAAAAGAACAATTTTTTATTAGCCTTTGCCAAAGTGAATGAGATTATGGGTGTGGCATGGGTTGATGTTTCCACCGGAGATTTTTATACCCAAGATGTCAATTTGAGAGATAAAAATGAGGCTGTTGTCTTAAGCACAATTTTGGCAAGATTAAATCCGGTCGAGATTTTGGTTTCGGATAACTTTTTACAAAATCCGAAAATTTTTGAAGTATTAAAAGAATATCGTGAACAACTGAGCATTTTGCCGCAAGCGCGGTTTAACTATGAAAATGCTTTAAAAAGATTGCAAGACGTTTATGAAGTCCATTCTTTGGAAGTTTTCGGCGCATTCACTAAGCCGGAAGTTATCGCTTCAGGATTACTGCTAGATTATATTGAAAATACCCAAAAGGGCAAAATTCCAAGAATAGAAAAACCGATTAAGTTGCATGAAAATAAGGTGATTGAAATTGATGGTGCAACGCGTCGTTCTTTGGAATTAACCGAAAGTCTGACCGGTGACAAAAATGCATGTTTGTTTGGGGTGTTGGATAGAACCATAACCGGAGCCGGCGGCAGATTATTGCATAATCGCATTGCTAATCCGCTTTTGGATATTGCAGAGATTAACAATCGTCTGGATGTAATAGAGTTTTTCCGTGAAAACAATAGTGTCCGAGAAGATTTTCGCGAGATGTTGCGTTCTTGCCCTGATATTGAAAGAGCTGTTTCTCGCTTGAGCTTGGGCAGAGGTGGACCTCGCGATTTAGCTAACATCGGGCAAGGCTTAAATTTGGTGCCGCAGATTAAAAATTTGCTGGCTGATTTCTCGCATAAGCCAGATGGACAAATGATAAAAGACATGCCTCCGGCTGTGAAAGATATTTTGGACAGATTGGGTTATCATCAAGAATTGGTTGATAAGATAATCGCTTCTTTGGATGAAGATTTGCCGCTTTTAGCCCGTGATGGCGGCTTTATCAAAGAAGGCTATTATCCGCCGTTAGATGAGATTCGTCATATCAAAAACGATAGTCATAAAATGCTGATGGAAATGCAAGGTAGATATATTAGAGACACCGGAATTCCTCAGCTGAAAATCAAATATAATAATGTGATTGGCTACTTTGTTGAAACACCGAGTAAATTTGCGTCACAAATGCTTGAAAATAAATTTTTCATTCATAGACAATCGGTTTTGAATGCCACACGTTTTACCACGGTCGAATTAACTGAGTTGGAAAACAAAATCCGCGGTGCCGAAGACAAGGCTTTGGCAATGGAGTTGGAACTCTTTGCTCAAATGGTTGAGGATGTCATTCGTTTATCTGAAGATATTTCTCATACCGCTAAAGCTATGGCCGAACTGGATGTTGCGGCAGCTCTGGCTGATTTGTCAATCGAACAAAATTATACCAGACCTGTGGTCGATGAAAGTTTGGTCTTTGATGTGAAAGAGGGCAGACATCCTGTTGTCGAGGCCGCCATCAATAAAGAGCATAACGGTGCCTTTGTTGGCAACGATTGTGTTTTGAGTGAAGAAAACGGAAAGATATGGCTGTTGACCGGTCCGAATATGGCAGGTAAGTCAACTTTTCTGCGCCAAAATGCCATTATTGCGATTATGGCGCAAATGGGGTGCTTTGTTCCAGCCAAGGAAGCGCATATCGGGGTTATTGATAAGATATTCTCTCGTGTCGGCGCATCAGATGATTTAGCTAAAGGTCGTTCAACTTTCATGGTAGAGATGGTTGAAACCGCCAGCATTTTGAATCAGGCTGATGAACGCTCTTTTGTAATTTTGGATGAAATCGGCAGAGGAACGGCAACTTATGACGGCTTGTCAATCGCTTGGGCAGTGGTGGAACATCTGCATGATGTCAATAAGTGTAGAGCTTTGTTTGCTACCCACTATCATGAATTGACCTTGTTAAACAGCAAGCTGAAAAACATGAGCCTGCATTGTATGAAAATCAAAGAGTTCAACGGCGAAGTTATCTTTTTGCATGAAGTGATTGATGGTGCTGCAGATAGGTCTTATGGTATTCATGTGGCAAAATTGGCCGGCTTGCCCAAGTTGGTGGTCAAACGTGCCGAACAAGTGCTTGATTCATTAGAGCATAGCGACAAGAGCACATATATCACCAAAATGATAGATGATTTGCCGTTGTTCGCCGCCGTGCAAAAGAAAATGGAAGAAAAAGAGGAGAGGGAAGAAGAAATGCCTCTGGTCAAGGCGATGAAGGAGCTTAATCCTGATGATTATAGCCCCAAAGATGCCTTGGAAAAACTCTATGAATTGAAAGAATTGTTAGGAAAATAAAAAAAGGGTGGAAAAATCCACCCTTTAAAATATTTCATTTTTTTTTGTGAAAATACATAAACAAGTAAAATCAATAAGATAATAAGTGGTATTATAATACCATGAATTAATATATTGAAAAATAATGAAATTTTTTAGTTGACAATCAAAACTTTTCCTGTATATTCAAACCGAATTTAACAACTATCTTTAAAAAGAGAGAAAATATGAACACATATGCAACAAAACCATCTGACATTGAAAGAAAATGGTATGTCGTTGACGCATCTGGAGTAGTATTGGGTCGTCTTTCTGCCGAAATCGCTAAGATTTTGCGCGGCAAACACAAACCTTGCTTCGTTCCTAACTTGGACTGCGGTGACTATGTCGTTGTTATCAATGCCGATAAAGTAAAATTGACCGGTAAGAAATTGACCAACAAAAAATATTTCAAACACACCGGTTGGATTGGCGGTATCAAAGAAACCACTCCTGCAAAAATTTTGGCAGGTCGTTTCCCTGAAAGAGTTATCGAGAAAGCTGTTGAACGCATGATTTCTCGTAATCCTTTGGGCCGTCAAATGATGACCAAATTGAAAGTTTATGCTGGTGAAAATCACCCGCACACAGCTCAAAATCCGATTGTTTTGGATATTGCTGCTCAGAACCCGAAAAATAAAAGGAGTGCATTATAATGGATTTGCAAGAAATCAAAAACGCCTCTAACAACGAAGAAGTTAAGGTTCGTAAACCAAACCGCGACAAATTGGGTCGTTCTTATGCCACAGGTAAAAGAAAAGACGCTGTCGCTCGTGTATGGATTAAACCCGGTAAAGGCAACATCACTATCAATGACAAATCCATTGACCAATATTTTGCTCGTCCGGTTTTGAAAATGATTATCAACCAACCGTTTGAAGTTGCTAACCGCGTTAATGAATTTGACGTTGTTTGCACCGTAAAAGGTGGTGGCTTGTCTGGTCAAGCCGGTGCTATCAAACACGGTATTTCAAAAGCTTTGAACGAATATGAGCCGGAATTGAGAGCTGCTTTGAAGAAAGCTGGCTTCTTGACCCGCGATGATCGTACAGTTGAACGTAAAAAATACGGTCGCGCTAAAGCTCGTCGTTCTTACCAATTCTCTAAACGTTAATCTAACAGAAGAGAAAATACTGTATTTTCAATGGGTTGTGAATTTTCACAACCCATTTTTCATATTCACATAATCTTCACATAAGCCTTGACTTTAGTAACTTACTAATTTACCTTTTTCACAAGTCATTCACAGTTTTGAGGAAAAAATGAGCAACAATTTCTATACTGAAACTTACTCTTACAGAGAGGGAAGGATACTTATTTATAAGAGACCTAATTCCAAAAATTATCAATGTAGATTAAGGATAAAAGGGATTAAAGGTTATACAATCAAATCTTGTGATACAACAAATTTGGGAGAGGCTCTGAATTTTGCAGAAGATTTATATGATAGCCTAAGATACAAGAAATTAAATAATCTTCCTCTCAAAACTAAAACATTTAAGCAAATTTTTGAAGAATGGTTTAAGAAAGCTGATAAATCTGAGTATAGGCAATCTTTTTACCAAAGTAGGGCAAAATTATATTTCTTCAAATATTTTGGAGATTATAAAATTGAAGAAATTACTGAAAGTATAATTGAAGATTATTGGGATTGGAGAAAAAACTATTATAAAGACAATCCTGATGAAAAGAAGGGTAGAGCAGCAGAAAATCCATCTCCACAATCATTAAAAATGGAAAAAACAGCTATTCAAGAAGTTTTTGAATATGCTTATAGAAGAGGATATATTAGGGCTGTTCCAGCCATTAGATTTAAGCCAAGAGCTCAAACAGAAAATAGAGATACCTTTACCAAAAGTGAATATACACAACTTATTCTTGCTCTGCAAGATTGGTATGTGGGGTCTCCAAAATCAACAGATACCTACCAAAGAAAAATGATTTACAATTTGGTGGTTTTTCTTGCTAATTCAGGAATCAGACCTAATGAAGTTTATAAAATAAAATGGAAACATCTGGAAGTTTATGAACAAAAGGGAGTTAAAATATTATATGTAACAATTCCAGAAGAAACAAAAACAGGTGTGAGAATAGTAGTTTGTTTACCTGAGGCCTATTCTTGTTATCAAAATATTAGAGATTTTTCAAAATATATAGGAGAAAATGACTATTTTTTTACTAATTTTGATGGAACTCAAATGAGAAATTGGAGCAAAACATATACAAATTTTCTAAAAAGAAGAAATTTTTATTTAAGTTCAGATAATAAACCAAGACCTCCATATTCATTAAGACACTATTATGCAACACAAAGATTGTTGGAGGGTGTGAGTGTCTATGACTTAGCAAAAAATATGGGGACATCTGTAAAACAGATAGAAAAACATTATGGACATATTTTGTCTATCCAGAAGACAGAAGAATTGGTTCAAGGAGCTAGAAAATCAGTGTATCAGTGGAATGAAGAGTATAGAGCAATATTTGGAGAGGATGCTCCTTTCTTTATTGGGATGAATGCAAAAAGATACACCATTTCCCCCAAAAAAAATTTATCAGAACAATGGAAAAAGATAATAGAAGATATTACAAGCAGAGTAAAGCCTATTGAAACAGAAGAGGATAGAAGGAAATATATGGATTTTATGAATAGATATCTTGCTTCATTTGATAATAAAAAGAAGTAGATAATTAAAAAAATGCAAATATAGCATAATAATATAAATTTTATAAGTTGAAAAATTTTTCCATTTTATTTTTGTATTTTCTATCAGCACTATGGTATCTTAGTGATAAATAAATTTATCATTAGGATTGCAATTGTGCAGACCATTATTGGCTCTATGGTCTGTAAGAGCCAAATTGATATATCAATCAATATTGCATATCCTAAAATGGAATGAATGCCTAATGGCTACTTTCTATTGATTTTGCTGCAAAAAATATAAAAAAATAGTACCTAGACTATCCTAGGTACTAAATCTAACTTTTTGTAAAATTATTAAAAAATTATATCAAAAAAAAGGAATTATAATGACCAAAGTATTTAAAAATAGGATTACACAAGAATCACCAACAACAATTAGAAAATTAAAATCTTTATTCATAAATATGAATTCAGATAAAAAACATAATGAAGATACACCATATGGATTATTTTCATTCACTTTGACCCCTAATAATAATGTTGATGACATAAAATTAGAAAAGGATTTTAAATCAATATTATCCCATTTTTATAAATGGAGATTTGGAACAAAATGGAAATCAATAAGAAATATTCAATATAAATTTAATGGTATTATTGAAAAACAAGCCTGTGGCATTAATCACATTCATTTAACAATATATCAATTTAATATTGAGGAATTATCTATTTTTGTAAGTTATGTAACTAAAATGTTTAAGGAATTATATTCTAAGTCATCCTATAAAATTTCCAAAATTTATAACATAAAGGGATGGGAAGATTATATTTCACCATTTAAATCTCATAAAGACAATTTTATCTCAAAAATGAGAATAACTCCTCCAATTATCATTAATGATTTAATTTTTTCTCCCTCTAAAAGTGATAAATAAATATATCAACAAAACAAGGATTTTTAATGAATGAAGAATTGAAATTATTATATGAAATTGCTGATGGTTTAATAGCAGAAAAATTTATAAAAAGTTACAGAAATTTTAGTGCTAATTACTTAAATAAGTGCCCTCCATATCTAAGTGTTCTGAAGCATTTACATAAAAAACCAAGTTTGAGGGCTTTGTCTTTTCTTTTGTATAAGTTGAATGTGCAAAAAATTTATCCTGAGGCTCAATCACAATTACATTTAATAATTAAAAATAAATTAGCATCAAAGGATTTACTATGAGAGATGATGTTAATTTTGAGCAATTAATAAATAAAATTGATTTAATACTCAATTCCCCTAAACCAATTCCAAACTTTATGAAAAAGGATAAAGAATTAGCTCAAATGCTGGAGGAATTGCAGGAAATATCTGAGTATGAAACACTCAATCAATTTGAAGAATTATATGATAAAGAGCCATTTTTGATGCAATTTTTAACAGGTGATGATTTTACCAAACTTTTGAAAGTAATAGACAGAACCTCTATGAAATATGAGCATCTGGATGACTATACACCTCTTCATATGATAGTGGTTAATCCTTGTATTGCAAATGTAGAGAAGACAGTTGTTATTGATAGAATGTTGAAAATGGGCTGTAATATCAACCAGACATCAGCAAAAGGTGAGACAGCTTTGTTTTTAGCTGTCAAAAGAAATAATAGAAAAATGATAGAATATTTGCTTCAAAAAGGGGCTAATCCTAATGTTTCTAATAATTTGGGAATAACTCCAATGATGGTGGCTACATTCAACTCCCAACTCTATAATATGGCAATACTCAAATTTTTTAATTCTCAAATGGGGGCAACCTGTACATCCTATCAGTTTGATGTATTTGACATAGCAGAAATAACCAAAATCTCAAATACAATAGAGGTGTTGAGGAATTTGAGGAGAAGTTAATACTAAATAAAAAAGCCAGAAATAAATCTGGCTTTTAGGTTAAATAATAAATTCTGTTACATATCTATGAAGA
>CALXVY010000011.1 GCA_944392255.1 uncultured Alphaproteobacteria bacterium | reverse complement strand
CAAAATTGTGATAATGGTTGTGGACAAAACACACGCAAATGCTGTGTTGCTTGTACTCATAAGATTACCTCAAAACCGGCTAACTCTTCTTATACTTATTCTTCTTGTAATGACGGCTCTGGTAGCCATCAGATTCAAACCGGTTGGAAATGTAATCCCGGATATCATGAAAAGAATGGCGATTGCGAGAAAGATTGTATTGCTAATACCTGTTCGGGATATACTCTTGCTGGCTGTCCAACCAATGCAATATGCGCAACTTGCTCTAAGCAGACAACAACTTGCGGCGGCGGTGCTACAATGTATAAAAAAACCGGTTGTAAATCTGGGTACAAAGATTGTAATGGTTCTTGTGTTTCTTCCTCAACCTGTTGCGGTGGTTGCGCAAGCGGACAGAAATGTGAAAATGGAACTTGCGTTGCAGAATGTAATCCAACAGTTGGTGCAATTTTATATTCAGATAAAAGTTGTTCAACTGAAGTCATTGCTGGTAAAACTCCTATTGGTGTAGTATATGATGTCAGTCGTAAACTGGCTATTGCTTTAGGGCAATCAGAATTAGAATGGTCATCCGAAGGTTATAATATTCCTGGGTTGACAACTTATTCACCTGAAGAAGATTATAATGGTAAGAATAATACGAGTACCATCATAACACATGGAGATAGCAATTATTATAAGACACCCGCAGCAGATTATTGTTATACTTATACTACTGCCGGAACCAACAAAGGAGATTGGTATTTACCTGCTGCCGGTGAATTACAACTAATTTATAATAACAAAGATACCTTAAACAATAGTTTATCAAGGATTGGAGGGGTGCAATTTTTACCTGAATACTATTGGTCATCATCTCAGGCTAGTGATAACCATGCTTATAGAGGAAACTTCAGTGATGATGGTTTTCAAAACTATGCCATTAAGATGTACGATGCTTACGTTCGTCCTGTCCTCGCCTTTTAGCTATCTGCATTAAACACAAAAAAATAGCTCCTTTTCAGGAGCTATTTTTTTTTAATAATGTGGTGGAGGAGTTTCTTCAGATAATGGCTTAACCGTATCTTCTTCCAACTTTGCTAAAAGATATTGATTTTGCTTAACGAGATAATCAATTTTTTTACCCTGCTCTATCACAACCGCATTCAAATCTTCCACATATTTTTCATTGAGTGTCAAAGCTGTTTCCAGCGCAATTAAACGTTCTTCAACTTCCTTATCCATATCACCCTCACAAAAAAACAAGGCTCAAGGCTTTTACCTTGAGCCTATATAAAATGCCTATATGCTATTGTTTTGCTTGATAATATTTAACATTAAACAAGCAGAAAACCACCATAAACAAGTTGCTCAATATCATACTTGTTATCAGGCAATTAATCAAATAAACCGAATAAACATAAGGAAAATAAATCAATAAGGAAACTAAGCACCAATGGAGATAACTTCCTTTAACATATTCCTTAAATTTGGAAAAAGAAATTTTTTCACCGGCGGCAATCAACGGCAAAATAGCATTTGCTTTGGCAAAGAACCAACCTCCTAAAAAGATATTGGCCACAAAGCAAATAAGAACATATCCAAAGGTCAACATTTGATGATGTTGGGCAATTTGCATGGCAATATAAACCGGCACCATCATAATGGCTCCGATAACGGCTTGATAAAAACCAATAACTATGGTCTTTTTAATAATTTGCCCAACATGCCCCAATTGAATAGCTCCGGCATATTTAAAAATAAACAACTCGGTCAAAGATAAAAGGATAATTCCCAAAATTGTCATTTCCCAAGAATATTCAGGAAGTGCAACATATTCATCAACAAAAGAAAAAGCCGTCACAGGCAATACCAAAGCAATCCACAACGGCAATTTTTTCAAAAATAAAGTATAGCTTTCTTCAATTTTACTCAACATGATAACCCCTCTTATTTAACTATTATCACATAATAATAATTTTAATCTTAAAAAAAGAATTGTCAAAATAAAAAGCGCTACCTTTGCAAGATAGCGCTTTTTGGTTGAAACTAAATGCGACCGTAATAAGCATCCAAATACATCTGTTTGATTTCAGAAATCAACGGATATACAGGATTTGCGCCAGTGCATTGGTCATCGAATGCGCGTTCAGACAAGCTATCCAAATTATTCAAGAATACTTTTTCATCAACGCCCCATTCTTTGATAGAAGCCGGAATTCCGATACTCTTCTTGAGTTTAGCAACAGCTTCAATCAATTTCTGAACTTTCTCTTCATCAGATTTTCCGCCTAAATGCAACAAGTCTGCTACACGAGCATAACGAGCACGTCCTTCCGGATAATGATATTGCGAGAAAGTACCTTGCTTAGCAGGTTTTTCATTTGCATTATATTTAACCACTTGGCAAATGAGCATAGCATTGGCAATACCGTGCGGAATATTGTATTCACCGCCGAGCTTATGAGCCATAGAGTGGCAAACACCCAAGAAAGCTTGAGCAAATGCCATACCGGCAAGAGTTGCGGCATAGTGCATATTTTCTCTTGCTTTTGGATTATTGGCGCCATCGTTAACTGACTTTTCAATATTTTCAAAAATCAAACGAATAGCTTCATAAGCAATACCATCGGTAAACGGCGTTGCATAAATAGATGCCAAAGCTTCCAAAGCGTGAGTCAAAGCATCAATACCGGAAGCAGAAGCCAAACCGCGCGGCATAGAGAGAACCAAATCTGGGTCAATGATTGACATATTTGGTGTCAAAGCATAGTCAGCAATCGGATATTTGATGTGGGTTTTAGAGTCTGTAATAACGGCAAACGGAGTTACTTCAGAACCGGTACCGGATGTGGTCGGAATGGCAACCATATAAGCTTTTGAACCCAAATCAGGGAACATGCAAATACGTTTTCTAATATCCATAAAACGCATTGCCAAATCATCGAATTTTACTTCGGGATGTTCATACATCAACCAAACGATTTTGGCAGCATCCATCGGAGAACCACCACCCAAAGCGATGATTACATCTGGTTCCATAGATTTAACCAATTTCAAAGCATCGGCAATGGTATCTGTATCCGGATCCGGTTTAACATCAGAGAAAATTTGGTAAGCAATACCCATTTCATCTAATACAGATGTAATCTTGTCAGTATAACCCAAATTAAACAAAGATTTATCGGTAATAATAAAGGCTTTTTTATGACCGACAAGCTCTTTTAAGGCAAAACCGGTTGCGCCTTGTTTGAAATAAATTTTTGGAGGAACTCTGAACCACAACATATTTTCTCTTCTTTCAGCAACGTTTTTAATATTAATCAAGTGCTTAACGCCAACGTTTTCACTAGCGGCATTTCCGCCCCAAGAACCACAACCCAAGGTCAATGAAGGATCAAGTCTAAAGTTGTACAAATCACCGATACCACCTTGAGAAGACGGAGTATTAATAAGAACACGACCTGTTTCTACTTTGCTGCTGAAATAAGCAATTCTATCGGCATTGTGGTCTGCTGTATAAAGAACGGATGTGTGACCAGGGCCGGCAAAGTTAACGAGTTGAACTGCATGGTCAACACCTTCTTCAAAAGATTTAACTTTATACATAGCCAAAACCGGAGAAAGTTTTTCAAAAGAGAATGGCTCTTCCGGACCGATTTTTTCCACTTCGGCAATTAAAACTTTTGTAGATTCGGGAACTTTAACCCCAGCCATCTCAGCAATTTTATAAGCCGGTTGACCAACAATAGCCGCATTGAGTTTGCCGTTTTGAATAATGGTAGCCCCTACTTTTTCTCTTTCTTTTTTGTTCAAGATATAAGCACCGCGATATTCAAACTCTTGTTTAACATCATCGTAAATATCTTTATGAACAACAACAGATTGTTCGGAAGCGCAAATCATACCGTTATCAAAAGTCTTACTCATCAAAACGGAACTGACAGCCATTTTAATATCGGCAGTTTCATCAATCACGGCAGGAGTGTTACCGGCGCCCACACCCAAAGCAGGTTTACCTGAAGAATAAGCAGCTTTCACCATTCCCGGACCACCGGTTGCCAAAATAAGGTTAATGCCTTCATGGCTCATCAAGTGTTGAGTTGCTTCAATGGTCGGCTCTTCAATCCAACCGATAATACCTTTCGGAGCACCGGCTTCTTCTGCGGCCTTTAGCAAAATTTTAGCTGTTTCAACCGTACATTTTTTAGCGCGCGGGTGTGGAGAAAAGATAATTCCGTTACGGGTTTTTAAGGCAATCAAAGTTTTAAAAATTGCCGTAGAAGTTGGATTGGTCGTCGGAATAACACCGGCAATTACCCCCAAAGGTTCAGCAATTTTAGTCAAGCCATTGGTAGCATCACGCTCAATCACCCCGCAAGTTTTAGCATGGCGATATTTATTATAAATTTCTTCTGCGGCAAAGTGGTTTTTAATCACCTTATCTTCGACCACGCCCATACCGGTTTCGGCCACGGCCATTTTTGCCAAAGGAATACGATTCTGGTTAGCAGCGATGGCAACAGCTTCAAAAATCTTATCAACTTGTTCTTGAGAATAGGTTGCAAATTCTTTCTGAGCTTTTTGAACGCGCGCAATAATTTCGTTCAAATCATCAAGGCTTTGAGCAACTTTATCCTCACTTTTTTTATCTTTCATGCGTTATAAACTCCTATAAAAAAATAATAACTGATAAAAATATAAGAGAAAATTTGCAAATTATTAGTTAAAAAAGACTTTTTTTCTATAACTTAATATTTCAAAAAATTACAAGAAAAGCGGGAATAAATCCCGCTTTTTTTAATCCATATCGCGCATTTTTCTGCGTTTTTTTCTATCTTCTTTTTGTTGCTCGCGCCGAGCCTTTTCTTTGGCTTTGAGTTCTTCTTTAATAGCACGACGCTCAGCCTTGGTCATATTGCGTCTTTCTTCACGCCGAGCCTTATATAAAACCTTAAGTTCTTCCTTAATGGCACGACGTTCTTCTTTAGTCATTTCACGACGTTCTTCACGCCGAGCTTTTAATGAATCAGCAACTGTTTCATTATATTCTTTTGAGGACACTAAGGGTTGTTCTGCGGCGGCTTCTTTAGCTTGTTTTCTTTCTTCTCTGATCTTTTTCAAAAGCTCTTGAGGAGGAAGTTTCAAATTAGCTTCAATTTCATCCAAGCTTCTTTTTTTATACCCGCCGAGATAAGGCTGAAACTCTTGAGTTTTTACCTGTTCATCTCCAGAGTTGGTGACTAGTGTGTCGTTTCCTTGGGCGTTTTTTTTTAAGCCCTCAGAATTCTCTGACGAAGAATTTTTATTTTGCAATTGTGTTGCTTTTTGCTTTTCAAGTTCAGCTTTTTTCTTAGCCAAATTATCAATCTTATAAACTCGATTAACGGTTGGCTGAACTGTTTTGGTACCAACTTCATCATTTTCTCCGAACACACCTTCTTTCACAGCCACATTTTGCGCCTGTGCCGTTGAAAGCATTACCATAGAAAACATAGCGGATATAAGCATAAGTTTTTTCATTGAAACAATCCTCTTGCTATCTGTTTAAATACCACCTATAACGATAAACAATATTATCATATACTCTGAAAGGAGAATTTGTAAAATGAAAATTGTAACTGCGGGTATAATTTGCCATAAAGATAAAATTTTAATCGCACAAAGAAAATTAAATAAATCTTTAGGCGGTTTGTGGGAATTTCCGGGCGGAAAATTGGAAGAAGGAGAAACTCTTGAGCAATGCCTCAAAAGAGAAATCTGGGAAGAATTACATTTAGAAATATCAATCAAAAAATTCTTTATGAAATCTGACTTTTCTTATGACTTCGGAACCATCAGCCTTAATGCGTTTTTTGCCGAAAGCCCAACCCAACAAATTGACTACATGGATTCGCATGAGGCAATACGTTGGGTTTCAATCTCTGAACTAAAAAACTATGAATTTCCGCCAGCAGATAAACCTATCATAGAAAAATTAGAACAAACAGGCTTAATCTTTTAAATATTTTCCAACATTTGCTTGTAATAACAACTTAGGATTATAAAGCAGAGACAATTCTTCATCTTTGCTCAAATCCATCTCTTTGGCATACTGCAAATAATTCTCTAGTTTAATTTCGGCATTTTGCGCTGTTTCTCGCGTAAAATCAGGTGCTGGACCATTCACTTGCAACATAGAAATATGCAACGCATTTAAGACATCATTTTCAACAAGCAATGCCACACCTTGCACCAGAGTTTTATTAGCTTCAAGCTTTTTCAAATGAGCTTTGGCTTCACGCAAAATTTTTGGAGCATCTGTTTCTTCAGGAATTAAAAAGAATTTATGTTTTTTAAACCATTCCCCGTTAGTAACACGCGATGTAAACATTGAAATTGGAATAGAAAACATCAAACCGATAGTAATTGGCAGCATCCACCAAAAAATAGAATGAGCGTAGAACCAAATCACAATTGTTGAAATAATACCTAAAATCGTATGTGATAAATGTCTTGCCACAGCTTCGTTAAAAGATGTTCCGGTATCATCTCTATTCTGCGTATTCCAAGAAACCGAATTACCGGCAAAAATATCAAACACAAATTTACTTTGAAACATCATCATAATCGGTGCAGTTAAAACACTCATCGCAATCTCGGCAATCACACTTTTGAAAGCCGCAATAGCTCCACCAATTTTCTTTTTGTTTTTGTTATCGCGCAAATAAACAATAAGCCCTAAAAATTTAGGAAAAATAAGCATAAACATTGAAAGCGCAAACAAAGTAATTGTTCCTAGCTTATCAAAAATCGGCCATACGGGGAAAAGTGTGCGTACTTCTTCAAAATACACCGGAGGGAAGATACCGCGCCCGAGGACAATAGCCGTTCCCACTACCAAGAAAGCCAACCATAAAGGAGAAGAAAGATAAGACATCACCCCAATGGTAAAATGCACACGGCTGACCGGATGCAAGCCTTTTGAAATCAAAATCTTCAAATGTTGCATATTTCCCTGACACCAACGTCTGTCACGAATGGCAAAATCAATCATTGTCGGCGGGCATTCTTCATAACTACCTTTCAGTTCAGGCAACAACCAAGCCGCCCAACCTCCGCGACGAATAAGAGCTGCTTCTACAAAGTCATGGCTTAAAATCATACCGCCAAAAGGAGCTTTTCCTTTCAAAACCGGTAAACCGCAACATTCCATAAAAGCTTTTACTCTGATAATGGCATTATGTCCCCAATAGTTGCTATCGCCCACTTGCCAATAAGCCAAACCGGCAGAAACAATCGGTCCGTAAACTTTACCAGCAAACTGTTGCATTCTGGCAAACAGACTATGTCCGTTCAAGCACATCGGCGGTGCCTGAATAATACCTGTTTTGGGGTTAGCCTGCATAAGCTGCACCATTTTAACCATAGTTGCGCCTTCGAGCAAACTATCGGCATCAAGAACAATCATATAGTCATAATAAGCACCCCATTTAGTACAAAAATCTTCAATATTTCCGCTTTTTCGCGCCGTATTTTTTGCACGACGACGATAATAAAGATTAATCTCTTGCGGCATTTTTTGTTTAGCTTCCAACCAAACACGTTCTTCTTCCACCCACACTTTGGGATTAGTCGTGTCACTCAAGACAAACATATCAAAATGCTTTCCATTTTGAGTTTGGTGCAAGCTATCTGCCATAGCTAAAAGATTGGCAAATACATTAACCGAAGATTCGTTATAAACAGGCATAAGAATAGCTGTTTTAGTTGTCAAAGGAGCATCTTTAGGTAGCCAATTTATCCCTGGGACTTTACGTCTATTCATCAACTCTAAAAAACCAAAAATACTTGACCAGAAAAACAAAGCAATCCATGCAAAAGTTAAAACAAACAAAATTGTCATCAAAACTTTTGTCAGCCAAAAACTATCTGTCGGAATGGAAGAAATCCATTTAAACGTAGCCAATAAGGTTGAAACAATCATCAATCCAAAAACTTTAATACGACGATGACTTACTCTCTCCGGATTAAGATTAATCAGATTTTCATGAAGATTATTAGACATAGATTATTAACCTTTACGGAATAAATGAAAAAGTTTACCTAAAAAAGCAAAAAAATCAATTGTTTCAATTTTCTGCGCATCCATTTTGGAAGCTTTAATCTGCGGCGCCGATTGCAGCACATTTTCTTTCAAAAGCTGTTGCAATTCAGGAGAAATTTCGCCCTTTTCAAACAAAGCCAAGCCACATTTTTCCGCGCCGTCATTTAACAGAAAAATCGCCTTAAACATAGCCAAAGCTTGCATTTTTTCACCACGTGGTGTCGGAATAAATTTTTTTACCGTCGCATATAAAATTTCATCTAAAGAAGCAATCACATCTTCTTGATTAAGCTTTTCGGCATAATTATCCATCAAAAAGTTTACGATTTTTTGTAAACCTTCATCACGATATCCCAAACTTTGGGCATATGCCGTCACAATACCATCAAGGCTTTGAACTTTTAAGGCAACCATTGATAACTCCATATTTCGGAAAGTCTTTTTCCGTTTTTATCTTCCAAATTCATTCTAATTTCGGAAGTTTTGCCATTGGGTTTGAAATCCATATAAAGCAATGCGCCTCCGGTAAGAGGATTATACATTAAATGATGACCTTTAACATCGCCTTCACTAACCGAAATATTGGCCTTAACATCACCTTGCTCAATGGCTTGTTTTAAGTTTTTAATTTTAATATTTTGAAAATCTATAACAAACTTACGTTTTTCATTTTCAAGCATACCAGAAACACCGCCAATACCGGTATATGTAGCCTCAATTTTAGCCAAGCCGTTATCAACCGGCAAACGATTTGCCCAATGGAGCATATAGCTGTAATGATATTCTTTACCTGCTTTAATTTTTTCATCAGGCACCCAGTAAGCAACGATATTATCATGAATTTCTTGAACCGAAGGTATTTCAACCAATTGGACCACACCTTTTCCCCAAGCTTCCAAAGGTTCTACCCAAACACTGGGGCGTTGCTCATACATAGCTTCAAAATCCATATAATGCTCAGGATTGCGATCACGCTGCATTAAACCAAAACCTTTTGGATTATTATCCGAGAAAGAACTAATTCTTAAATATTTTGAATTATCAAGCGGACGCCAAAGCCATTCACCGCTACCATTCCAAACGAGCAAACCATCGCTGTCATGAACTTCGGGACGATGGTCATCAAACCTATTTTTGCTATTTTCACCAAAGAGATACATTGATGTCAAAGGTGCTACACCAAGCTTATTAATATCTTTTCTGGGAAAGAGTGTTGCATCAACTTTAATGGTTGTATTCATCCCTGGTGTAATAACAAAAACATAAGCTCCGGTAACACTGGGACTATCGAGCAAAGCATAGACCTCAATACTTTGGTCATAACGTTTAGGACGTTTTAACCAAAATTCCTTAAAAATCGGAAATTCTTCTCCGGTTTGAACAGCCGTATCAATTGCCAAACCACGTGCCGAGATTCCATATTTCTGCCCAACGGCAAGTGCTCTGAAATAGCTTGCGCCGAGAAAAGAAATCAATTCATCATAATACTGCCTTGTATTCAAAGGATAATGAAGTCTAAAACCGGCATATCCGACATTTTTTAAAGCATCTGTATCGAGCTTATTTTTACCATAATTAAAAAACTCGGAAGAATATTTAATCGGCTGCACTTTTCCGTTAACAATTTCATTAATCGGCACCGAAATTTGAAACATTGAACCTAAATGAAAGAATTGTACTTCAAACGGCAATTTCTTATTATACCAAGGACCGTTTTCACGCACAAAACGAATATCTCGATGTTGATCATAATCCAGATTCTTCAGTTCTTCGGGCAAATTATCAACTGGCTTTTCATAAGCCTTTTGGGACAATTTTTTAGCAATTTCAACAAGCTGTTCCTTATTAAAGCCATCGGCCAATTTAGCTTGTTCTTCCGCCATACTTTCAGCTTGCCAAAGAAGATATTTTTGCCAAGCAAAATAAGCACCGGCAGCAATCACAAGTGCTGCCACCAGAAACCAAATAATCTTTTTTATCATATTTTCTTTCCAAATATATTAAGTCGACTTGCCTTTATAACAATGCAGAATAAGATAAAAGTCAACCTCTTTTATACATACTCAAAACCTAAAATCTTGACTATTTTTATGAAAGGATTATCACTATGAGCATAAAGAAGAGGATAAAAGAATGTCAGCCTTTAAAGTTGTTTTTTCATCAATCAAAACCATTGTCAGCCCATTATCGGCGTTTTTTGCCGGCACGGGTTTAACCTGTTGCGCATTTTCGCTTTTATCATCAACCTTAGCATTGCGCATGACCGGAAACGGCATAGATACAGCTCAAGCCGGTATTGTTTTATCTTTATATTATTTAGGATATGTTATAGCTTCACTAACCTCATATCGCATCATCAACAAGGTTGGACATATCCGTACATTTTGCGCTTTTATCTCCACTTTTTCTGCCATTGTCCCTCTGCATTATATAGAAATAAATGCAATTTATTGGGGCGCATTGCGTCTATTTGAAGGTTATTGCATCGGCACATGTTTTTTGTGTTTGGAAAGTTGGTTAAACACCAGAGCCAATAACAAAAACCGCGGCATTATTATGTCCTTATATATGCTCAGCACCTATTTAGGTTCAAGCTTAGGCCAGTTGTTGTTAAATATTCCAGATAAAAATGGCATGATTATATATGCCGTAGTTGCCGGCTTATTTTCCATTGCTCTTGTTCCCATTTCATTAACAGCCTTGCCGGCACCGGATATTTCCGTACACAAATCTATGCCCTTAAAAGAATTATATAAAAAAGTTCCGGTTGGAGTTATCGGGTGCTTTGCCAGCGGATTCTTAGTCGGTGCATTTTATACTTTGGGTGCTATTTTTGCCAAGAATATGGGATTAAATATTGAACAGACTTCAATTTTTATGTTTTGCGGAATTTTTGGCGGCATGCTGGCACAACTTCCCATAGGTAAATTATCAGATAAATTTGACCGCCGTTTTGTCTTGATGTGGACATCAGGATTCTTATTTTTAATTGCGCCATGGCTACAATTTTTGCTAGATGAAAATATGATTATCTTGGCCATTTCTGCCATATTTTTAGGCTGTGGAATTTTTGTCATGTATCCGATAAGCGTTTCTCATACAAACGATAAACTAGAAGATGCCGAAAGGACGCAAGCCAGCGGCATGTTGATTTTATTGCAAAGTATGGGATTGATTATTGGCCCGATTATCATATCAGCCATGATGCAATTTTTCGGCAACATCTGCTTTTTACTATCCTTTTCTATCGTTACCGGAGCTGTTATCGTATTCACCTTTAAGCAAATTGCTACCCGTGATGTTAACTACATTAACAACACACCAACCACGCCACAACCTTTGGCCCCGACACATATATTTGCTCATTTATCAGAAGATATCGGCACATTCAGCAAAGTAAAAAAAGCTCTAAAAAGCAAAAAACATTAGCCTATCGTTCACAACCTATTTTTTCTGCCAGAAGCTGCAATAAAGAAGCATTCTTAGTCTGCGCATGTTTTTTTACAATATTAACCACATCTTCTGATAACACTTCATGAACTAAAAGACATGGGCCAATTTTGGGAGAATATCTGTTTAATTTGGCTTTGGCTAAATTTTCTTCAAATCTATCATCTTTAAATCGCCCCAAACCGTTTTTATCCCTCTTAACGCAACCATCGCTCATAAAGCAACAATCATCCATCTCCAAGGTATAGCAACCTTCCGTACGTAAATCTAAAAAATCAACCGGTTTCAGTTTTTTGGTAAGGATATAATTTGCAAATAAATTACGCTTTACTACACCTTGATCTTTTGCATATCCTAACAAATATCGTCCCAACTTTGCCCCTTTAACCCCTCTATTTAAAGCTGAGAGATACTCTGAAGATTTAAAATTTCCTGGACCAACAACATAAGCAAAAGAACAAGAAGCAATCATCTCTTCTCCAGAAAGCGGAACCTTAACATCTCGCATAATTTGAGGTAAAACCCTATACATAAGATAACGATCTTTTTGCACATTTGCTTCTTCCATAGTCATTGTCATATTAAGTTTAACCGGAGAAATGTCTCTATCGCCTTTACCATTTTCATCAATAAAATAAGTGCACCCATATCCGATTGTAGGCACACCTTTTCCATCTAAAAAAGTTGAATCTGCAAAATTTTCCATAAAACATAAAACAGCTTTCAACTCATTTATATTATCCAAAAACACTTGTTTATTATGGCTAACAATTTGTTTTTTTTCTTTCAATACTTCTTTTAAGTTTTGATCTGAAGATAACTTTTCCAGATTTGTTTCAAGCTCTGAAAACTGCTCATCACTTAAAGGAAGTACTTGTTCCATTAAATCTTGTTTTGGCAATGAGAACGCAGAACGCAAAGCATGTGTACTACCGGCCAGACTAGCTCCTCCAACTAATGTTACCAAAGCATAACGTTTGGCTATTTTTTTAAATTTTTCGGGAGTCAATTCAACAATTTTTTCAGTTCCGATTTTAACAGCTTTAGCACCAACTTTAATTCCTTTGCGAGCAAAATCTCCCACAAGCAATGCACCATATTTAGTTTTATCTTTGGTTTTGTTCCACAAATAGACATGATATTGCTTACGCAATGATTTAACATCAGCCGTCGACACACCATAAGTTTTTTTAGAGTCAGGATAAGCTTGTTGAATGTGCTGAGCATACCTTGCTGCCTTTCTATATTTTCTTTCTGCTTTTTTGAAAACCATAGAAACAATTTCACTATTGGAAAGATTTTTATCTTTCAAAGCAAAAGGAACAAAGAAGGTATATTTTGTTTTTCCGTCCGTCCAAACAATTTCTTTGGGTTCAATTTTATTTTCTTCATATAAAGAAAGGTCTTGTTGTTGAGCATCAAAAAAATCATCAATAAAATTATCTTGAGCCAACTTTAAATCAGATGTCTGATTGAGGTACGCACGAGGAATCACATATTCTTTTCCGTTGAGCAACATAAGCGCCGGAGTTTGCTTATTGTCTAAATATTCTTTCTGAAAAAATTGTTTTGCTTTATTCATGGATTTTCTCCCAAGCATTTACATAAAAAATATTGTAGCTCAAAATCTAAATCTTGTCAAAAAAAAGCACCTGATAAGTTCAGACGCTTTTTTTTCAACATATGGAATTCATGCTACGCAGAAATTTTCAAATGCCGCACTTCTTACAACAAAAAAAATGCCTGACTTTCATCAGGCATTTTTTTCTAACTTAGTTGCAATCAACTTGACTAATTATTAGCAAGTTGCCGTGAGAGGCTATGCTATAGAGAAATTTTCGAACGCCGTGTACCAAGAAAAGTACATAAGTGAGAAAATTTCAAATATGATAGCCTCCTCACAAATTTTTAGGCGCATTTTTTGCTGCTGCAACCACCATGACAAGCACCGTCAACAGCCTTCTTTTGGCCTTTGTGTTTAACGGCAGCTTGAGCGGCAGCCAAACGAGCAACCGGTACGCGGAACGGAGAGCAAGATACATAATCCAAACCTACTTCATCAAAGAATTCGATAGATTTCGGATCACCACCATGTTCACCGCAAACACCCAAGTGCAAATCAGGGTTAGTAGCGCGACCTTCAACGGCAGCACGACGAACCAATTTACCAACACCTTCAACATCAATAGATGCGAACGGATCAGCAACATAAACACCTTTAGCGCGGTATTCATCGAGGATTGCACCGGTATCATCACGGCTCATACCCAAAGTTGTTTGGGTCAAGTCATTGGTACCGAAGCCGAAGAAACCAGCGGTTTCAGCAATGTTTTCAGCTTGCAAAGCAGCGCGTGGCAATTCAATCATTGTACCAACGAGGTATTCAATCTTCTTACCTTTTTCAGCAAATACTTTTTCAGCTGTTTCGTCGATAGTGTGTTTAACAATATCCAACTCTTTCTTAGAGCCAATCAAAGGAACTTCGATTTCAGGAATTACTTTAATACCTGCATCTTGGCATTCCAAAGCGGCTTCAAGAATAGCGCGAGTTTGCATTTCGGCAATTTCAGGATATGTAACGGCCAAACGGCAACCACGGTGACCAAGCATCGGGTTAGCTTCATGCAAAGCATTAGCGCGAGTCTTAACTTGTTCCAAAGTCATGCCCATTTTGTTAGCCAATTCTTGCATTTCAGCATCAGTATGCGGCAAGAATTCGTGCAAAGGCGGATCGAGCAAGCGGATAGTAACCGGCAAGCCGTTCATGATTTTGAACAAGTCTTTAAAGTCTTGTTTTTGGTAAGGCAACAAACGAGCCAAAGCAGCACGACGACCTTCTGTTGTATCAGACAAAATCATAGCGCGCATATCCGGAATACGGTCAGCATCAAAGAACATGTGTTCTGTACGAGCCAAACCAATACCTTCAGCACCAAAGTCAAGAGCTTGTTGAGCATCTTTCGGAGTTTCAGCGTTAGCGCGAACTTTCAAAGTACGGATTTCATCAACCCAGCTCATGAGTTTACCGAAGTTACCAGTCATTTCAACGTTAACAGTCGGGATTTGACCTTCAATGATTTGACCTTTAGCACCGTCCAAAGATACCCAGTCGCCTTCTTTAACAACAACACCGGATTTTGTGGTCATTGTTTTCTTAGCATAGTCGATAGTGATATCGTTAGAACCAGATACGCAAGGAGTACCCATACCACGAGCAACAACGGCTGCGTGAGAGGTCATACCACCGCGAGCAGTAATCACACCTTGAGAAGCGTGCATACCACCGATATCTTCAGGAGAAGTTTCGTTACGGATAAGGATAACTTTTTCACCTTTGTTAGCCCAGTTTTCAGCATCTTCAGCATTGAAAACAGCGCGACCAACAGCAGCTCCAGGAGAAGCCGGCAAACCAGTAGCGATAACGTTTTTCTTAGCTTTCGGGTCGAGCATTGGGTGCAACAATTGGTCTAATTGGTCAGCACCAACGCGCATAATAGCTTCTTCTTTATTGAGCAAGCCTTCTTCAACCATTTCAACAGCCATACGAACGGCAGCAGCAGCGGTACGTTTACCGTTACGGCATTGCAACATCCAGAGTTTACCGTGTTCAATGGTGAATTCCATATCTTGCATATCTTTGTAGTGATTTTCGAGGTTGTTTCTAGCGTCAACCAATTCTTTGTAAAGGTTCGGCCACAATTCTTCCAAAGAGTTACCTTTGCCTTCGCTAGCCATCGGTTGCGGAGTACGGATACCAGCAACAACGTCTTCACCTTGAGCGTTGACGAGGTATTCACCGTAGTATCTGTTTTCACCGGTAGCCGGGTCACGAGAGAAGCAAACACCGGTAGCGCAGTCATCACCAGCGTTACCGAACACCATGGTTTGAACGTTAACAGCTGTACCCCAGTCACCCGGAATGTTGTTCAATTTACGATAGGTGATAGCACGAGCAGACATCCAAGAACCGAAAACGGCACCGATACCAGCCCACAATTGATCCCAAGGATCTTGCGGAACGACTTTACCGGTTTTTTGACCGATTTCTTTATATTGGTTAACGAGTTCTTTCAAATCTTCAGCTGTCAAATCTGTATCAGATTTATAACCTTTAGATTCTTTCATTTTCTCCAAAGCGCCTTCATAGAGGTCCAAATCGGCACCCAAAACCACATCGGAGAACATTTGCAAGAAACGACGATAAGAGTCGTAAGCAAATCTTTCAGAACCACTAGCTTTAGCCAAAGCTTTAACGGTTTCATCATTCAAGCCCAAGTTCAAAACTGTATCCATCATACCAGGCATAGAAACTCTGGCGCCTGAACGAACGGAGAAGAGTAACGGGTTGTTGGCATCGGCAAATTTTTTGCCCATAATTTTTTCAACGCCGGCAACAGCTTCTCTAACTTGATCTTTAAGATCAGCCGGATAAGTGTTGTTGTTTGCATAGTAGTAAGTGCAAACTTCGGTTGTAACGGTAAATCCCGGAGGTACAGGCAAGCCGACCTTGTTCATTTCAGCAAGGTTAGCACCTTTACCGCCAAGGAGATTACGCATGCTGGCGTCGCCTTCGGCTTTGCCGTTTCCAAATGTATATACCCATTTAGTCATGTTATAATAAGCTCCTTAAGCTTGCTTTCTCTAAGAATATGAGAAAGCCATAGGTTAAAAACACAGCTTTAAGGGCAGATTCGCCCCCAAGCCAATTCATACTGGCTCAAAAATATAACAGCGATTCCGATTCTTGCAAGCAAAATATTGCAACAATTTGCTCTAACCGACTCTTTATACACAAAAAAAAGCGAATCTGGCGAGATTCGCCCCCATCAAGGCTTAGCTCGATTTCCGATTCCTTTGACAAAAAAGCAGATTGTGACACTTTTGTTACATTTTGCGGCAGAGAAAAGGATTCATAACTTTTTATTGTATTTTTAACCAATTCATGCTATTATAATTTTGTCAAACAAATTATTTTATTACTACTATGATGTCCGAGTAGTAGATCTCTATATATAATTATAGAGCTACGGCTCACTATAATTAGAAAACGAGATTTCATAAGTTGGTTTTTTAAGGAAAGTAAATTCAAATATAAGGGTTTATTTTTGCTTGAAATGAGTAAGGATGCGTCTTCTTGCAAAGGGAAAGCTTCTTGAAATCGGACAGACCAACACCTGAATAAAAAATAATCAAAAAAAAATCATATGGCAAAAAACATTAAAAACAAGAAACTCATGACAAATATCATGAGCCTTGCAGCAATTTTTTTATTTATTTTATTCGGTGCAACCTCCTGCGCCGACAACGATTTCCTTGGAGCAGAAAACAACGGTGACAACACCGTTGTAGGTGATACTATTATCTCATTCAGCGACTTCAAGCTGAATGAAGAAGCTTGGAGTTATTCAAACGGTCTGGCAACCGCCGACCATTACTTCGACGGATACGTTGAGTATCGCGTTGATGAAAAGGTCGTGAAGTCAGATTTAATCGAGCATGAAACTGCGCCTATGCGCATTGAGTGGACTCCGATTAAAGAAACAACAGGATCAGGAAAAAAGATGTATCTTGGTTATAGCGCAGGCGAAGCAAAGAAGACCGACAGCCACCAGAACCAGAAAGTATCTTTCAAAAAATACGAGAGAGAATGCAAATTGTCTTTCGTAGGCATGGAAGTAACTTTGAAGGGAAGTTGGTACGAAGCGAGCCTTGGAAACAACGTCGTAGCATGCCGCTACGATAGTACAACTATTTCAGATCAGCTTGCTGACTTTGAAATGGTTGAGGGCGAAAAGGTAATCGTGGAAAAAGACGGTCAGAAGTACAACCGGATGGTTGTAACAGCCAAGGCATTAAATCATTTTACAGATATGCCTTCTGGTGAAGATCATCCTGAAGCAATGGATATCCAGTACTCTGTCCTTGTTCCGGTTGATATTAAACCGGGTGAGAAGTTCTATGAAGGAAGCATCGCTGGAAACGGAAGCTACACCAAAGCTTCTGAAGAAAGCTATGAATCAACTCTGGAACTGACTCATATCTACACTCAAGACAACGAACAGATTAAGGAGCAGGAAACTGTTTCTGGTACTGCAATCGTTCGCACTTGGGTGGAAGAAGCCGGTAACAAGCTGATCATCCCGACCATCGAAATAGGAAACCCGACCGTTAGCGTAAATGAATCTACTTCTGATCTCTATCTGAAGAACGGTTACATCTATGCTAAAAAGTATACAACCGTATGGACGTATACTTGGAGCAACGGTTTCAGCAAAAAAGTATATAGTGAAGTCGAGAGACTTTATTATATGCGTGAAGAAGGAAAAGCTGTCGCTATGCCTTACGGAGAAACATCTACTTCATTCTCTAACTTCAACGCAGGTAACTCTGTTGAGAAGAGCGAAAATAATAAGAAGTATGATGCTTACGCAGAAGGTATGTTATACTTCAACGGCTCACACAAATCAGAAACAGGCAACCTGAACGATGCCATTTCTGGTTTGAGCGTAGGTCAGGAATTCTGGGTAGCCAAGGAAGATGAATTCCTCGGTTATGACAAGGAAGTTATCAAAGGGGACAAAAACAATGACTCTAAAATTATTATTACAGAGCATTGGAGTGTTTCAGGTGATAAGACTTTGACATTCACCCAGAGTGCCAATTACTCTTTCTCTGTTAGCGAACAGCAGAGAGTATTTGGAGAAAACCTGACATTCGTGAGCGGTTTGAGCAAATCAACCGATAACCCGAAATTCAACGAAGTAAAAGAAGGACAGTTTGCAAGAACCATTACTTCTACTTACGTAGCTAAGTTTAACCTTTGCGAAGTGAAAGCTATCGCAAAAGCAACCGAAGCTTATGTTGAATACCGCGACGAGAAGATTAATTTCGAATTTGCAGAAGCAACAGTTAGCTACAAGGGCATCAACAACCCTGCTGCTGCTGAAGTAACTGTAGACGGCAAATTGTATTCTCGCAAGGCTTACGAAGTTTCCTTCGCTCATAGCGTACTGGGAACTAAGAACGCCTCTGTATTGGTTGACAAGGAGATTGAACTTGACCCGAGTACTCCGGGAGAATGGGGAACTATTGATATCGAGAAGACCAAAGCTTTTGGTCGTATTTGCGTAACTTGGAAAGAAGTTGCCGGACAGTCAAAACTCCAGCACTTCTATTCTGGTACTATTGTAACCACTAAGGGAATCATCTCCTTTAGCAATGGTTATAAGAAGTTTACGGCAATGGATACCAACGTTATTACAAAAGAAGTTGGTAACGGTTGGGACGGAGCAAATCTGAATCCAGCTTACATTACCGTTAGCACAAACCCAAATGTATCTTGGCAGTATTACGATGTTGTCAGCAATGAACTTGTTGCCGACATCCACTCGTCAAAGATGCAGACCGAGGGCGGTATCAATAAAGAACAGCCATTCGTTGCCAATGGTGGTCAGGCTAACGTTTACAACATTACCGAAAACGGTAATAGCGTAAAAGTTGTCATCACCTACAACGGCGAGGAGCTCTTTAACGAAGTTTTCGCTAAATAAGAGGACGAAAACTTTTCATTTCAAAATAAAAACTCTTATAGGGCCAACTCTCACTTTATGACGTGTTCATAATTGGTGACTGCGCCCACAATTTACCAACTAAAAAAACAACATTATGCAAAAAATATTCGTTATGTTGATCGTGGCAATAATTAGCGCCATGACAGCAGCACAGGTACAGGCTCAAAATAGTAACAACTCTGCAGCTCCTATACCAGCTGCGGAAGTATTCCCAACCAAGAAGTGCGCGTACTATCGCAGCACGACTTGGACTGAAAATGGGGAGCGTTTCGTACAATACGAAATTGCCCCCTGCCAGAGATGGGAATGGTTGATAGCCGGCACCGCCGGTTTTGAGCCGAAAACAAGTGAAATGACCTACGGAGCGACCGTAGGTGGCGAATATCGCTTCTGTCTAAAAAACAAACTCGGTTTCACAACCGGATTTGAGGCAGAAGCCAACCACCTTCCCGAATGGGATTACGTGGTTGACGGCAAACTCATGGAGTACCACAAATCAGAATGGTCTCCAGCTATTTTCGTCACTTCCGGTATCCATTCAGGTCACCACCTCTCTTCCCAGCCGGGGAAAGGTGTTGAACTTGGCCTGAAAATTGGCTTGGGAATGGGTATGCATAATACCTGGTTCCCGCAGGCTTCTGGTGAAGATCAAGTATACCATTCGCTTGACTTTACCATGGCCTACAAAGCCAATATATATTTGAAGTTCAACCCCAATAAGAAAGTATCTCCTTACGTCGCTGTTGGCGTTTCCGGAGATGCTTTCAACAAATATTCATCTCACATCAGAGTGAATATTTCGGTGGGGATCTCGATTAATACTTCAGGCAAAAAAAGCCGTATCATGAAGTATTAAAATTATTATACGCAAAAGAGTCACAGCTTCCATGCTGTGGCTCTTTCTTTTTTTAAACGTAGCAAATTTTCACCGTTCCCTCTTTGTTGCAGTTTTGTTACATTTTGAAAAAAAACATTTTTTTGTCTAATTTAGGTTGCTTTTTAGATGAATTTGCACTATAAAAGATACTGAATAACTATAATTTTATTATATTACAAATTTTTAATTATTAAACAGGATGTGCCTGACTTATCGTTTAGATAACTCACGCACTTAAGGGAACATCTCAATCATCCTGTATTAGAAGATAGAAAATCTTATAAATAATAACCAATAAACATTTTTGTATTATGGAAAAGAAAAAATTCCTAAGATTTCTGCTGACGATAGCGGCAGTTATCTTAACAGCCGTTGGCTGTTCAGACAATGATTTTTATGGTGGAGATACTCCCTCCCCTAATCCTGATCCCGATCCTAACCCAGACGAAGTCACCCTCGTAGATGGGTCTCTTGACATCAAACACGATTGGAAATATGCCAATCTTTTGGTATCTGATGTTGTTTCTTCCATTGCTGTTCTTGAACATGGTGATGGAACAACAGAAAACATCAATCAGTTGTTACCGTTTGAAATAAAATGGTCACAGCCCAATGATATGATTCGCGGAACACAAGTTTTTAAGCTTCAAGAAGAAAACATTGGTGAAGCTTCTTTAGCAAGTGTTGAAACCAATGATAATATTGTCTTGAAAACATATGAGCAAACTTTCTCTTTCTTATTTGATGGATTGGAGCTAAAATTTTCAACCAGCTACCAAACCGATTCATCTAAATATGAAGGAATAAAACTTGCCAATTGCATTTTAGACAGTATTGTCTATGTCGACCAAACAGCAGAAACGCAGGAGCGTTATTTTGTGGGAGAACGCCCGTTCATCAAAAGTAAAATCACATTTACGTTTGACGTTTGCCGGCATCATACCCACAATAATAAAAAACATACGGACAAAATTTATCCGTACGTAATTGTCAGTGCTCCGGAAAAACTTGATCCTGAGGAAGACATTTTCAATGGTGCTGTTATCATTGCCGGAACAGAAAAACTTTTCTTCAACCGTAAGGTGGATATGACAACAAATATATACACTTCACAGGTTGACGTATGGGAATTCTGGACCGTTAGCGGTAAAAAGCGCAACACCTATTCCACCGAACTTGAAATTAAACAGTGGATAGATGATGCTAAAGACCCGTGGATTGTTCCGAATATTGAGTTTGGATACCCGCTTTTCAAGGAAAATGCATCTAACACAACCGGAGATTATGTTAAGGAAGACATAACAGATTATGTATTCCAAAAGACAACTTCGGAATGGGTTGCAACATGGCCTTATGCCAACAATTATCAAATTGGCGTTCATGGCTCCTCAGAAAAAGCATGGAAAACCTATCTCGGTGCAAAAATTGTGGAAATGCCTTCTGATTTGCACGAATTCTTCTATGATAAGTATACATATGACAAATATACGGAAATTGCCCTCAATGGCAAAAACTACTTATCATATCCGAGCCAGATTTATTTTAATTCTCTATACAACGGAGATACTTATAAATTAAGTCAAACTCAAGAATTTTTGGTAGATAAGAACGGCAACGAACCTCCTGCTCCTGATGATGAAATCAAATCCGAAAAAATTATCTATGAATTAGAGAATAATAACGGAACATGGATTTCAAAAATCATCTTCCGGCGAATTTATGCAGAAACTGGACAGCGAGATTCCATCGCCACTCAGATATTAAAACGTGACACCAAAGTTGATGATAACCAGCGCTTTGCCAGAGAAAACAATACGCTAAGCATGAAAGATATGCTGGATCCGGTCAAAATCTCTGAATCTTCGGAACAAGACCAGAGCACTGGACACGTTATCACAACCATTGTTAATCGGCATTCATTTGATTTTGATTTCTTCATCTTCAATATTGAAGAAACTTATCAAACAGCCTACACAATGTATAAAGGCGAACGTCTTGATTTCAAAGCTCCGACACCAAGTGTGGTTTTAAGTGGACAAACACCCAAAGATATGGGAATAATCACCGCAACAGACGGTCAAAAGTACAAACGAACGGAATATACCTTAAGCTTCAAAGAAACTTATGGTGACTTCATTTCTATGTACTATCCGCTGATTGATATTGATGTTTTGGACGACAGTAAGCCTGAGACAGATGAAATTATTTCTTGGACCTTTGACAGAGAGCGTAATGGTTTTGATTCTAAAGTGATTTTACATATCACCAAAAAGCTGAGTGGAACCAACGATTCTATCGTTCCGGCCACATTAGCTCAGTCTCATACCATGATGAGTACGCAAGAATTCTTCTGCCAAGATAATCGCTTGAGCTTGGCTGATGCTTCATCTTCAGTACAAACTTCGGAAGAAACCAAGAACGGCGTAACATATGTAACTAAAACAACAACAAATCGCTTCAGGTATGATATTTCCAATATCGACGGAAACGAATATGTTGATGTTGTAACGACCAAAGATGTTACGGCTTATATGTACTTCCAAGGTACAAGGATTGACTTTTTAGCACCGGAAACAAGCAAAATAACTTACTCTGGCAGCACACCATCTGACAAAGGTGAAGTCACTAAAAACGGTAAAAAATATAATCTGACCACATACACGCACACCTATAAAGAGCTCTATGATGATCAGACCAAAACTTTAACCAACACTGTTGACTTATATGTTGAACCTGATGAAGTTATTCGCACAAGCTGGTCAGTCTTGAACGAAGGATTGGTAAAGATTAGTGATACACAGTGGAAGAGCTTCTTTACTTTGAATGAGAAGTTCAGTGATGGTACTGAAACAAACACCGATAAAGAAGTTTACTATAATATATATATTCAAGCTCCGGCAAAGAGAAACTTAACATTAAATTCTGCAGAATTTGATTATACTTCTCTAACGTCAGGAACAACTGTAACTTCAACACGTTCGGGTGGAACAAATATAACCGTAACCACCAATAAAACACCTTATAATTTGGCATATACCAACAAGGCTGGGGAAGCGGTTAAATCTGAATTTGTTTTTGTATCCGAAACGGCTGTGTATAAAGACGGAGAGATAGAAATCCCATTTAAATCTGCTTCTTGGGAAATGATAAATCCTGCTGGATATTCCGCTCCATTGCAAGGTTTAGTTGGAGAATATAACCGTTACAATGCCCACTTTGACATTAGTGGACAATATAATGGTGTAAACTATTCATCTTCTGCATTGGTTGATGTAGATGTTCTTGCGCCGGTAGATCCGACAATTCCACCTGAATGGGGAGATATTGATATTGAAAAAACTTCTGCCTACGGACGCATCTGTGTCACATGGAAACAAATTTCTGGGCAGGATAAATATTCTCATTTCTATTCAGGAACCATTATAACCACGAAGGGTATTATCTCCTTCAGTAAGGATTATAAAAAATTCACGGCAATGAATACCAACAATATTACAAAAGAAGTTGGTAACGGCTGGGATGGGGCTAACCTTAACCCTGCTTACATTACCGTAAGTAAAAATCCGAACATCTCTTGGCAATATTATGATATCATAAGCAATGAACTTGTCGCAGATATCCATTCGTCAAAGATGCAAACTGAAGGAAATATTGATAAAGAAAACCCCTTCGTTGCTAATGGCGGCAATGCAAGTGTTTACAAAATTACACAAAATGGTGAACATACCACAGTGATTGTAACCTTCAACGGTCAGGAATTGTTCAGAGAAACCTTCTAAATCAAAGAAAAGACTGTACTCATTGTTGGGTACAGTCTTTTTTTATTAAAAACTGTTGTCTTTAAAAAAAAATCATATAGATTAACCAAGCAAATAATATAATTTTTACTATCATTATGAATATACAAAAAATTTTTTATGTTATGCTTGTTGCATTAGTTTACGCGTTTGTAACATCTTGCCAAAAGGAAGATTTTATTCTTGATAACACAAATACATCTTCTTCATCTGAAGAATGTGTTAAACAAACTTCGTTTCAAAGCACCCAATGGGTTCTTCAAAGTAATGAAATAATTTTAAGGCGTACATTAAAGTTACAAAAGCAAAATTCTGCCAACAACAGTGAAAAACTCTTTCTCAATTTTAAACTTTCTTGGCCCCAACCGGATACTATTCGTTGTCAAAGCTGCGCTATTAATAATTACGTAGTTAACCACGAAAACAGAGTTCCGATAAAAAGAGAAACAAAATACAATCTGAAAATAGAATATTATCAATATAATCAAAACTATAAATTTGATAAAATTGATTTAAACTTCTCAATAGCAGATGAACAAGTTTTCTATCAGAATAGTGAACAACAATTGCCCGATTTTCAATTTAAAACATTGAAACTATTAAATAAAGAAAAAATTTTTGAGTATGAGTTCGTACAAGACAAGAAAAAAATTCACCGTTATAAATGTATTTTTACATTCAAACTCATATTTAAAAGTACATATAGCGATGAAATTTTGCAAAAAACTATTATCCGCAATGCATGGCTGGATATCATTCAATAAAAACTGTCCTTTCCGGACAGTTTTTTTTGTTTTTTAGCTTTTTATTAACATAAAGTAGCTAATATAAACGCATAATATATTGTAACAGAAGTGTCATAAAAAAAAACTTGATTTATTTTAGCCAACGTGTTAAAAATAGACAAATTTTAGGAAATATAGACATTTTAAAGAAATTGGAGAAAAATATGCAGAAAAAAATTTTAACCTTTGCTTCCGCTCTGCTGTTATCAACAGTTATAGCCGGAACAGCTTCCGCCCGTGACGGATGGTATGCTGCCTTTCGTGGTGGTGTCACCAACTCTAACCTGAATGATATTGATGATAATGTTAGTGCTGCCGCAGGAGTTGATTTTGACAACGTTTGGATGATGAGCGGTGCCGTCGGTTATCGCTACTCATACTTCCGTGCAGAATTGGAATATTCTTACCGTGAAGATCATACCGAATCAAGTCCTGAAGGTAAAAGCGGTGTAGAATTTGGTGCAACAAACTTAATGTTAAATGGTTATTTTGATTTTCTGCCTAACTATGTTATTAGTCCTTATGTCAGCGCCGGTATCGGTTGGTCTCAAGTTAGCTTAGACACCTTTAGCTATAGCTATGGCAAAACAATTGTTGAGAGCAATGAATCCGACAACTTCACTTGGAGCTTAGGTGCTGGTATGACCGTTCGTGTTAACAAATGTTTGAACATTGATGCCGGTTACCGCTATCTTGATATGGGTGATATTGAAAACGCCAATGTCAACGCTCACGAAGTATACTTTGGTTTACGTTACACTTTCTAATAAATATAAAGTGCATAAATCTCCAAAATAAAAAAAATCCCTTCTTAACAAAGAAGGGATTTTTTTATGACTAAAAACTAATTTTCTTCAGTTTCATAAAGCTTTTTTTCCATAGCTTCGTTCAATTCTTTAATATCTTCTTCATCCAATTCTTCAGCCGGAATAGCATAGCTACCATTGAGCCAATTACCCAAATCAACATCGGCACAACGCTTAGAACAAAACGGACGATATTTCAAATCGGTAAATTCTTTTTTACAAATAGGACATTTCATTTCAAAACTCTCCCTGTTCCTTGGCAGCTTTCACACTCAACTGAAAGCATATCAAGCAAACTTGGGCGCTTACGAACTCTGATAACTTCAACATTTCCGGCTCGGCTCAAACCCAAAACCGTGGTTCTGGTTGCATCATCAGCCACTTCTTTTTCCAAAACCTCTATAACCGATTTCAAATAGCGATAATCAGAAGAACCGGCAAAATCAATAATTATTTTTCCTGATAGATTACGTAATCTGATTTGTTTTGCAATTTCAACGGCAGCTTCTTCATTTAGATGAGACAAACTCCCTTTACCATTGTCTCTACCGCTATCAACGTCAATAGCAACAAAGGCTTTTGTTTCCTCAATTGTTAAACGACCACCGCTTTTAAGCTTCACGTTTTTATCCAAAGCTTCAACAATAGCATCTTCCAAGCCAAATGTTTCAAATGGTTGAGCATCTATCTCTGTAATAACATTTTCACCGAAACGTGCTTTAATTTCATCTTCAACATTACGACTATTGAGAACCACTTTTTTAAGCTGATTTTGATATTTATTTATATATTCAAACACCGGATTTGTCTTAGCAAGGAGCAATGCCGGAGCAGAAAATTTTCTGGCATTTTGGCGCACATTTTCATATTGAGAACGCAAATAAGCCATTTCATCTAAAATTTGCTTTTCAGTTTCATTCACGGCTGAAGTGCGAACAATCCATCCTTCTTGCCCGATTGTATTTTCAAGTACGAGTTGTCTATAAGCTTCAGCTTTAGCTCGGTCATTAATTTTCGAAGAAGCTTCCACTGTTAATTTATAAGGACAATAAACTAAATTTTCACCAACGAATTGTAACGCTCTGGTAACTTTTGGACCTTTCTCGGCACGTTTTTCTTGCAAAACTTGAACGACCAAACTTTGTCCTTCGCAAATTTTGAGTTCATCTAATCCATATTCTTCGGCATTTAAGAACGCTTCACGACCTTCGCCCAATTCAACAAAGAAACCTATTTTGCCATTGGCAAGTTCAATCTTACGTGTAATTTTTCCTAAGTAGATATTGCCTTCCAAAGCCCGATTTGCTTCAATAATTTCGAGTTCTATTAAATCACTGTTTCCTAAAAGGGCAATACGAGTAGCATTATTTTTTGCTTCATAAACAATAGTATCAATACTCATTTTATTCCAACTCCTAAAAGCAAATTCTGGGTTTCATAAAGAGGCAAACCAACCACGCCGGAATAAGATCCGACAATTTTCTTAACATAAGCGGCCAATTTTCCTTCAATTTTGTAACCGCAACATCCCACCCATTCATGAGAAGCCACATAATCATCAATTTCTTTTTGAGAAAGATTTTTCATCAAAACGCGAGTAGAATTGACCTTAACACTAGCAACACCATGCTTATTGATAACACAAACGGCACTAATAACACGGTGAGCTTTTCCGGAAAGGAGCTGCATAACTTTACGCTGTTCTTCATCAGAGCGAGATTTATGCAAAATTTTTGTACCAACCGTAACAATAGTATCGGCTCCCAAAACAACTTCATTGGGATAAAGTTTAGCCACGTTCAAAGCTTTTTCTATTGCCATACGCTTAACATAAGCAAAAGGTTTTTCATTTTTTCTTTCGCTTTCATCAATATCGGCCGGTATAATAGCTTTAGGAACAAAGCCTATCTGCGATAATAAAGCCTTTCTTTGCGGCGAGCCGGAAGCCAGAATAAAATCTTTCTCAAGCATCTGACTTAAGCTTCATCGTCGTAAGTTTTTTCCATTCTTTCATGGCGTTCTTGTGCTTCAATGGATAAAGTAGCCACCGGACGCACTTCCAAACGTTCAACTCCGATTGGATCACCGGTTTCTTCACAATAGCCATACACACCATCTTCAATACGTTTAATGGCTTCATCAATTTTTGAAATCAACTTACGAGCACGATCACGAGTACGCAATTCCAAAGCCTTATCAGTTTCCAAAGAAGCTCTATCAATTTGGTCAGGTTGGTTCAGACCACCTTGTTTCAAATCATCAAGAGTATCTTTAGATTGGTTAATTAAAGATTTTTTCCAACTCAAGAGCTTCTGACGAAAATACTCCAACATAACGGGATTCATATATTCTTCGTCAGCAGACGGACGATAATCCGGCGGTAAAATTGCAACAGGTTCCATGTTTCTACTCCTTCAAAATAATTGAACTGGTTTTATTGTAAGCAAATTATATATTAAAAGGATTAACTTCAAGTAAAATAATCAACTTTTAACCGCTAATTTATCAATTTTGCCAGTTCCACCTCAACACGCAGTTCAATTTCTGCAATAATATCAAGTAAACGTTCATCTTCACAGATTGTTTTTTGCTCATTAAGCAGACGAGAAATCTCAATTAATTTTTCTTTTGAAATATATCCCATTAATAAAGCCGAACGAATTTCATCTAATTTATCGAGCAAACTTTTGCCTCTGTTAAGCAATTTTTTTCTTTTTTCTCTTTCTTCAGTAGCATCAACCATTTGTGTTGCAAAAATAGCATCTAAAGAAGAAACACTAGACATCGCCGAAACCGGAGAAGGCTGGGTATCAGTCGCGGTTTTCAAAAAAGACGCAAAATCGGAACCACTTGTATTTTTACGTATTTTTTGAGAAGATACTTCACTATTTTTGCCAACATCATTAACCTTCATCACACTTCCTCATTTATTGAAAAGTCCACTCTATAGTATTCTGATTTTGAGCCGTTTTACAAAGTGCCGCCGCATCTTGCAAATCAACCGGCAATTCTAAAGAACCATTTAATCCTGTCCAAGTATAAGTCTTTCCATCCACTTTCAACTTAATCAAATCTGAAGTATTGTTAACACTCCAGTCAATAGATAATAAATCTATACAGCCAGGTTTTTTGATATTTTTAAAAGTAATTGTATAATCATATTGGGTTCCGGACAAAGAAACTTCTCCGCCATAAGCATTATAAATTTGGTCTCCGTTTACCATATCATAAGGAATAACTCTTTCATCAATCAAAGTTTTAACAATATTATTTTTAGTCAAATCACGATAATCTGAAGCAGTGGCATAACGCATTTGAATATTTTTTTGCAAATCTCTGATTTGAGTCACCACGGCAGTTTGATGATATCGATCATAAATTTTAGAAATTGTTGCAAAAATACCAACGGTAATCATGGAAATAATCCCCATAACACCAATCATTTCAATCATAGATGAGCCTTTTTGACAATTTTTTAACATTTTTATACCTGCCTCAAACCGTTATAATCATTAAGATTAACACGAATTTATTACATAAACAATAATTTTGTAATATAAATTTACTTTCTTTTTAGAAAATAAGTTGTAAAGTATAGGTTGTATAGATTTTAACAAGCAAGTTAAAATCTGACAAAGGTTAAACTTTATAAAGGAAAAATTAGATGAAAAAAACTATTGGTGCATTGATGGTTGCTGCATCTGCCATTGCAATGGCTGCTAATGCAGAAGCTATGGAATACAATCCGTATGTTGGTGCTGAATATGGCTATTCTTTCTTGAATGGTGCTGAACGTGCAAATAACTTCAACTCTGGCAAAATTTTCGTTGGTTCTCAATACAATGAAAACTTTGGTGTTGAAGCTTTCTACCAACGCACTACTTCAGACAAAAAAGCTGGCGACAAAGCTAAATATGAAGCTTATGGTATTGACGCTTTGGGCTACCTCCCCTTGGGTTGCGATCAAGAATTTTCTTTGATTGGTACTGCTGGTTTAGCATATTATGATTTCAAAGACAAATATGAAGGCGAAAAAACCGAAGGTGAAGGTACTTGGGGTTATCGTTTAGGTGCCGGTGCTGAATACAATGTAACCGAAAATGTTGCTGTTCGCGCTTTGGCTCGTTACACCAAATTAGATCAACGCATTGCAGAATCCAACGATATGATGGAATATTCTATCGGTGCAAGATACAATTTCTAATTTGTACCTATTCATTGCAAAAAAGGGAAGTTCATTACTTCCCTTTTTTATTGTCTAAAAAATAAAAAGCGTTTAAGCTAACAGGCATGAGTTCAAAATAAAAAAAAGGAAAGCGTTATGAAAAAATTTTTTATATTTTGTTTAAGCTTGCTATTGATAAATGCTTGCTCAGATGAACAAAATTCAGAATCTGCATCAGAAGAAATTCAGACTAAAGAAATCCAAATGTTCAATATTCCAAGCGCAGAAATTCTCAATCAAACATTTAGTTTTACTAATACCGATTCTGAAACAATTTTCACTCATAACAACCCGATAATAAACGCAATAAACAATGCCGTAAAATGCACACTTTCGCCTCATACGCCCTCTTGCGCCTCTCTTAATATTCCCAAATTTATTCTCATGGAAGATGAAAGTCTGCAACGTCCAAGCAAAATAGCATACAAAGTTACTAAAATAAAACCCTTAGCCGGCGGAATACTGCATATCTATACCCAAAGTCAATGCAACAACAACTGGTTTGGTCTATGCCAAGGCAATATCATTTATGTACTGCAAAACAAAAATGATAGTTGGTATGTTAGTGATATTTTTGCCCTCGAAAACACCAAATAAACGCAAAATGACTATTGACGAAGCCACCGCAACTTGTTAACCTGAATAAGTTGCATAAATAAAAAAAACATGGAGAAAAAAGTGCAAAATAAAAAAGTCATTGTATGGGATTTGGATAATACCCTCTATGTAGAAACAGATGAATTCAAAGATATGCTAGATGAAGCCACAGCCATTGCTCTGGTTGAAGATTTGGGTCTTAAAATGGACATTCAAAAAGCCAAAGCTATGGTAAAAGAATCATACAAAGAATATCGCAACGGCGGAGAAATCTTTATAAAAGACTATGGCATTGACCCAAAAGCTTTGTTTGAAGCATATCATGAAAGAAAACCCGTAGACGTTATTGAACCCTATGATGGCTTATTAAACCGCTTAGAAAAACTCCCCTATGAACAATATGTTTTTACAACCAGTAGCCGCAATGCTGCCGAACGCATATTAAAACGTATTGGTCTTTATGAATTCTTCAAAGGAAAATTCTATTCGGTTGAAGATTTCGGCGTCTATAAAAAGAATGAAAGCTCTGATGTATATTCAGAACTTTGCAAAAAAATAAAACAAGACCCTAAAGATTGCATTTTTGTTGATGACAGCTATTCAAATTTAGAGTTTGCTAAAGAAATCGGCATGACCACTGTTCGTATCTTTTACAATAACAATTCTGCCAAAGATAAAACATATATTGATGCCGCATATAAAGGTATCAATGCTTTTTTGGATGCTTTGTTAACTAACGGCGAAAATGCTTTGCATTAAAATTTCGGCAAATATCATCTTCAATCATATAATTTGCCTGATTATCAAGCTTGCCCTGTTCCACGGCAAGCTCTTTTTTAAATATAGCTAAAACTTTATCAAAACGACGCGTAAACTCTAAAGTCATTTTGTTAGTCACCGCATTTATCTCATCTAAACTTTCTATATAGAGAGGTTTTAATTCATATCCAATTTTAGATGCTGCAAATTGAAAATATGGAACAAAATAATCTAAAGCCGTTTTATTAATGCGCTGATGTGTCTTTTCATGCAACATAACCAAATTATACTGACAAGAGTTTTTCTTTAACTCTCTGGAAATATAAATAACCGGATCACTAAAACCGACATAAACATTAATTTTTTCAGGAATAACACAATAACCTTTTTGCGGGAATAAAGATACGGCTTTCGTACCTAAAACATATTCATTATCCACCGTAATTGTGGCTAATCCGGTAGCAAAAGCAGAACGCTCTTTGTTTCCGATTCTAGCGGCAATTTGCGTAATTGTTTGCGTAGTTTTACCAAAATCGTATTGCAAATCACCATAAGATGTAGAAAATTTAATTTCGGGCGCAACCTTAACACTGCTGCAATCACCTGTTTTTTGAGCAAAAGATTGAGCAGTTAAATAAAAATAAATTGTTAATATAAATAAAATCTTTTTCATATAATCTATATATACAAAAATTATTAAATTATCGTTTCAGGTAAACGGAGAAAAGAATGCATAAAATATTTTCTACAACATTGTTTTTTTGCATGTTAACCACAACGGCACTGGCGCAACTTACTCAGCCTTATGTCAGAAAAAAAATACAACCCAATTTTTTCATTCCCGAGGGGGCTCTTGCCGAAAGCACACCCGAAAAAGTTTCTATTCCAAAATATAGAAAAGGCATGACAACGGCTAAACGTATAACACCTGAAGCTGAGCAACGAACCATAAAACAAGTACAAAAGCAAACCATTAAACAACGTCCGCAAGATAAAGACAAAAATCCAAAAGAAGTTATAACAACACAAATCCCCACTTCCGGAACTGTCGATATATCTACTGCAGTTCCTCAGCAAAATATTGATGTGAATACCGAAACACCTAATTATCAAAATATGTATCAAGACTATTTAAAAGACCTAGACAGCATTGCCAGAAACGGAACAGTAAGCACGTCACAAATCGACAAAGACTTAAGCTCAATGAGTTCAGATAAACGTATTTTAATTGACCAAAATTTTAACAATCAAAGGCATGTCAAGGAAGACATTATGAATGCATTATCAAATTAATCACACAAAAAAAACACCCGATTTTGTTATTAAATCGGGTGTTTTTTTTATTAAGAAATCTATTGAATTTTCGGTAATTTAGCAATTGAATTAATGGATTTTTCAATTAATTCATCTTGCATTTTTTCATTCAAATTTTCCGTTAAAGCATTTTTCAAAGCAGCAATCGTTACCTCAGATGTCATATTAACAATTTCGTTCATCACTTCCACCTGAGATGCTTTTAAACGTTCTTCTGCTTCTTTTTCTTTAAGAGACATCTCAAATTTTAATTTTTCTAAACTTTCTTTTTTCAAAAGTTCAATTTCTCTTGAAGACTTTTGTAAAATTTCATCAGCTTCGACATCAGCATTTAAAAATTTACGTTCATAATCTGCAAGCAATTTCTGAGCATCATCTTTAAGATCAGCGGCATCATTAATTTGCTTAATAATACCATCAACACGGTTTTGTAACATTTGCTTAGCAATTCTACCAACCGGACGAGCCAATAATACAACCACCAAAATAAAAGAAAGGCCAACCCAAAAGACGGGATTTTCATAAAAAACACTATAATGATGAGCCGGTAAACTCACATCTGAGACCAAACTTTCCGTAGCATTTACCACAGCATTTTGTGTCATATCAATAAACTCTTTTCCTGATGCAACTTGATTTAAAGACATTGAGAATATTCCTAATCATTGACCACTTTTTTTATACTGTTTTTGATATCATCGGCATCAATTTTATTAAGTTCTAATTTAGCGATAATATCCAAAGCCCACTCTTGAGAAACATTTTTCACTTCTTTAATAGCTTTCTCACGAGTTTCTTTAATCTGAGCCTCACCTTCAGCAAGCTTTGCATTAAGCTTCTGCGCAGCTTCATCTTGTTTTTTGGCAACATAAGCATTCATCTCGGCGCGCGAAGCTTCCAAAGCTTTATTGGCTTCAGCCGTAGCTTGAGCCAAAGCATCATGATATTTTTTCAAAGATTCTTCAGCCTGTTCTTTAAGCTGATGAGCTTTAACCAGATAATCATCAATCTTACGCTGTCTTTGTTCCAAAATATCTTTAATTTTAGGAATAAAAACTTTGCTCATCAAAAAGAGCATAAAAAAGAAACAAATACAAAGCCAAAAGAACTGAGAAATAAACCAAGTAGGATTTAATTGAGGCATATCAACTCCTTATTTTCTATTTTTTGGCAGCGGCAGAACCGCCGCCAAAACTAGAAAAGAAACAACTATTTACCGGTAAGCATAACCAAAGCGATAACCAATGCATACAAAGCAATAGCTTCGACGGCAGCAAAGCCAGCCCAACCATAAATATCTACGTCTTTTTTAACTTGCGGGTTACGACCAACAGTAGAAATAATTGTAGTCCAAACTTGAGACACACCCCAAGCAGCGACCATCATTGACAAAGCGCACATACCAGCGCCGATATAAGCCATAGGTTCCATTTAATATCTCCAATTTATAGAGCTGCAAAGAGCTCAAACCAACAACAAACATAATTATAACAAGCCTACATTTAGTGACTATGAATAGCATCACTCAAATAAATGCAGCTTAAAACTGTATAAATAAACGCTTGCAACAAAGCGATAAAAATTTCAAACACGACAATACAGCTATTAAACAACAGCGGTACCACCCCACCAACACCCAAAGCCAAAACAAAACCGGCAATAATTTTAAGCATAATATGACCAACTGTCATATTAGCCACAAGACGGACTGTAAGGCTGAAAGGTTTAGATAAGAAAGAAATCATCTCAATCGGCATAATCAGCGGAGCTAATGCTAAAGGAATACCATTAGGCATAAAAGTTCTCCAATAGCCCCATTTTTTCTTTTTAATACCGATACAAATATTAAACATCAAAGCAATTAAAGACAAACCGCCAACGGCTGCCACATGCGATGTAAAAGTAAACGAATATGGGAAAAGTCCAAGCAAATTACCAAATGCCACAAACAAGAAAACGGTAAAAATAAATGGAAAATAACGCAAAGCTTCTGCGCCGGCATTTTCCTTCAACAAGCTGGAAACAAATTCATAAAGAGCTTCGGGTATAGATTGAGACAAAGAGGGAACAATAGTTCTTTTACGTAAGCAAATAGTAAACAACAAAGCCGAAACGACAACTGCCAAAACCATAAACAAAGAAGAATTTGTAAAAGAAATATCATATCCGCCGGCCTTAATTGGGATAATCGGTTGGATATTAAATTGTTCCATAGGGTTAGACAAAGCTTTTACTCCTCACGTTGTTTTTCTTCGCTTTTAGCAAATCTATACACATTCAGAACACCGGCAGCACCGCCTAGGAATAAGAAAATGATGAGCATCAATGGCTTAGATTGCAACCATATATCTAAAAAATATCCTATTGCACCACCAGCCAAAACACCGGACAACATCTCTGTTCCCACCCGAAAACCGATTCTGGAAAAGCGAGAAAAATCAGATTCATTAGCTACGGAATTTTTGCTCAAATCCTGCTTTTGAAATTTTTTGATACGCTCATCCAAATTTTTCAAATCTTCAGGAAGTTCTTTCATAATAGTTTACCCTTAAAATATTACCTACTTAGTTAAAGAAGTGCTAATTTTTTTACTTTTTATCCTCAGGCATATATTTTTGAATAAGTGCTTCAAATGTTTCATAATCGGGAGCACCATAGATAATTTCACGACCTTTAACACTGGAAATCACAAAAGAAGGCGTTCCGCTAATTCCCAAATTAGCAATTCCAAATTGACGCACTTCCATAATTTCTTCTGCTTTTTCTTTGTCAGACAAACATTTTTCAGCATCTTCTTGACGCAAACCATTCAAATAAGCATATTTCAAAAATATCTCTTTAGGATTTGAAGACGAACCCCACTCTCTTTGTTTATCAAAAAGCATATCAGCCACACGGAAAAACTTATTTCCGGAAAAACAATGCGCGAGCAAGGAAGCCTGCATAGAATTTTTATCCAAAGGAAAATCATCAAAAATAAGACGAACCAAACCTTTATTAATGTAGTTTTCTTGAATTTTGGGCAGAGTTTTCAACTGGAACTGAGCACAATGATAACAACCGAAAGAAGAAAATTCATAAATTGTTACTTTTGCACTGTTACTTCCAAGTTGAGGTCCCCAAGGAATAAGCAAATTCGGAGCAATTTTACCATCTTTTGCCACTTTTTCGGAAGCTTGCGCGTTTTGAACTAAAACAATACTTCCATCAGGATTCATCACATATCCCTTAAAAGACATATACATGCCGAAAGCCAAGAAAAACACAACCATTCCGGCCAAAATTGAACTACATTTTTTTATAAAATTTTCTAACTTCATCTTATCCTACTTTTCTTTTTTATGATTCTCGTTGAATATACAATGTCCTAACTTTATTAAAATTTCTTTTAATTTTGAATTTTTAATTTCCGCAGAAATCGATTCTATATATTTTTTTTCGTTTTCAGTAACCAAGTCCACCTGCTTAGCTGGTTCTTCCATGTCATCTTCAGCTAAAGAAATAGCACTATTTTGCACTATTTTCAAACCACTAACGGCATTATAACCAAAATAAGCATTAATTTTTTCCAAAATATATTTTTCTCTATGAGCAATTTCCAAAGCAAAAGCCCCGCTTGGTACTTGCAAATGCAAAATACCATTATTTTTTTGCTCTCTTTTAAAATCAATTTTTAGCGGAAAACTATAATTAGCCAACTCTTTACCGACGATTTTATCCCAATTGGTCAAAATACTCACCTCAACAAACCCTTTTTTGCCAAAAAGCTGTTTTGTCAGCGGAGCCATTGTTTTGGACAACGCTGTCAAATCGGCAGTTATACGGGCAGTTTTAGGCGCCGGCTGCAATATGTCAAAATCTTCTTCACTCATAAGCAATAAATTAGCAACAAACTATCAACAAAGCAACAGCTGTTTATTGCTTTGTTGAGATTCGTTGCTTATAATGCAAACAAATTAAAACGAGGTTAAAAGATGGATTTTATTCTGCTGATTAAGGCTGTTGTATCTTTATTATTTGTACTGGGCTTATTGTTTATAACGCTCTGGGCAATAAAATATATTGAACTTCATAGTGCTTCCAGCCGTTTTTTCAAAAAACTCAATAATAAAAAGCGACTTGAGGTGGTAGAAATAAAGCGCATAGACGGCCGTAATGCTCTAGTTTTGATAAGAAGAGATGATAACGAGCATTTATTATTAATCGGACCATCATCACAAATAATAGAAACCAATATCCACTCCGAAGGGCAAAAAGAAGGACAAAAAAATGACAAAGAGAATTAATTTCATCATCTTAATATTATTTTTAGGCATTTTTTGTTTTGCAGATTCGGCATTAGCGCAATCTATCAGCTTAAATGTCGGGGATTCGCCCACCACCGGTTCGACGACGGCTCGTATTTTTAATGTAATAATGATGATAACGGTTTTATCCGTTGCTCCATCAATTTTAATCATGATGACCTCGTTCACGCGAGTTGTTGTTGTTCTCTCCTTAACCCGCAGTGCATTAGCAACCAACTCCACACCACCGAACATGATTTTAATCTCTCTTGCTCTGTTTTTAAGTATGTTTATCATGGCCCCAACCTTTGAAAAAGCTTGGGATGAAGGTCTGCAACCCATGTTTGAAGAAAAATTAGATACCATGGATGGTTTGGAAAAAGCTTCGATTCCCTTTAAAGAGTTTATGATAAAAAACACACGCGAAAAAGACTTGCTTTTATTTCAAGATTTGAGCCAAGAAAAGCCGGAAAAAGTGGAAGAAACTTCTCTCAAAGTGGCCATTCCTGCATTTATGATAAGTGAGTTAAGACGTGCATTTGAAATTGGCTTTTTAATCTATGTACCGTTTTTGATAATAGACATGGTCATCGCCTCCATTCTCATGTCTATGGGTATGATGATGTTGCCGCCAACTGTTTTGGCATTGCCATTTAAGATAATCTTTTTTGTACTGATAGACGGATGGTATATGCTTGCCGGCTCACTCATCAACTCTTTCCATTAGCAGACAAAAGGCGCCTTTATCACACCACTCTGTCATGCTGAACTTGTCTCTGGGGCTCCTTTTCTCACATGTCTCTCCGTCATGCTGAATTTATTTCAGCATCTCTTGAGATTCCGAAATGAGTTCGGCACGACGAACCGACTTTCTTTTAAATACAACCGGTTATATCATTTTTTTAAGCCGGAACGTCACATTTTGGTTGCAAAAAAAAAAAATGAGGTATCATTAATAGAATGAATGGGAGTTTGAGCAGATTCGCTTAAAAAATCAAGCATTGTCTTTTTAAGATTGTATCCTTGCTCTAAACTTGATATAATTGGTTATGTGATTGTCCTTAGAATAAGGAGGGTCAATGATGATAAATGCAAAATTTGGTCTTTGTTCTTTTATATTCAGCTTGATACTGGGCACCGCTCCGGCATGGGCTGATGTTGATATTTCCGGAAAAGAGAAAGTTGAAGTTGGTTCTTGGGCTGAGCTCAAGGCCGCGGTTGAAGATTCCCAAAATGCCGGTAAAGTGATTGTGCTGACTGGAGATATTCAAGCAGACGCAGATAATCCTATAGATACGGTTGCAGGCTCTGGCATCATTATTGACGGCGGCAATCATACCATCACCGGTCAGGAAGGAACTTCTGGCAATGGACAGTTTATTGATTTTGTTTTGTCTGATAAAACCGATTTGATAATCCAAAATGTTAAGATTGAAGGGTTTGGTCTTAATTATTTTAATATGCTTCATGGTGGAGCGATTTATAATGCTGGTGGTACCATCGGCGATATTAATGCTTCGTTTTATAATAATTATATTGTAGCTAAAGATGGAGCTTATCAAGGTTCAGCCGCAGGCGGGGCGATTGTTAATTCTGGTACCATCGGTGATATAACAGGCAATTTTTCCAATAACTATGCTCAAGGTTCTTCTTCAGCCTTTGGTGGGGCTATTTATAATTCAGGTACCATCAGCAACATAACCGGTGATTTTACCGGTAACTATGCTCAAGGTTCTTCTTCAGCCGCTGGCGGAGCAATTAATAATTCAGGTATCATCAGCAATATAACAGGGGATTTCACCGGTAACTATGCAAAATCTGATTCTTCCCTTGCCGCAGGCGGGGCGATTATTAATTCTGGTACAATGACTCTTACCAATAGTAGTTTTTATGATAACTATGTGCAAACCGGTGCGTTGAAAGATAGTGAGGATGGACAACTGACCTTTGGTGGAGCAATTTATTCAGGAGGTGATTTAACTATCCGTGCCGATGCCGGAGAATCTATTTTCCGTGGAAATAAGGTGATTTGGGGAGATGGTGAAGATTCTTCAGCTATTACGATTCTTATTAAAACGAATATGACACCTTCCAATTTAACTTTAGATAGCCATAACAACGGTTTAATTCAATTTGATGATAAAGTTTCTGGTTTGGGATTCAATCAAACAATAAAAAAAGAAGAATTAGATGCAATGTTAGCAACTATACCTCCAGAATTTGAGCTCAAGCAAAACGGAGAAAATTATATTGTTTCCGGTACAATGGATGGAATGTCTGTTACCTATCAATTCATCAAACAACTTGATGGAACTTATAATATGACTATTTTTGGCGCGAATATGGTAATTACCGGTGACAATTCCAGCCGCGTTATTTTTAATAATGCTGTTGAGAAAGTGAGCACAATAGATATTTCCGGTACGAATGTTGATGTGAATGAAGGAGCGGGAACGATTTATCGTACCGTGACCCATGATGGTGGTGTGTTGAATATCAATGCCGGTGCTACGGCCGAAGACAGCGTGGTTGATGATAAAGGTACATTGCATGTGGCTGCTGGCGGAATGGCTGAGAACACCACCGTGAACTCAGGAGGTTCGCTTGTTGCTGATAATGACGCCAAGGTCAATAATATGCTTGCGAACGATGGGGCTAATTTGGATATTGATGCCGGTTCAATCTTGACCGGTGATATTGTTATTCATGCCGGTGCGACTATGGGCGGAACATATGACTATAGCCAAATCTTTAAAGATGAAGTAGCTGACAAAGGCTCCCTCACCTTGGTCGGTGGCTTGAATGATGTATTAAATGAATCTTCCCTCATCAACACCACAACAGGTAAAAAGCTCCACTTGACCGATGGTAGCTATGTTATCGGTGACGGCGCCCAAGCGGTTAATGGTTGGGATTTACTCACCTTGCAAAACGATGCTAAAGTTAAGCTCGAGGGTGATATCACCTTAACCGGACCAAATAAAAAGATGATTATTGAAAATGGTTCTGAGTTAAATTTAGCCGGAAACTCTCCAACCAATTATACCATCACCGGTTCGGTTAGCAATGATGGCTCGATGACTTTCACCCATGCCGGCGATGATGCCGATGATATCACGACGATTTATGGTAACTACACCGCATATAACAATGCACAAATGACAATAGATGTTAACCCGACCGCCAATACATCCGACTTATTACGCATTGATGGTGATGTTGCCGGAACAACGACCGTGAACTTGACTTTTGTTGGTGCAGATGCCGAAACCACAAAAAAGATTCCGTTTGTAGAAGCCTTAAATGATGATACGAAAACCGGTGCTTATTTTATCATCAACCGCGTTTATAGCAGTGCCTATAAATGGTACAGTTTATATCAAGACGGGGTTTGGTATGTGGGTACCGATAATATTATTTCAGGTGATAGTGAAAATGGTTATGGTGATGGTACCACCGGCAATATGGAAGATGATGACGATTTAATGGCAGATGCCGAATTGCCGGATGGTTTTCCGACGGCGCCAACAACACCTGATTTGGACGGTGGCGATAGTGGTAATACCTCAAACCCAAGTGTGGTTGGTGAAGCGATTGCTTATATGGGCTTGCCCTCTGCCGGTATTGAACAAACCCGCGGCATGACCCGAAACATTGCCGAAAAAGTTGCTGCAACCAAAGTTTATAGCACACAATGCCATGGTTTCTATGACTGTGAATATGACGGCAAAGCTCTCCGCAATGCTTGGGCAGCTCCGGTTTATAGTTATAGTGACGTGAAAGCGCCTTATAGTTATGAAGCCGAAATCTCCGGTTTTGAAGGTGGCTTTGATATTCAATCTGATGTTTACAACCGCTTAGGTGTCTTTGCCTCTTATCGTCGAGGTAGTTATGACTTTGATGGCGATGGTGAGGACTACTACTCTAAAACCGGTGCCGATATGGATATTGATAGCTATATCTTAGGTTTGTATCATCGTTATGACCAAGGCAAGCTCTGGACCATGGGTCAATTGTTCTTAGGCTACCAAGATGTAACAATGTCTTCAGATGATGGTGTAAGCTCAGATACAAGCGGTATTGAGTTTGGTGCGGCAATTGAAGGCGGTCTCATCTTTAACCCGATGACAAATTTGACAATTGAGCCTATCATCCGCTTGGCTTATACGCAAATTAACTATGATGATTCCAGCGATAATTACGGCAAGACTGCCAAATATGATGATGTTCGCAACATAGAAGTAGAAGCCGGTGTTAAGGTTGAAAAGACATACTTGCGCAAGAACGGTTATGCCAAAGTTTATGTTAAACCGAGCCTTATCCAAAACATTGGCAGCGGCGATGTTCAAGTCACCTCTCTGCGTAAGGTTGATGGCTTAGAGAACTCTACTCTTGGACGTTT
>CALXVY010000010.1 GCA_944392255.1 uncultured Alphaproteobacteria bacterium | reverse complement strand
TTTGCAGAACAAGCTAAAGCTATCGCTAACTCAGCACGCGATGTAGCAAGTAACTTTGATAAATATGCAATTACATCTGAAGAAATAGCTGAAGGTGTAGATGGAACCGTAATCGTTGATTCTAGAGCTGATTTGAGCGAATTCACCATTAATTTTACCGGAGAAGCTAAAGATAAAAAATTTACAGTCTATACTCCAGATGGTGAAGGTCATGAAATCACCTTAAAAGGAGATAATGCAGATGCAATTGCCCAAAGTGCCGTAACAGATTTGCAAGCATTAGGCTTAAATGCAGAATTGAACGGAAAATCAGTTACTGTATCCTCAACCGATGGTTCAGCTATTTCATGGGTTAACGGAGCAAAAGCAAATGGTTCAGGTGGAATGACTTATACCACAGGAGCTGCTCAAGAAGTAAAATTAGTTAGTACTGGAAATGGTGCTAACTCTGCAACAATTGCAGCAGCATTAAATGGTCAAGGTGGCATCACAGCAGTTGCTGATGGAAAACGTGTTTCTATCACAGCTCCAGATGTCGAATTCAGAGTCTTTGCAAAAGATCCAACACAAGCCGAAGCTCTTGATGAATTAGGTTTGGCAGGTTCTAAAAAGGCTGGCGATCCGAGCGAAGTAACGCAAGAACGTATAGACTATGCTAAACAATTTAATGAAATCTTGTCACAAATTGATGACTTGGCTAAAGATGCAAGCTACAAAGGTATTAACTTGTTACAAGAAAACGATTTAACCGTAATCTTTAACGAAGATCGTTCATCAAAATTGGAAGTAAAAGGTGTAGATGCAAGCTCAGAAGGTTTGGGTATGTCAGCAGCAATGAATGATTGGCAAAAAGACTCCAACATTGATACAGCAATTAGCCAAATTGAAGGAGCAATCAGCAAACTTCGTACCATGGCATCAGATTTTGGTAATAACTACTCTATTGTTCAAACCAGAGAAGACTTTACCGATAATTTGATAAACGTGTTGACAGAAGGTGCCGACAACTTGACCTTGGCCGATATGAACGAAGAATCAGCCAATATGTTGGCATTGCAAACCAGACAACAATTGGCAATCAACTCATTGAGTTTGGCATCACAGGCTTCTCAATCAGTATTGCAATTATTCTAATCAGAATAAGATATATCAAGAAAAAGGCTCCCGTCAGCAATGGCGGGAGTTTTTTTTGTTTGCATTAAATGTGTAAATCGAGTATACTATTTGCGATAATCGACAAAAAAGGTGAAGTATGGCACAGTATAAAGAACTCATTGAAAGAATAGATAACGCATTTGCAAATGATACAAAATTAAAAATCACCGCTAATGATATTGAATATCTTAGCGTAGAAGAAATCAATGATTTGCAAAACAGAATCAATGCTTATAATTTTGAATATATCAACGCGGCAGAAAAAAAAAGGTATGATAGATTTCGCCGCAGCTGAATATTTACGAAAAATTTGCGCTAACCCATCCAAAATTATCAAGGATATGGTACAAAACATCAGCCATTCAATCTTGCAAGAATATCGTGCGGAAAAAGTTAAAAAGCTTGAAGAATTAGGCGAAGAAATAGCTCCTGAAGAGATTAATGCCATAGATTTAAATACGGGAAAAATAGAAGAAAATATTGTTTCTTCAACCTACCGCAATATGCCCAAAAACAAAGAGTATCAGACAAAACACATCACTCCGTTTACTTCAATGCGTTTAACTTTTTATGATTATCGCGACAATCCGATATATGTTATCATGCCGGGTATGAAGGATATACGCAGAGCCATAGATAAAATAAAAATGCCGGTTTATGACCAAGATGGAAACCTGATTTCTTGTGGCGGAAAGTATTATGAACAGTATCAGAAAGATCAACAAAAAATAAAAGCGGCATATGAAGCCAAGGTGGCAGAACAATATGTTAAAGGCTCAAAAAAATATAAAGAAGTCTTAAAAACATATGATACGGAAATAGCAAAAAATATTGAAAAGTTAGCCAAACCATATCAACGATTGAAAGATATTTTTAGATTTACAATCTGTCGTAAATATTATCAAGATACGGAAGAAACGTTGCAGTTATTTGCAAATGATTCACACTATGCTGTTGAGAAAAAGGAAATAAAAGATACATTTCATGGCAACCAAAATGTCAGTAGTGCATATGAGACCAAAAACTATCGAGAGAAAAGAGTTTATTTAAATATAGACGGCGTAAAAATTGAAGTTCAGATTAAAATAAGCAAGCTATATGAGGGAGATATCATCACCCATGATATTTATGCCGGAGAAGAAAATGAAGAAAGCAGAAACGATAATATTTTATTGATAAGTCGTCAGAATACTCAAAATAAAGGAATGCGTTTTTGGGAAGAAAATAAAGGCAGATACCTAACATATGGCGATAAAAAAATTGTGCAGATGAAGCTTTTAGAAAAGCAAATGGAAGCCCAAAAAATTAATAAGCAGAAGATAAGAGAGGCCAATTTACAGGTTTTGGATAAGGCTTTTCGTTTAGAAGATGCTAAAAGAGCCAATGGCAAAGGATTTGATGCAATATGTATAAATCCGATAAGTAAGAAAGAACAAAAAGTTTATAAAAGTGTCGGAAAGTTTATACAAGATAATTTTATGTATCGACCATTTAAAGCTTTTGATATGGAACAAAAATTTAATGTAACTGATAAAGAATTAAAATCTTTGGGTTTAGTTATAACCTCCGAACAGTTGAATGATTTATTCACAAGATATGCCGCATTTATTTTGCCCAAATATAATGGACGAATAGATGGAAATGAAGTGGCATATTTTTCCAAAGCCAAAAACCAAGAAAAAATAAGTGCAATTTTTGCGGAAAATGCAAGTAACGAACAAGCCCTGCCGCCGGTAGAAGCCGATGCAGATGAGCAAGAAATGTTGCAAGAATTAGAGCACAAACCGCTTGATGCACAGAAGTATAATAAAATACTTGCTAAAAAACAGAGATATTATCATAATAAAAAACAAATCAAGTACAAACTAGATAATCTGGTTGCTGAAAGATAGTATTTTTAGGATAGAAAATGAAAAAAATATCACTGTTGTTATTAGGAACGGCATTGAGTGTTAATCCGGTTTATGCTCAAGAAGCTGTTTTATCTTTGGTCGGAGATGATGTTGTAAGTATCAATGCCGAAGAGAATGAAACTTCCAAAGAAAATATAGAAAATGAAGTTAATAATTCTGAAGACAAGGGGATATTTTCTTTCTTAAACTTTTGGGGAAAAGAACAGCTGCAAGATACAACAGAGGTTAAACCGGGAGCTCAAGAAACACTTTTAGAAAAGTTAACACGTCTTGCCAATTCCGGCGATTTAAATTCCCAAATGACACTAGGATATATGTATCTTTACGGAGATGACAAAGCTCAAGTTAAAATAGATTTTGGACAAGCATTGAAATATTATGAAATGGCAGCCAATCAAAACGACAATGTTGCGATAAATAATCTGGGAAGTTTGTATTATAGTGGAATTGGCACCAAAAGAGATATAATAAAAGCAACGCAAATGTTCTCCAAAGCAGCGGAGTTAGGTAATGCAGAATCTATGGTAAATTTGGCATTTATTTATCTATCAGAACAAGGAGATTTTTATCGTCCGCAAGATGCCATAGAACTGTTGAAAAAAGCATCGTCCATAAAAAATCCCACAGCAGATTTTATGTTAGGCTATGCTTATTATAAAGGTTTTTATGTGGAGAAAAATTATCTTCAGGCCTTTGAATTGATAAAAAGATCAGCCAATGCCGGATATGATGAAGCAATGTTTGTTTTGTCTTCATTATATATGAATGGAGAAGGAACCCCACAAAACTATGGTAATGGTGTTAAGGTTTTGAATTTGGCTGTGTCGCAAGGCAATGTTCCAGCCATGATGCAATTGGGGTATATATTAGCCAACGGAGAAAAATATCCCAAAAATATATATAGGTCTCATATTCTATTTAACGTTGCCTCAGTCAGAGGTGCGGAAGGTGCGGCAGAGAGACGAGAATTTGTTAGTAAAAATTTAAAAATAGAAGAATTGTTACAAGCACAAGCAGAGGCAGAAGCATATCGAGAAAAGCCGAGTGAACTGACAAAATATATTCGTCAGACATTTGGTTTAAATATCAGACAATATATTGATAAACATCTTCAAAATAAAAATATCAATAAGCAATAAATATAAAAAAAAGCTACCTTTTAAAGGTAGCTTTTTTTCTCACTGAACTATGAGATGAAAAGGAAGCTTAGGCAGCTTTTTTCATTTTATTTTCAGCAAACTTATTCATAGTTTCAATGATATAGTCTTGAACGTCACTGTCCAAATACGGGTGCATCGGAATAGAAAGAACAGTCTTAGAAAGTTTTTCACAAACCGGCAAGCTACGAGTATTCCATTGAGCATAAGCAGTTTGGGTGTGAACCGGACGCGGATAGTAAGCGCCGCAAGGAATACCATTTTCTTTAAGATAAGCCATCAATTCATCTCTATCATCACAGTTGATTGTGTAAAGAGCATAAGCAGATTGGCAGTTATCCAAAATGCGTTGTTTGCGGAAATATGGGCTGAGTTCATTGTCATATCTTTTAGCAATGGTATAACGATCTTTCAATTCTTGATCAAAAACTTTAAGTTTTTGCAAAACAACAGCAGCTTGGAAAGAGTTCATACGACCAGTCATACCCAAGCGAACGTTATCATAGTGATCTTGAGGGCTCATACCATGAACACGGCAAGATTTAACCATTTCGTTTTCTTCATTTGTATTAGAAAATACTGCACCACCATCACCATAGCAAGCCAACGGTTTTGTCGGATAGAAAGAAGTTGCGGTCATATCTGTAATGTTACCAGCTTTTACGCCATGATAAATAGAACCATAGCTTTGAGCTGCATCAGACAAAACTTTCATATTGTTTGCATGAGCGATTTTTAAGATTTCATCATATTCGCAAGGAGAACCAAAAATATCAACTGGAATAACAACTTTCGGCGTAAGTTTTCCTTCTTTTTTAACTTCATCAATAGCGCGTTGTAAATCTTGAGGATCCATAGTGTATGTATCTGGTTTAGAGTCAACAAAAACCGGAGTAGCACCAACAATGGCAGCGCACTCAGCAGAAGCAACAAAGGTGAAGGAAGAAACAAAAACAGCATCACCTTGTTTAATATCCCAAGCCATCAAAGCCAAGGTCAAAGCATCAGTGCCAGAACCGCAAGTAGAGCAATATTTAGAACCGGAATAGTTAGCCAAAGCAGTATCTAATTCTTTTGTTTCAGGACCTTGAGCATAACCACCATGGTTTAAAATGGTTTGAAAGGCATTTAAGAAATTTTGTTGTCCGATAATTTTTTGAGAAGCTTGAACATCAAACAAATTAATCGGTTTATTAGGTTTATTTGTCATAATATAAATCCTCTATTGTTGTTTTAACTGATTTGGATAGTAAGTTATTTTTTTTTACAATGCAAAACACAAAAGATTACATCAATGTAACAAATCAGAGGGTAACGGCATAAGAAATAATATTCTGCGCATTATAACTGTGAATATAGTAACCAATCGGGCGAGAGATGTTTTGCAGATTTGCAAGGGGAGAAAAGTCGAAATCGGCCTGCCAATTAGCACTAAAAGAAGAAATAATCGGCGTTTCGCCAATATGAGAAATAACCGAGTTATGTAAATGTCCGCAAACAACAAGTTTAATTTTATCTTGATATTTTGTAATGATTTGGCAAAAAGCATTTCGCCATGGTGCGGCAGTTGTTTTATCAAAAAAAGTCAATTTAGCATCAAGCGGAAATTGGTGAATCATCACAATGACGAGTTTTTGTGATAGATAAAGTTCTTTTTCCAAAAAAAAGAGTTGTTGGCAAGATATATCTCCTCCGGGAACATTCTCTTTAAAAGAGTCTAAAGTAATAATTTTTAAATCATAATCATTAGAGACGTAATCTAATTTTTCTGAAGAAATGGGGTGAGGATGCTGCGGATAAAAATTTTTTAAAGCAGAAATCAAATTTTTTGATACATCATGATTGCCGGTGCAACATAGAAAGGGTAAATCAAGAGCCATAATTTTTTCAAAAATAGGTTTATAATCAGAATAATCTTTATTTAAGATATCTCCAGAAATAAGCAGAACATCGCCCTTATTTTTATAAATATTGATACTATGGAGAACCTTATCAATATTTTCACAACCTCTTTTGTCGTCAGGATTAAAATGTAAATCAGAAATATGAAAGAAATTCAATTTGAAACTCCTCAAATAAAATGCCGTAAACATTCTGATTTTATCCAAAATTATATTGATTTCAAATATTTTAATGTTATATTGATAACGAAAATTAATAAAAACAATAAAGGCGATGTCGATATGAAAAAAACAGCCCTTTTTTCTTTTGTTTCCGCATTAGCGTTATTAACAGCATCTTGCGCTTTGGCAACAAATGTTGATAAACATGACCCCAATGATCCGTATGAATCTTTTAACCGAGCAATGTTTGAGTTCAACATGCAGTTGGATAAATATATCTTGAAGCCGGTTGCTAAAGGATATAGAGCAATAACCACGCCGGATGTTAGAGAAAGGGTTAGAAGTGCATTTAACAATATTAAAGAACCAATTTCAGCCGTAAACCAATTACTTCAAGGAGAAATTAAACGCTCGGGAACAAGTGTCGGACGTTTTGTTATTAACTCAACCTTGGGTTTGGGCGGAACCTTTGATGTCGCTTCAGCATGGGGCTTAGAACATCATCCCGATGGTTTTGAAGAAACTTTAGCTAAATGGTGTGTTCCGTCAGGTCCTTATTTGGTCTTACCATTCATAGGTTCAACAACACCAAGAGCTTTTACCGGAGAAATTGCTGATTCATTTACCAATCCGGTATACTGGCTCACAGAAGATAGAGAAGACGGCTATTATGCTTATGCCGGTTATGTTGCTGTTAAGACAATTATTAACCGAGAGGCTGTTCTTGATTTGAGTGACGATTTAGAGCGCAATTCAGTTGATTTTTATACCACAATGAAATCAGCATATATGCAAAATAAAAGCAAATTAAATACTTGTGGCAACGAAAGCCAAGCAACATATGATTTTGATTTTGAAATCGACGAAGAAGTCGATGATATGGAAATTTAAGGAGTATTATTTATGAAAAAAAATATTTTTGCCGTATTTCTAGGTTTGGGAATGATTTTCTCAACCGGAGCCAAAGCAGATGTCGATGTGGATAAAGCTGATGCTTTTGTGCGACAAGTAACCAGTAATGGTATAGAAGAAATCATCAATGCCAATGTTTCTCAAAAAGTCAAAGATGAAAGATTTGAAAAGTTGTTTAATCAATCATTAGACTTAGATTTCATTGGACAATTTGTTTTGGGACGCTATTGGCGTACGGCAACTCCGCAACAAAGAAAAGATTTCATAAAAGTTTATAGAGAATTGAATATAAAAACTTGGTCTGCACGTTTTGATGAATTCAAAGGAAAATCATTTGTTTTCACAGGTTCAACCCCATCATCTTCCAAAAATCAAGTTTTCATTAATTCTACCGTAGCAATGGGTGAAGGAGCTCCGGCAAAAGTTGTTTGGAGAGTAAAACAAACCGGAAATAGTTTTAAAATCGTTGATATTATCATAGAAAATGTCAGCTTAGCAATTACGGCAAGAAATGAATATACCGCTTTTATCAAAAATAATAATGGTAATGTTGAAGCATTAATTAAAGACTTGCAACAAAAAGTCAATGCTCCGGCAACGTCAAAAAAAGCGGCTTAATTGTTATAAAAAAAAGAAAAGCTCTCAGTAAAAACTGGGAGCTTTTTTTTACAATCTTTATTCCATTTCCTCAAGAATGTAGAGTAATTTAGGGATAAACAATTTTCGGTAAGAAATATCTGTTTCAAATTTTTCAATCCCGCAATAAGAAGTGTAATTCAAATTACTTAACTCGTTTTTAATAAACTGAACTAAAACTTTTTTAGAACAATCTTTGGGTTTGAATTTTGCCTCTTGAAGCAATTTGATAACCATATTGGTATTGATAATAATCTGATACCAAATGTAGCCAATACGAGAATTTTCCGCCGCAATTTGAACTAAATCAGCTTGCAAAAATTCAGAAACTCTCAAAATTTCATTATAACAACGAACCGGACTAACTGAATTATAGCAGATTTTTAGTTTTTTCGCTTCAATAGCAATTTCAATTTTATGATAAAAATCAGTCAAATTAGAAAGGCTAAAACATACATACCAAAGCTTGTTTGAAAACAAAGAGGGATGAATATCTTGATTTAAGACATATTTACAAAATTGTTCGCAAATAGTCCCAATACTGAAAAAATATCCCTTTTTATCATCAACAATCATTAGAAAATTGTTTTGAGCTTTTTCCGATAAATGTTTTTTTACCAATTCCGCTTGAACACTGTTAACTCTAAGAGTGTTAATGGTATTCAAAAAAGGTGTAGCGCAAGAAACGAGCGCAACTGCAACATCATAATTTCTTTCCATATAGATTATTTTAATAATATTTGAAAACAAAAACTATATAAGTCAAATTAGTTTTAAAGGCAATCTTTTTTTGACATAAAAAAAGCAGCTTTAAGAAAAGCTGCTTTTTAAGAAGAAAATTATTTAGGCCTTATGCTTTGAAGCCATAAATTTCTCCAACCAGTGAATATTATATTGACCGTCAATAAAATCAGGCTGAGATATAATTTCTTGGTGGAGAGGAATGGTCGTTTTAACGCCTTCAATAACAAATTCTTCCAAGGCACGACGCAAACGCATCAATGCGGCGTTACGTGTTTTACCATGAACAATGAGCTTAGCAATCATGCTGTCATAATACGGAGGAATTCTGTATCCTGAATAAATTTCAGAATCCACACGGACACCTAAACCGCCCGGAGCGTGCCATTCAGTAATTTTACCCGGCCAAGGAGCAAAAGTTTCCGGATCTTCAGCATTAATACGACATTCAATAGCATGACCATGAAATTGAATATCTTTTTGGCTGTATCCAAGCTGAGCACCGCTGGCGATTCTAATTTGTTCTTTAACAATATCAATGCCGCTGATAGCTTCAGTAATTGGGTGTTCTACCTGCAAACGAGTATTCATTTCCAAAAAGTAGAATTTTCCATCTTCGTACAAAAATTCCATAGTACCGGCATTGTTATAACCAAGAACTTCGGCGGCATGACGAGCAATCTCGCCGATTTCTTCACGTTGTTTTTGGTTTAGAGCCGGAGAAGGAGTTTCCTCAATCACTTTTTGGTGGTTACGTTGAATAGAACAATCGCGTTCACCTAAATGTACGACATGACCATAGTTATCGGCTAAAACTTGCATTTCAATATGGCGAGGTTTTTGTAAATATTTTTCCATATATACAACATCACTGGTGAAAGCATTTTTAGCTTCTGCTTTAGCCATGGTATAAGCTTCTTTCATTTCTTCATCATTGAAAGCAGTTTTCATACCTTTACCGCCGCCACCGTCTTTAGCTTTAACAATAACGGGATAACCGATTTTATGAGCCCATTCAATAGCGTATTCAACACTTTCCAAAGCCGGAGAGCCGGGGACAACAGGCAAGCCGGCTTTAATAGAAGCTTCACGAGCCGTAATTTTATCACCCATCATACGCATAATTTCAGGTCTTGGCCCAATGAATGTAATGCCGTGCTCTTCAACCATTTCCGCAAAATCGGCACTTTCGGAAAGAAAACCGAAACCGGGGTGAATGGCATCAGCACCAGTAATATGAGCAGCAGAAATGATGGCTGACATATTTAAATAAGAGTCGGTAGAGCGAGCAGGGCCGATACAAACAGCTTCATCGGCCAAACGGACGTGCATGGCATCGGCATCAGCTTCGGAGTGAACAGCAACGGTGCGGATTCCCATTTCGCGACAAGCGCGATGAATACGCAAAGCAACTTCACCACGATTAGCAATTAAAACTTTTTCAAACATATTCAAATCCTCAAAGTTGAAAGGACAAATTATTCAATAATGACCAAAGGTTCGCCATATTCGACTGGATCACCGGTAGCAACGAGAATATTTGTAACTTTACCACCTTTGTGAGCTTTTACTGGATTAAATGTTTTCATAGCTTCAATCAAGCAAACAGTATCACCTTCAGCAACACTGTCACCAACTTTTACATAGTTTGGAGAGTTTGGATCAGCAGACAAGTAAACCACACCGACCATAGGAGATTTAACAGCGCCGGGGTGTTTTGAAAAATCTTGATCAGAAGCAGCCGGAGCAGCAGCCGGAGTTTCAGCAACAGGAGCAGGTGCGGCAACAGGAGCAGCCACCGGCATTGGTTGCGGAACAGGAGCAAAAGCCGGAGCAGAAACAACATTCTGTTCGCGAGTTAAGCAAATTCTGCATGTTTCATCTTCATATTCGAGTTCGGTTAAATTACTTTTATCAAGAATTTCAGCCAATTTGCTGATAACTTTAGTATCCAATGGATTAGCCATTTTGTTTTTTCTCTCTAATGTTAATACAAAAAATTCAAGATGATTCATATCTCGTATTTCGCAAAAATACAACAAAAATAATCAAAAAAACGCAAAAACAGCAAAAAAAATGAAAAAAAAGGCAATTTTTTATAAAAAATGTGTATATCTTTAAAGGGGTTAAAATAAGGTTGCAATAAGAAGATAAAACAACCAAAGAAAGAAGCGTAATTTTGGCATATTTTTTGCATGAAAATATTGAAGTATGTTATAAGGAGAAAAAATATGGCATTAAGTATATTTACCCCATCTGTTACAGGTATGGATTCTCAATCTCATGCGCTTCAAACGGTAAGTACAAATATTGCCAACATAAATACCGTCGGCTACAAATCCAGCGAAACAATGTTTTACACGCTGCTCGGTTCGGCTCCTGTAGTTAAAGGAAACGGAGCAAATGGTTTACAATCTTCTCGAGTAGATACAAATGGTGTGGGCTATTATGACCGAACATTGGTTTCATCTCAAGGGCAAGTCGTGGCATCAAATAGTAATTTTGATGTGGCAATAAACGGTAACAGCAATGCATTTTTTACCGTTCGAGATAGCTATTCCGGTGATGAATATTATACAAGAGCCGGAAATTTTCGCATTCAAATGTCAGGAGGTGTTCCGTATTTGGTAGCAAATAACGGAATGCATGTGCAAGGTTATGTCGCCAATGAAGATGGTTCTTTTGGAACATCCATTGAAGATATTGTGTTAAACTATCCTGATAAAATTCCTGCGACCCCTACATCGAGTGTTCAAATCGGAGCAAATGTTCCGGCTGATGGTGTCGAAAGCAGTAGTTATGGAATAATGGTTTATGGACCAAATGATAATGCCTCTAATATGAATATGGTTTTTCATAAAGTAGAGGACAAAGCCAATGCCTGGACCGTAACTTTTGAAATGGATGGAGCCGTCGTCTCTTCAGCAGAACCTATAGAAGTTCAATTTTCCAGCGATGGAAAATTATTAACTCCGACAGATATTAATATTAATGTCGCTTGGGCAGACGGAAGTAGTAATGCCATTGCATTAAATATTGAGAATATGACACAATATGCTGGTAGCAGTGGTATTACTAATATTAAGCAAGATGGCAAAGAAGGCGGTTCTTTTAAAGAAGCCTCTGTAGGAAAAAATGGCGTAATATCCGCATTATATAGTAACGGACAAACTGTAAATATTGCAAAATTAGCATTAAGCAGTTTTGCTGCGCCGGATAATTTGACGGCCATTTCCGGAACATTGTTTGAAGCGAATGGTGCCAGTGGTAATGCTGTCTTGATAGAAGATGGTGGAGAATATTTGGTTCCGCAAGCCTTAGAACAATCAACTGCCAATGTGGAAAAAGAGTTTAGTAAAATGGTTGTTATCCAAAGAGCCTACGGCATGAACTCTAATGCCTTCACGGTGGCAGACGAAATGTTAGAGGTTGTAAGAGATTTAAAAGCCTAAAAAACTAAAAGACAATTTTATAAAAGCTGTTTATTTGAGTTTGAAATCTCAATAAACAGCTTTTTAATTTCTGTAAGATTGCAGAATCTTATAAGAAATTATTGTAAAAGTGCTTACTATTTGCTTTCCTGTTGAAAGCATCGATAAAAACAATATATCCCAGATACAACAAAAGCCTTGGAAACCAAGGCTTTGAAATGGTGCTCGGGGACGGGATCGAACCGCCGACACGAGGATTTTCAGTCCTCTGCTCTACCGACTGAGCTACCCGAGCATCAATCACGAAAGTGTTTATAGAGCATATTTTTTTTGTTGTCTAGTATTATTTTTAATAAATTTAAAAAATATCAACAGTTTTTAACGAACAGATGTTTTTTTAAGTAAACTAGCAGCTCTTATGATATTGTTTTGGTTGTTTTTGTTTGTACCAAACATTTGAGCCTGCTTCAAAACGGCAGCGGCATTTTGTGCGCGCAATTGGTTGATTGCTGCATTCCAGTTATCCATACCGCAATCATATTTTTTATCACCGTTTTTCCAAATATAATAAGCTGCTTCGCGAATAGCATCTTCACTAAAATTTGCCATATTTTTAATCCTTAAAAAATCAATCTGTTTTATATAATAACATTAGAATTGTTAAAATATTGTTATGCAAAAATAATGCCATAAAAATAAAGCCTCCGAAAGGAGGCTTTATTCACACAATATAAACTATTTATCTTGAGACGGCATTTTAGCTTCTTCAACCAAAGCTTTGATAAAGTCATCAAGCTTAATAACCTCTTGCTTGTCAGAACCAATACGACGAACCGTAACAGTTCTGTTTTCTTTTTCTTTTGCACCGACAACAGCAATAACCGGAATTTTTGCAACAGAGTGTTCACGAACTTTGTAGCTGATTTTCTCGTTACGTAAATCAGATTTTGCATAAAGTCCGTTAGCTTTCAAAAGTTTGGTAACCTCTTCAGCATAATCATCCATATCACTGGTAATTGGGCAAACCACAACTTGTTCCGGAGAGAGCCAGAGTGGCAATTTACCAGCATGGTTTTCAATCAAAATTCCGAGGAAACGTTCGATAGAACCAAACAAAGCGCGGTGTAACATAACTGGTTGATGTTTTTCACCGTCTTCACCGATGTAAGAAATATCAAAACGTTGTGGCAAGTTCATATCAACTTGGATTGTACCGCATTGCCATTCACGACCAATAGCATCTTTCAAAATAAATTCGAGCTTCGGACCGTAGAAAGCACCTTCACCGGGGTTGATTTCATATTTATACCCATGGCTTTCCAATGCATGAGCCAAAGAGTTTTCGCACAAATCCCAAATTTCATCTGAGCCGATTCGGTAGATGCTGTCCGGACGGGTTGAAAGATAAATCTTCACATCTTCAAAACCAAAGTCTTTATAAATATCCAAAATCAGTTTCAAAGTAGTAATGCATTCTGCTTCCATTTGTTCCGGAGTGCAGAAGATGTGCGCATCATCTTGTGTAAATTCGCGTACACGCATCAAGCCCATCAAAGCACCAGATGCTTCATAACGGTTTACTTTACCAAATTCTGCAATACGCAACGGCAAATCACGATAAGATTTGATACCTTGTTTGTAAACGAGCAAACCACCGGGGCAGTTCATCGGTTTGATGCAGAACCATTTTTTATCTTCGGTTTGGCCAGAGTAGTTATGTGCACCATATTTATCCCAGTGACCGGAAGTTTCCCACAAACATCTATCCATAACACGCGGTGTGCAAATTTCAATATAGCCGTTATTTTCTTGGCGTTTACGCATATATTCAATCAATTTGCGGTAGATTTTGTAACCTTTATCATGCCAGAAAACAGCCCCTGGAGCATATTCGGGTTCAAAGTGGAACAAATCCATTTCTTTGCCGAGTTTACGGTGGTCACGCTTAGCGGCCTCTTCCATCATTTTCAAATATTCATCTAAATCTTTTTTAGAAGCCCAAGCCGTTGCATAAATACGTTGCAACATTTCTTTGGTAGAATCACCGCGCCAATAAGCACCGGCTACTTTCATCAATTTGAAAGCATCGCCGATTTTGCCGGTTGAAGGTACGTGAGGACCACGGCAAAGGTCGGTAAAATCACCTTGACGATAAAGAGAAATTGTTTCATCTTCCGGCAAATCTTCAATAATTTCAGCCTTATAATGCTCACCTAAATCTTTGAAAAATTTGATAGCATCATTACGAGGCATAACAATACGTTCTAACTTTTCGTCACGTTTAACAATCTCGTGCATCTTTGCTTCAATTTTAGCAAAATCTTCGGTTGTAAAAGGTTCTTTACGAGCAAAGTCATAGTAGAAACCATTGTCGATAGCCGGTCCGATTGTTACTTGTACATCTTTCCATAACTCTTTTACAGCTTGAGCCATAACATGAGAGCAGGAGTGACGCAAAATTTCCAAGCCTTCTTTATCCTTGCCGGTGATGATAGTCACGGTTGCGTCGGTAGTGATAGGAGTGCTTAAATCTTGTGTCTTTCCGTTAACGGTGATAGCTAAAGCAGCTTTAGCCAAACTAGAACTGATTTTATTTGCGATGTCAAAACCATTGACCCCGCTTTCCATCTCTAACATACTGCCATCAGGCAATTTAATCGCAACCATATTAAAATATCCTTTTTTTATTTAATTAATCATCACGCCATTGAAAAAACAAAGTTTCTTAAAGGCAATGGCATCCTTTAATAAACCGCGGAAAAACTATTCTTCCGCTAAAAGCTCTTCATAAACTTTAATAGTCTTATCACACATTATTTCTTTGGTAAAGTTTTCTCTTACATTTTTTTGAGCTGCAGCCGAAATTTTTTTCTTGCCGCTCAAAGAGAGGGATAAAGCCCAGTCAAGTGCATCGGCCAAAGCCTGAGAATCATCATATTGATAGAGTTTTCCTGTGACGCCGTCAATTACGGAGTCTAAAGAGCCGCCGATATTGGAAGCAACCACGATTTTACCCATGGCTTGACCTTCAATGGCAATACGACCGAACGCTTCAGGTTCAATTGCCGTAGAAAGTACAACATCGGAAACCATCATTGCCGCAGGCATATCCAAAACCTTGCCATAAATACCGACTTTGTTGCCGAGATTAAGTTTTTTAGCCAAAGCCATCAAACTTTTGAAATATTCTTCACGACCTTGCTCATCGCCGGCAATAATACAATAGTAATCTTGATTTTTCATTTTAGAAAGGGCTTCAATCAAGAGATGTTGACCTTTCCATTTAGTGATTCTGCCACCCAAGAATAAAACCGGTTTATCATCGGGAATATTATATTCTTTAACCTTTTGAATCATTCTTTCTTGGGTAACTGCAGTAGGAGAAAATCTTTCTAAATTTACGCAACGAAAAACAAGGCGTAATTTATTTTCATCAACCTTATAATTTTTCAAAACATGATTTTTGATATGGTTAGAAATCACTATAACGCGCTCTCCCATAATCATAATTTTATTATAAATTTTTTTAATACCCCAAGGGCCTAAGCCATAAGTTCCATGAAATGTGGTCATATAATGCACGCCGGCACGTTTTGCCGCCAAATAGGCACTCCAAGCAGGAGCTCTTGAACGAGCATGCACGATATTAATGTCGTTTTCCTTGATATACGACTCAAGTTTTTTTGCATTTCTAAGAATGGTAAAAGGGTTTTTACTTTTTAAATTGAGAGTTAAATGCGGCACTCCAAGTTTTTGCAATTCGTGTTCCATGCGTCCGCCTTTAGAAGCCACAAAATTTTTAATACCGTGTTTGGTCAATTCTGAAGCCACTTCAATTGTTCCAAGTTCAACACCGCCTGTTTCAAGTTCAGGCAATACTTGTAAAACAACTGGCTTTTTATCTTTACCTTTTACCATTTTCTTTCTAAAATCCTCATAAAATCTAGTCTAGGAGTTTTATATGATACAAAATCACACATTTAAAGCAAAATTTACAACCAAAATTGAATTGCGCCAAGCAAAATCTTCAGAAACTAACAAAAACTCGCCAGAATTAAGTATTATATACATTCATGGACTTTTTTCCGATCCATGGGGAAGAAAACCAGAAGAAGTAAAATCTTTTTGCGAGAAGCATAACTTAGGCTTTTGCCGATTCGAATTGGCAGGACATGGAAGTGATAAAGACAATTATGAAAATATTGACTTTGATGTCTGGAAAAATCAAGTTTTGGAGGTTATAGACGAGATTGTTGATGGTGATATTGTTATGGTCGGTTCCTCTTTAGGTGGTTGGTTGAGTTTAATAGCCGCCAAAGAGCGTCCGGAACGTGTCAAAGGCGTAGTCGGCATGGCCGCAGCTCCAGATTTTACTTTTGATATAGAACAATATATATTTACCGCCGAGCAAAAGGCGGAAATGAAAGAATCAGGCAAACTGTTGTTTCCGATGAAAGATTTTACCTATATTTTCACATCAAAAATATTTGATACAGCAAGAGATAATTTATTATTGCAAGGAACACTTCCGATAACTTGTCCGGTGCATTTACTGCAAGGTAGTGAAGATAAAAATGTTTTACCAGATAAGCCGTTTAAAATTATGAAATGCTTAAGCTCTGATGATGTTGTTGTCAAAATCATCAAAGGCGGCAATCATCGTTTAGGTCGAGACGAAGATATCAAAGAGATGGAGCAATCTCTCACATCTCTATTGAAATTATAAATCGCCTAAGTCAAAAGGTTTATTTTGCAAAACGCGCTGAGGCTTATAAACGTAAATATTGGTAATTTCAGGGATATTGGCATTGCGATGCCAGTATCCTCGAGCTTCCATACATTGACGATATTTTTTGGGATTAACTTCGCTATCATCGCGTAAAGAATTAACAATTAAAGGTTGAGCTCCGACATAGGGTACGTAAGATGCCCAAATTCCTTTACCGGCATGCCAATCAGCACGAATTTTTAATTTTGCTTCTTCAGAGTAGAACCAGCTCGAAACATCCGGCATCCAACGTGTTGGTTCTGCCTCGCGCATACACTCGGAATGGTCTTTAGAAAATTTTTGTACACCTGTATTTTCTTTGGCCCAATGGTACACAATCTGCCCTTGCGGTTTGTCTTCATAAAAAGAAAGCCAACCACAACTGCATAATGACAAAGATAACAAGCATATCAAAACATTTTTTTTCATATATATTTTCCTAAAAATCTAAATCAGCATAGTGCTTCGCCGGCAAGATTCCGCGAATGTTGTCTTTTAATATATCCTTAAAACTGGGACGAGATTTCATAGTAGAATACCATAATTTAGCGTTGCGATAACCTTCCCAAGGAACATCCCCTAAATAATCAATTACGGAAAGATGAGCTGCAGCGGCAATATCGGCCCAAGTCAATTCTTCACCAGCTAGGTAGTTTCTTCTTTCAATCAACCAATCTATATATTCCATGTGAAAATTGAGATTATTAAGACCAATTTTAAGAACTTTAGAATCAGGGGCTAAGCCTTTGGAAAAGCGCTTGTGCACTTTTTCATATACAATATTTCTGTAAACTTCACGATAAAATTTATCATCAAACCATTCAATCAACCGACGTACTTCAGCCCGTTCTTTTGGTGTTTCAGGCATAAGTTTTACTTCTCTGCTCGTTTCTTCCAAATATTCCATAATGGCATTATGTCCACATAAAGTCATTCCGTCATTAAGAAAAACAGGTAATTCTCCGGCAGGGTTGAGTTTGAAAATATCTTGAGATAAATTCCAAGGATCTTCATTTCGCAAAATAAAAAGCATTTTTTTTTCGGTCATTCCGATTCTTATTTTTCGGCAATAAGGTGAAACCGGATGTTGAATTAATAAAACCATTTTAAAGTCCTCGCAAATTTTCTCAAATTTTATCCTCTTGAGATAAAAGGTCAAGAGATGAAGTTGAATTATTTGAATTTTCCTTCTTGATAAAGGCAGGAGGAACAACACCTCGATTTTTTAATTCAATTTCATAAATCAAATCTTGCAGTTTTTTCTCTAATTTTATTTTATGTTCTGGATTTTCTGAGTAAGAAGACAGTTTTTGACTCAAAAATTTACGATTGGGCGATAATTGTGATATCCCAATGAATATAGGCATATTCCAAACAATTTGTTTTGAAAAACTAAGATAATCTCTGATGCCTAGTTTAGCAGCTTCAATAATTCCGAAATATTGAGTGGTAAAAACAAAATCCACTTCTCCGGTATAAAGTTTTTCAAATAATTGATAAGAGGTTTCAACATATTCCAACTGATATTCGTTCATTTGCCTTTTTACATAATCAGAAAATTCATCTTGGTTGCAAACAGCCCCCTTCATTTGTTTTAGTTGGTTTAAATCTTTTAGTTGAGCAGCTGTTTCAGGCATTGTGATAACAGTAACGGGATTATTTAAAATAGAAGGAAAAACCAGCTCGGTACGTTTGAAACGTTTTGTGTCATTATAAGCACCTAAAAATATATCAATTTTTCCTGAATTTATATCAGAAATAAATTGTTCGGTATTTTGCTTTGAAGAAAAGATATAAGAAATTTTTACATTACTATTATTTTTTAAATCATTTAAGATATCTTCGAATACAGAATGATAGGTATATTCAATAATCTCCCCATAGTCATTGCGTTCTTCTTGAATATAGCCAAAAGGAGGATAATCCATATATCCTGTTACTTTGATGGCTTCTGCTTTTTTTATGATATTGGTATAATTTTTCATTTGAGCAGAGACATTATTAGATATCAACAAGCAGCATGAGAAAATTAAAAAAAACACTTTATTCATTGTACTCTACCTCAAAAAAATATATAATTAGATATAACTTTTATAATAATTTAACTAAATTATGTTAAAAAAAGTTTTAGAAACATTTTAAATTATAACAGAGGGAGAATAATGAATATATCACAACGGTATGCCGAAACAGAAGTTTCCGGAATGAATCAAATTGAGCTTGAAAGCAGAGCTTTGATTAAAGCCGCATCTAGTCTCAATTTTATCAAAGAAAATTGGGAACAAAAACATGGCGACCTGAATGATGCTTTGGATAAAAATAAGCGCTTATGGACTATTATCGCCGGAGCAATAAGTGACAACTCTTCTCCGCAACCTCCGGAATTGCGTCAAAATTTACTATCTTTGGCAGTGTTCGTATTCAAACATACTTTAGATATTATGGCTAATCCTAAGCCAGAGAGTTTAGATGTTTTAATAAATATAAATATGAATATAGCCAGGGGGCTATCTGAAAAACCAGATACACGAGAATAAACAAGATAATGGATAAAAAAAGAGGGATTCACAAAGAACCCTCTTTTTTTTGTGTGTGTAGAATATTTTTTTTGGCATGACTTTTGCATAGTAAAATGAAGTTAATCATTTATTGGGAAAAAAGACATGGATGTTAATGAATTAAATAAAATGAACGTTGTGGCTCAGTTTAATAAGCTTATTTCTCAAACCAATTTTATTGGTTCAGAAGGAGAAAGTTTTGCTGGCATATTGGAAAAAAATGCATCCGAATTGCCGTTTGCGACAACCAAAAATGAATCTGCTTCTCAAAAAGAGGCGGTAAAATCTCCCGTAAATGAAAAGAAAGAAGAAGTTTTTGCAAAAGAAAAGCCTGAAAATAAAGCAGAAAAAGAAAATAAGGTCGATAAAGAAAAGCCGACAAAAGAAAAAGAAGACGTTGAAGCAAAAGATAATTCTGCTGACAAAGATAATAAAATAGAAAAAGAAGATGATGTAGAGAAAGAAAAGAGAGCCAAAGCATCTATGCAAGTTCCCGTTTTACCGCTTCAAGTTGTTTGTCCTGAAGGAACAGCATCGCTAGAATCTGTAACTGCCGAAAGTGATATGGTATCAGCATTGAAAGAATTGCCTAAAGGAATGCTTTCTAAAGATATGCAAATTATAGATGAAAACGGAAACATTTTTTCTATTGATGAATTGCCTTTGCAAGAATTGTCTTCTCAAGATAGTTTTAAGATATTAAATGCCCAAACTATGGAGGAAGTCGAAGTAAACGGCGCTCAATTGGCTCAAATAATCACAGAATTATCATCTGATATTGCTGATAATATGGCAGAAATTGCGCCAGTTATAGAAAATGTGGCAGAAAACATGCCTTCTTCAGAAAAGAAAATGCAAAATCAAAAACTAGAAAGTTCAGAGCCAAGTTTACTGGATGAAACAACTGCTTTGGAACAGAATTTAACAGAAGGTAATCCGCTTGATGAACTGATTGCCGATAAATCCGTAAAGATTGATGTAACCGTAAAAGAGGAAAAAATTTCCTATGCGGAAAATAAAAGCTTAGTAAAAGATGCCTTGGTATTACAAGAAGTAGCTAAAAATGGTGAAAGCTTACAAGAAGAACAACCTGTTTCACAACAAGCACCACAAGCAAAAGCCACAAGCGGCAATGCTAATCTTACCATTAATGCTGCATCTTCTCAAAATATGGCAATGGTGGCAGAAGAAAACACACAAACAACGCAAAATATTGCCATAACAGAAGTAAAACAAGCTTCTTCAACAAGCAATACCAGCCAAGCTATTGTTACGGGATCCGAATTTTTAGCCTCTGCAAAAGCAGAAAATTCCGGCAAAAGTAACCAAACAACATTGAGTGACGTTTACAAAGGTATGAGCAAAGAAGCCGTAGAACAGGTTAAAGTAAATATTACCAAATCAGCCGTTAAAGGCGTAGATACAATTGAAGTTCGTTTGAAACCGGAAGAGCTTGGCCATATTGAAATAAAAATGCAAATTAAGAATGGTAAATTGCAAGCTCACATTATATCAAGTCGTCCGGAAACGATGGAAGCATTGCAAAGAGATGCTCAGGTATTAGAGAAAGCGTTTAATGAAGCAGGCTTCCAAACAGATAGCAACAGCTTGAGTTTTAGTTTTAGAAATGAAGGTAATCAAGCTCAAGAACAGAGCAACCAACTTCGTAATTTTATCGGCAAGGTTTTTGAACAAGAAGCCAATTCTGATGTGGCGGCAGCCGAAGCCGCTAATCAAAACTGGTCCGCAGAAAACGGATTAAACATCAGGGTTTAGACTTTAAAGGAGAAAAGCCATGGCAACAGATATTAGTGGAATTACCGGATATTATACCAACGGAAATAACAATACAAACAGCAGTTCTCAGCAGTTATCTGCCGATATGAACACATTTCTGCAATTGCTGACAACGCAATTAAAATATCAAGATCCGATGGATCCGATGGATACGGCAGAATTTACCAATCAATTGGTTCAATATTCATCTGTAGAACAAGCAATTCAAACGAATGAAAAATTAGATACCATGATGTCTTTGAGTATTGCCAATTTGGGAGCACAGGCTGTTTCATATATTGGTAAAACGGTTCAAGTATTGGGTGATGTAATGCCTTTAGAAGGAGGAAAAGCCAAAGCATCATATACATTAGACAAAGATGTTTTGTCCGCAACCATCGTTGTAAAAGATATGAATGGTAATGTGGTTTATTCACAGAGCGGAGAAAAAACATCTGGTACGCACGAGTTTAATTGGGATGGAAAAGATTCTGATGGAAATCAATTGGAAGATGGAGCTTATCAAATAGAAGTATCGACTAAAGTGGCAGAAGGAGATACTGCAGCTTCAGTGACAACAACCATTTTTGGAAAAGTTACAGGTGTTGCCAGTGATCAAAATAATATTTATGTCGGTTTGGGCGATGCCGTAACAGCTCAGCTCGGTGATATCGTTACCATCAGATATGATGATTATTTTGATAAAAATCCCGATGGAGGAGAAGGTGAGGGTAACGGAGACGGAGAAGGATCCGGAGGTGAAGAAGTGACCCCACCTGAGGAAGAAACCCAAAGTTATTTCAGCATATAATTAAAAAAACTTTAGGAGAAATAAAATGAGTCTTTTTGGAGCAATGCAATCAGGTATTTCGGGAATGGCTGCGCAATCCAATGCAATGGGTGCAATTTCTGATAATATCTCCAACGTTAATACCGTTGGGTACAAAGGAACGAACGTTTCCTTTCAAACTTTAGTAACAAAACAAACTTCGTCAAATTTTTATTCACCAGGAGGTGTGCAACCTGTTTCTAAGCAAGGCGTAGATGTACAAGGTTTATTGTCATCAACATCATCATCAACAGCGCTGGCAGTTTCTGGAAGTGGATACTTTGTTGTCAATCAAGCTCCCAATCCGCAGGAAGGAGATGCTTGGGCATATACCAGAGCCGGAGATTTTAGTATTGATACAACAGGATATTTGAAAAATACAGGTGGTTTTTATGCTCAGGGATGGTCTTTATTGCCATGGGACGGAACACCGACGGCTTCAACCGTAGAAATAGGCGGTGTTATGTACATGAAAGCATACTACGCAAGTGATGGGTCAACAGTTTATATTAATGATAACATTGTTGATAACAATAACTTAAAACCGATTAATTTAGCCACAATCGGAGGAACAGCAACCCCAACGCAACAAGTAAGTTTTGGCGCAAATTTGCCGGCAGATGATCCGATTTATGATCCGACTTCACCGGAAGCAGGCGGTTATCGTTCTATTTCTGCATTGATTTATGATAGTTTAGGAAATTCAAGTAACTTGAGTATCAACTTCATTAAAGAGAGTACAAACTCTTGGGGAATGAGTGTTGATATGCCATCAGGTGCAGCAAACTTGATTTTGACAGGAAATAAAGAAGTAAGTGATGGCGGAACGGCAGATGTTTACTATGCAGCAGGTCAGTTAGAATTTAAAACCATTCCAGCAAATGGCGCCAGCATTACCATTACCGATCAAAGCACAGGTAAAAATTATATCTTTGACTTTTTGAATACAGCAACGGCAGCTCCGGTAGGTGATGCTGATAATATTCATATTAAGGTCGATATAGAAGATGGTATTACATCAGTAACAGACTTTATTAATGCCTTTAATAATGCAATTCAGGCAAATATGCCAGGGGCAGATAGATTTAGTACAACAAGTAATTCTATTCAGATTGTACAATCTCAAGCCGGAGCGGCTTTGACTATAGACGCCAGCAAAACACAAGCTTGCTTGCAATCTGCGGCTAACCCAGTCTTAGCAACAGGTATCCCAACCGGTGTATTTGAAATTCCGGAAATTGACCAAGATATTAAAAATACGGCACGTTTTGATTTTACATCAACAACCCTTGGTGATTATACAGATCAGACTTTTGAAATAAATGGTACAACCTTCACATTCAAAAATGGAGGTGCGGCCGCTCCTACTGATATTGATATTAGTAGTGCCATTGTTGATGGTAATATTGATACCGTTAAGTTGGTAAGTTTGATTGAAAATGCCATACAAGCCAATATCGCAGAACCGGATAGATTTGTAGCAAGTGGTAGTAGCTTAGAAATTATGCCGAGCGCCACAGGTGGAGATATCACAGTAAATATGAATAATTTGGCCGGCGTAGTTGGCGAGCTAAGAAATAATGGAGGAGCTTGGGTGGAAGGTGCAAATGTTGCCGCAACCGAATATACCATTTCAAGTTCATTTACGACCAATGGTTTGGATGTTGAACAAGGTTCAATGGTACCCGCCGTACGCTTCAATTCAGATGGTACACCTAAATACTTCTATGTTGAAGATATGGCCATTCAATGGGCAAATGGAGCTCAAAATATGGATGGAAGTGAAGGCAATGGTACAACAGTTAAATTAAGCATGGGCAACACAGGCACCACAGATGGTTTAACAAACTTAGCCGGAAGCTTTACAACCAACTACATTAAACAAGATGGAGCCAAATTTGGTAGCTATTCAGGAGTAACCGTAAGTGAAAACGGTGTGGTAACAGCTTTGTTTGATAACGGAGAGACCAGACCAATTGCCATTTTACCCTTGGCAACATTTACCAACCCGAATGGCATGAGTGCTCTGACCGGAAATGCATGGATAGAAACCGATGCATCGGGTCAACCCTTATTAAAACAAGCAGGTGTAGACGGTGCAGGTGAGATTAGTAGTAATGCATTAGAAAATTCTACGGTTGATTTGGCAACTGAATTTTCTAACATGATTGTCACACAGAGAGCTTACTCTGCATCAACAAAAATCATTACGACAGCAGATGAAATGTTGCAAGAATTGACATCATTAATCTGATATAAACAAACATTTTTTCCTAAAGTTAGTCCCTGCCGAAAGGCGGGGACTTTTTTAGATAAATTGTGAATATTTTAAAATAACATTTAACTATATAAAAAATTCGGCTATGTATAACTAAAGGGAAATATTTTTATAAAAAGGAGTTTAAAACTCCGCAATTGGGGAATATTTAAGTGAATAACTTTTGGCAAAGTATAAAAAATTTATCGCCGGGAAGATTAATTTCCTTGGCTGCAATCGTCATTTTTTTAATAAGTTTTTTTGCATACATAGCTATGCAGGTAAATTCTGTGGAATATTCCGTTCTTTACACAGACTTGGAATTGGAAGATGCCAAACAGATAGTTTCACGTCTGGATGCTGAAAATATTAAATATAAATTGACTAAAAACGGCACTGAAATTTTAGTGCCGCAAGATATGGTTAATAAGATGCGTGTAGAAACGGCAGAATTGGCCTTGGCTTCCAAAGGCTCAAATGTTGGATATGAAATTTTTGATAATGCAGATGCCTTGGGAACGACAAATTTTGTTCAGAACATTAATTTAATACGCGCTTTAGAAGGCGAATTGGCAAGAACGATTCGTTCTGTTGATAATATTAAAAGCGCACGCGTACATTTGGTTTTGCCAAAAAGAGAAATGTTTTCAAGGGAAGAACAGCAACCCTCCGCTTCGGTTGTTATAAAAACCGTAAATGGCACGCTTGATTTGAAAGAAATCCAATCTATTCAAAAATTAGTGGCAGCCGCTGTACCAAAATTAGATGTAAAAAATGTATCTATAGTAGACAGTAGTGGTAAATTATTAACGAGCGATTCTGAAGATAAGCAAGATATCGAAAATGCTTCAAATGAAGTTTTGCGTTTGGAACAAGAAAGAAAAATGACCAAAAGTGTTGAAGAAATGATGGAAAAAGCTGTTGGTCAAGGAAAAGCAAAAGCTCGAGTCAATATCGAAATGGATTTTGATCAGGTCGTCACTAATGAAGAAATTTATGACCCCGATTCTCAGGTGGCTCGCTCAATGCAAACCATTACCGAAAATGGTATGTCTAATGAGATGGAAAATCCGGTAACTGTATCTCAAAATATTCCAAATGGAGATACGGTAACCCAAAATAGCGGTATCATTTCTCAAAATGCAAAAACTGAAGAAACCGTTAATTATGAAATCTCCAAAACTGTACGCAATAAAGTCAAAACTAATGGTGAAATCAAACGTTTGACGGTTGCGGTGATGGTAGATGGTGTTTATGAAAAAGATGCAGAAGGCAAAATGGTCTATCGTCCGCGTACGACCGAAGAAATGGAACAGTTAAAAGCATTGGTAAAATCAGCAGTTGGCTTTGATGCCAATCGCGGTGATATGGTTGAAGTTGAGAATATTCGCTTTGCTACAATCGAAAATGAAGTTGAAAAAGCTCCTGAAATTTTGATTATGGGCTTTACTAAAGCAGAATTGATGAGAATAGCCGAAGGTTTAGGCGTTGCCATAGTTGCAATTTTGGTTATTTTGCTGGTTATCCGTCCATTGATTAACAACGCTTTCGACAATGCCTCTCAACTTAGTCCCAATGGCAAATTGTTGGGAGAAAATGCTGACGATGATAACTTATTATTGTCCAATTTCTTAAATGATAATGATGCGGATTTGGATGAGCTTGTAAACTTGAACAAAGTTGATGGTCGCGTGAAAGTTTCATCATTAAAGAAACTGAACGATATTATAGAAAAGAATCCGGAAACGGCGGTAAGTATTATCCGCAGTTGGTTGTATTCCAGTGATGGCAATTAATTAAAAGGGAAAATAAAATGAAGCCAAATGTGATAGATGATTATAATTTGCTTACCGGACAGCAAAAAGCCGCCATTTTAATGTTGTCATTGAATGAAGAACGCTCATCAGCATTGTTTTCTTTGATGGATGATGAAGAAATAAAAGAGCTTTCTGTTGTTATGGCCAGCTTAGGTAAAGTAAATTCAAATATTGTAGAACAATTATTTGATGAATTTATGGAAAGAGCTTCCAATAGCGGAATGTTGATGGGAACCTATGAAAGTACGGAACGCTTGTTGTCTAAGGCTTTGGATAAAGATCGCGTTTCTGTGATTATGGAAGAAATCCGAGGACCGGCCGGCCGTACAATGTGGGATAAGCTTGGAAACGTAAACGAGCACGTTTTGGCAAACTATCTCAAAAATGAATATCCGCAAACAATTGCTGTTATTTTATCTAAAATCAAAGCTGAACATGCCGCAAAGGTCATAGCCTTGTTACCGGAAAACTTTGCTATGGAAATTGTAATGCGTATGCTTAGAATGGATTCGGTACAAAAAGAAGTCTTAGATGGATTGGAAAAAACTTTGCGCAAAGAGTTTATGAGCAATCTTTCCAAATCTTCTCGTCGCGATTCGCATGAGCTTATTGCGGATATTTTCAATTCCTTGGATCGCAATACGGAAACGCGCTTTATGGAAGCATTGGAAGAACGCAATCGAGAAAGTGCAGAGCGCGTCAAGTCACTTATGTTTACATTTGAAGATCTTATCAGAGTTGATTCTCAAGGCATTCAAGTATTGCTTCGCAATGTAGATAAAGATAAGCTGGCAATAGCTTTGAAAGGTGCTTCAGATACAATTAAAGATTTGTTCTTCAACAATATGTCTACACGTGCCGGAAAAATTATCAAAGAAGATATGGAAGCAATGGGTCCTGTACGTTTGCGCGATGTAGAAGAAGCTCAGCAATATATTGTTACCACCACTAAAGAACTCTCCAATGCCGGAGAAATTGTCATTAGTGAGGGTAAAGAAAATGATGAATTAATTTACTAAGATATAACGGGTAAGGTTGATGGTTAAATATCAAAAATTTGCATTTGATAACTTCATTTTAGATGAAGATAATCAGCCTTACGCTGAAGATTGGGAAAATAACCATATAGAAGTTGAAGTTCCGGCAGAGGAAATAGCTGCAGAAGAGGTGCCTCAAGAAGAATTATCCGTAGAAACGGCTACCGAGGTCGAGGTAGAACCTGAAGAGGAAAAAACACCAGAACCGGAGATTATAGAAGATATTGTCACTTTTACGGAAGAAGAAGTTTCTGAAAAAGAAAATCAAGCCCGCACCACAGGATATGAAGAAGGATATAAGCAAGCTCAAAGTGAACAACTTGCAGAAAAAAATCGCTTACTTTCAGAAATAAATAATCGCTTGATGATGCTTTCTGCGGACGCCTCTTCTCAAAATAAAGAAGTAGACAATCAGATAATATCCTTAAGTAGTAGCGTGTTGCATAAACTTATTCCGGTGGTAGAAAAGGAACAAGCTAAAAAGTTGGTAAAAAATTTTTTGGAGAAAAATTTTTTACAATTTAAAAATGAAAGTAAAATCGCTTTTTATTTTCATCCGGAAGCCTTGCCCTATGTGCAAGAAGAGATTGCGCACTTGGCCAATATAAATGATTATGAAGGAAAAATTTCTTTGCACAAAGATGATAATATGCAAATTTCCGATTGCCGTGTTGAATGGGAAAATGGCGGGGTGGAAAGAGACAGCAGAAAAATGCTGGACAAGATGGATAAAATATTTGATGCTAACACAAGCAAAGATTAGAAGAGGGAAAAATGGTCGATAAAAATTTAGAATTAGATGAAATGCAAGATGCTGGCGTTGAAGGAGAAGAGCCAATCTTGCGCACACAAGAAGAAATAGACAACTTCAATATTCCAAGCTCGGTTAATGATTTGGAAGCCGTATATGAGATTCCGGTAAAAGTTTCAGCGGTTTTGGGTAAGACTAAAATGAAGGTTAGTCAATTGATGAGCTTGAATAAAGGAGCTATCATTGAATTGGACCGCAAAGTTGGTGAAGCCATAGATATCTATGTAAATAATAATCTGGTAGCCAGAGGTGAAGTTGTTGTTGTTGATGATAAGTTAGGCATTACGATGACGGAAGTTGTCAAAACAACCAAATAAAGAAAAGGAAAAAAACAAGTGGAATTGCTTATTGTCGGAACATTGGAAGGGCAGATAGGTGCCGCTAGTAAAATAGCCATTGCCCAAGGAGGACATGTCTCATTGGCAGACAATGAAGATGCCGCCTTAGAAGTTTTGCGTTCCGGAAAAGCGATTGAATTGGTAATGATAGATGTCAAGTTAGATGTCTATAAATTTATTCAATCTCTGGAAAGTGAGCGAATTAATGTATTGGTTGTCGCTTGCGGCGTTGCTAACGATTCGTCATTGGCAGTCAAAGCCATAAAGGCCGGAGCAAAGGAGTATATTCCTCTTCCTCCTGATCCGGAATTAATCGGTGCAGTGTTAGCTGCCGCAACCAGAGAAAATCATGCTCTGATATATGGAGATAAAAAAACCGAGGCTGTTCTCAAAATGGCCAAGCAAATAGCTCCGTCTGAAGCAAGTGTTTTGCTCACCGGCGCTTCGGGAACAGGTAAAGAAATTTTTTCTCGTTTTATTCATGATAATTCCAAACGAGCCAATAAAAAGTTTGTTGCCGTGAACTGCGCGGCCATTCCCGAAACCTTATTGGAATCAGAGCTATTTGGCTATGAAAAAGGAGCCTTTACCGGAGCTGTTGCTCGCCGTATCGGTAAATTTGAAGAAGCATCTGATGGTACATTACTCCTTGATGAAATTTCAGAAATGGATATAGGTATTCAAGCCAAATTATTGCGTGCCATTCAAGAAAAGGAGATAGACCGCATTGGTGGTAAAACACCAATAAAAGTCAATACACGCATTATCGCCACTTCAAACCGAGACTTATCTGAGGCCGTTAAAAATGGAACATTCCGACAAGATTTGTATTATCGTCTGAATGTTGTCAATATTCATATTCCGTCATTAAAAGATCGTCCGGATGATATTGTGGTTTTGGCCAAACACTTTGTAAAAAAATATTCAGAATTAAATGAATTGCCGATGAAACCTATGTCTCAGAAAGCAGAAGCAAAGTTGTTGAATTATTTATGGCCGGGAAATGTGCGTGAGTTGGAAAATACCATTCATCGTGCGGTTTTACTCAGTACCGGAGAACAAATAGAAGAAGATGCCATAATTTTAGATGATGTAGATTCCATTATCAACAAGCAGGAAGATACATCAGCAGAAAAAATGGCAAATATACCGCAAGTCGGAACAACGGTTGCCGCCATGGAGCGTAATTTGATTATAGATACGCTTAAGCATACATTAGGTAATCGTACGGTTGCGGCGCAAATATTAGGAATATCAATTCGTACTCTGCGTAACAAACTCAAACAATATGAGGCAGAGGGTTTTAATATTGAAGCAGATAAGCAATAAGGCAAGCGGAAAAAACAATGCAAAATAATATATTTGGCAATAAATCATTCAAAGAGATGCTGCTGGGTGCCACCAAACGCGGCGACTTGCTTTTTGCCTTATCAATTATTTTAATGTTGGTTATTTTGATTATGCCGATGCCGGCATGGCTTTTGGATATTGCTTTGGCTTTGTCGATAACCATGTCATGTTTGGTGTTGATGACCGCTATTTTTATTGAAAAACCAACAGAATTTAGTGCGTTTCCGTTGGTATTGTTAATTACAACAATGTATCGTTTGGCATTGAACTTAGCTTCCACGCGTTTGATTTTATCCAAAGGTTATACCGGACCAGATGCCGCCGGTGAAGTAATTAAGGCTTTCGGTGGCTTTATTATGGGTAATAATTTTGTGATTGGTGTGATTGTCTTTGCCATTTTGGTATTGGTGAACTTTGTGGTTATTACCAAAGGTTCGGGGCGTATAGCTGAAGTTGCCGCACGTTTTGCTTTGGACGCCATGCCCGGAAAACAAATGGCAATTGATGCCGATTTATCTTCCGGATTGATAAATGAAGATGAAGCCAGAAAAAGAAGAGAAGACTTGTCCAAAGAAAGTTCATTCTACGGAGCCATGGATGGTGCGAGTAAATTCGTGCGCGGAGATGCCATTGCCGGTTTGCTGATTACGTTTATTAATATTGTTGCTGGTATTATTATCGGAATGGTGCAAAATGATTTAACTTTTGCCGAAGCAGGCTCAACCTACACGCAATTAACCGTAGGTGATGGTCTGGTATCTCAAGTTCCGGCATTGATAGTTTCAGTTGCCGCCGGTATCTTGGTTTCTAAAGCTGGTATGACCGATGCAACAGATAAGGTTCTGTTTGACCAAGTTGCCAATTATCCGAAAGCATTGGGAATGTCTGCATTTTTGGCTTTGGCATTGGGAATGCTGCCCGGCACACCGGCAATTCCATTTGTGATGTTAGCCGCATTAACCGGAAGCACGGCTTATTATTTGGATAAACGCCAAAAAGAAGTTCAAGCGCAAGCCCAAGAGGTTATGGAGCAAGAGCAAAAGAAAGGCGGAGCCAAAGCTGCGGAAGAACCGATTTCTACGGCATTAAAAATAGATTTGATTCGTTTGGAAATTGGATATGGCTTATTGCCTCTGATTAATGAAGAAACCAATAAAAAATTAACCGACCAAATAAAAGCATTGCGCCGCGCTTTGGCCTCAGAATTGGGCTTTGTCATGCCGTCAATTCGCATCCAAGATAATATGCAGTTGGCGCCCAATGAATATAACATTTATATTAAAGAAGTTAAAGCCGGTAAGGGAGAGTTAAGACCAACTCAATTATTGGTGATGGATCCACGAGGTGAAAAGATAAATCTCCCCGGAGAAGATACAACCGAGCCGACCTTTGGTTTAAAGGCCATGTGGGTAGACCAATCATATAGAGAAGAAGCCATGTTTAGAGGTTATACGGTTGTTGATCCGTCAACCGTAGTCACCACACACATTACCGAGTTGGTTAAAGATAATATGCCCGAATTGTTATCCTATGCCGAAACCCAAAAACTACTTGATGAACTGGATAAAGAGCAACAAAGATTGGTTAAAGAGCTCATTCCTAACAAGGTTAGTTTGGGCGCGGTACAGAGAATTTTACAAAATCTGTTGCAAGAAAGAGTATCCATTCGTGATTTACCGACAATATTGGAGGGCATATCAGAAGCCGTAACCACAACACGTAGTTTGATGATGATTACCGAGCATGTCAGAACCAGATTGTCAAGGCAGTTGTCAAATGCCTATGCCAATGAATTTGGGGTTATATCTTTGGTCACGCTATCTCCGAGTTGGGAGCAAACCTTTGCCGAATCAATTATAGGTGAGGGAGATGACCGACAACTGGCCATGGCGCCGAGTTTGTTGCAAAATTTCATCACCAAAGTCAGAGATGTGATTGAAGGATTGGCGGCTAAAGGGGAAAATCCGGTATTATTGACAAGCCCAAATATTCGTCCTTTTGTACGTTCAATAATAGAACGTTTCCGCCCGATGACAGTTGTCATGTCGCAAAATGAAATTCACCCCAAAGCCAAAATAAAAACAGTTGGTCAGATTTAAGGTTAAATAATGAAAATAAAACAGATTATTGCAGCGAATATGACGGAAGCTCTGATGCAGATTAAGTCAGAACTGGGAGATGATGCAATAATTATATCTTCAGAAAAAACATCTGACGGCAAAATTTTGGTTTCAGCAGCAATAGATGAACAAGAAGAACTTTTCTTTGATGATAAGGAAGAAGCCCAAACAATTTCTCCATCAGCAATCTTTGAAGAAAGACATTTAAGAGATTGTCTGGAATATCATGGTGTATTAGATGTTGTTGCCTCAAAAATTTTAGCAACGGCACGACAAGAAAGCCAGTATGAAACAGATAAAGACGAAAAGAAAATTTTAGTCAAAACATTGAAGAAATTATATGCTTTCAGTGAAATTTTAGATATGCGTCATCCGGTTAAATTGTTTATGGGAACATCGGGAAGCGGCAAATCGACCGCCATTGCCAAGGTAGCCACACAAGCCAAGATGAGTAAAATCTCAAGCTGCATTATCAGTACGGATAACGTGCGGGCAGGAGCCAACAAACAATTAGAAGCTTTTGCAGAAATTTTAGATGTGGATTTCTATTTTTGTAAAGATTCTCAAGAACTATCTTTGAAGGTTAAAGATTGTAAAAACAAATATGGTTTGGTTTTGATAGATACGCCGGGGATTAACCCCTTTATTGAAAAAGAAGTAAAACGGGTGTCAGAATATTGTCAGACAATTCAGGCGCAAAAGATTTTAACGATGGATGCCGGTCGCAACACAATGGAAGCAGTAGAAATTGGCGAGATTTTTATGGATATAGGTGCTCAATTTTTATTGCCGACAAGATTAGATTTAACCCGCCGTATTGGTACGGTTTTATCAGTAGCGGCATGTTGTGATATGGGATATTATGCTGCCAGTGTCAGTTCATCAATCGCCAACGGCTTAGCAGAAATAAATCAAGAAACATTGGCAAAATTAATTTTAAGTGAAGACTAAACAGGAAGAAAAAAATGGAAAATCAAACCACGGAAGAATTAAAAATAATGCCGAGAGCACCGCTTAGCCGCAGTGTAAGAAAAGGCCATAATATGATAGCTGTAGCCTCTGGAAAAGGTGGTGTCGGCAAAACATGGTTTTCCATTACGCTGGCACATGCTCTAAGTTTGTTAAAACAAAAAACGCTGTTGTTTGACGGAGATTTAGGTTTGGCCAATATAGATATTCAACTTGGTTTAATGTCAAAATATGATTTAGGAAGTGTTGTTTCTGGCAAAGTGACTTTAAATCAGGTTGTACAAGAATGTAGCAAAGGACATTTTGATGTTATTGCCGGGCGTTCCGGTTCAGCAGGTTTGGCTTCAATGCCGATAGGACGTTTGCAAATTCTCGGAGAAGATTTAACCCTTTTATCTTCCTCTTATAATAAAGTAATTTTGGATATGGGCGCCGGAGTAGAAAAGCCGGTACGCATATTATCTGGCATGGCAGAGAAAATAATAGTTGTTTGCACAGATGAACCAACCTCATTAACAGATGCCTACGCATTTATAAAAATAATGACCATGCAATATCCCAAAAGCGAGATTAATTTAGTGGTTAATCAAGCAAATTCATTAAGAGAAGGGCAGCGTACTTATGATACATTACTCAAGGCTTGTATGAACTTTTTGAAAATAAATCCGCCATTATTAGGAATTATCAGAAGAGATACAAGAGTGCGTGATGCGATTCGCAATCAAACACCGATTATCAATCGTTATCCGACATCAGAGGCCGCAGAAGACGTTATTGCCATAGCAAAGAGGTTGTTAACCAATGGATAATTTAATTCCCCCGCTGAGTTCTCCATCAATTAACATATCCGGTACGGAAAATGGTATCAATGGGAATATAGTCAATTTTCCAAGTGAAGTTCAAATAGCGGTTCGCCCAGGTCAAAGTTATCTTTTAGAAATTTTAATGACGGAAGGTATGGGGCTTGGCGCAGAAAATGAAATCAAGGCGCAAATTGATATTGCCGGACAAAAAATTCCATTAGATATAAAGTTAGATTCTCCGCTCAAACTTAGTCCAGCATCAGGTTCAATGATGCAAGTAAAAATCGGCAATATTGATGAAAAAGGCCAGATGAATATAAAACTATTTCCGGCAAATAATGAAAAGACATTGCCAATAAAGACACAGGAGTTGAGCGCATTAAACGAGAGTTTGCCGTTGGTAGTAGATGTTGACAGTAAGGCATCACAGTCAGCATTTCATCCTTTGAAAATAGAGCAAATTCTAAGAAATCTAAGTGCAAAGTTGCACTTGCCGGCGAAGGTAGAAAATTTATTAAGCGAGAATTTTCAAAACGCAGAAATAAGTGTGGATTGGCGCACAGATATAAATAAAACAAATGTACAAAATGCAGTTTTGGCGGAAAGTAATACGACTAAAAATGCTATGGAAAGAATTGAACTGATTTTAAAGAATTTTACCAGTCAAATTTTACAAAAAAAACCTTCTTCATCAGACATAGAACATTTTATTTTTCAAATAAAAAATGAATTATTGCCATTGAAAAACACGTTTTTAACCGGAACGGCATTTTCCAATCCGGACAGCAAACTTTTGGCCTTACGCACACCTTTAGGTAACTTTTTACCCGATAAGTTAATAAAGCTGGAGAATTTGAGCAATGTGTTATTGGAAATAAATTCCGTACGTTTTTCAGATCCTCAGGCCTTAGAAAATTTAGAAGGATTAAAAGCCAGTCGGGAACTGACACAAAATTTACCGTCGATTCTCGGCGTTTTAAAAGATTTATTAAATACAAGCATAGATTCGCAAACACAAACCGACAAAGTCTTAGATATATTTAAAACACTGCATAATCTAGGGAAAGATGATTTAGCCCATAAAATTATGCAAAAATTTCCGAGTTTAGAGGGAAAAATTGTTGAAAATATGTTCCATTTTATCAAAGCCGCCAATCAACATAATTCAGAAATATGGTTAGGCAAGGAAATTTTTCAAGATTTGCGTAATTTAGGGCCAGATGGTCAAGAAATCAGTATGCGTCTAAATGATTTTATGTCGGCATCAGTCAGAGAAGGACAAAATTGGAAAATTATTAACTTGCCGATTATAAATGGAGAACAGATAAGCCGCATACGTCTTGCCTTAAAAAACATACAGGAAGAAGAAGCGCAAAGAACAACCGGTAGACACAAAAAATCAGCGCGTTTTGTGGTTGATACAAATTTTAGCCGTTTGGGCGCATTTCAGTTTGATGGATTTTCTTTTGTAAAAGACCGGCAGTTTGATTTGATTATTCGTACTCAAAAAGCAGTAGATGAAGATTTAAAAAGCAATATTTTTCGCATTTTTAAAACAACATTACACAATTTGCATTATAGCGGAACAATAAAAATAAATGTTAAAGAAAATTTTATAAAGATATGCGAAAATGAAGAGAAAGAAGAAACAATAAAACAGGGGCTTTATGTCTGATGGTTGTGACTGCGGCATATAATAAAGATGTTTTAGGCTATTATCGTATTCTGGGAGTTTCACCGGATGTTGATGAAAATATGGCCAAGCAAAAATATCATGAAAGAGCTAAAGTTTGGCATCCCGACCGTAATAGTAGCGATGAAGCCAAAGAAAATTTTCAAAAATTATCAGTCGCTTATGATATTATCAGCAATGAAGATAAACGCTTAACCTATGATTTATTGTGTAGTGCATATAGCAAAAATGATTTTCCGCCGATGTTTTCCTTAAAACCATATCGCAATCTGCAAGGAAAAGATGACTTTAATTTAAAAGCAGTAAGTTTAACCAAGGTTACAGGGCAGGTTATAACTCAAAAGATAGAAAAAGAGGATAAAATCTGCAATTATAGCGAAGCTATGAGAGAGGTACTTAAGGTTTCGGTTAACAATTGGCTTTTAGGTTGGTGGAGTATAAAAGCATTTCCGCAAAATATAAAAGCTCTAGTAGAGAATTTTCATAATGTTGGAAAAAACAAAGCAGAAAACTATCGCTTATGGGTGCATAATGCACTGGCCTATTGGCAAAATAAGCAAGTTGGAAATGCATATATTTCAGCGGTAATTGCCGGTCAATATGCTGAAGATTCGCAAAGGGTTTTACTCAAAAAGCTTATTTTAAAGTTTAATTTAAAACCTAATTTCAAATTACAAAATTGGAATATGATATTTTTGCAAGCGCTTCAATTGTTTTTTCCGCTAGTGCTTATTTTGGCATCATTATTACCTTTAAGCGTAAAAGTTTTGAGTGACAGTGATTTGTGGAAATATTTTTCTCAAGAAAACAAAATAATCTACAATCAAGAGGTAAGATTAAATAGCGGAAATAGCATAAGTGATGACATGGTTGTCGGTAAAATTATCAAAATACCGGTAGATTTAACGGATATGTCGCAACTTTATCATCTAAAATCAGAGCAAAAAATCATGTATGGTCCGTCAGAAGATTTTGATGTTTTGAAAAGACTAAAATCAGGGACAACGGTGCGTGTTACGGGCATAACTCCTGATGAGGCATGGTATAGAATTATGCTTGATGAAGGAGAAATGGGTTTTATCCGCAAGGAATATTTAGTTAAAGGAATTGGCAATGACATTCCTTATGGCAGTCAAATTTTTCATAAATAGAAATATATCTAAAAAGCTTGCTTTATAAAATAAGCTATGTTATAAAGACGACGAAAAATACAATTATTAGGAAAATTTTTGTTTAACTAAATATTTTTGTTATGTGCAATTCAATAATTGAACTTCAAAGAAAGTTTGCTTTATTTCAAGTTGGCGATAAACGCCATGGAGTTATTGTTTCCGAAATTAATAATGAAATGCAAGTCAAGTTGCAAGGAGGGGCTTTAGGGTTCATCAGTGCAACCAGCTTAGATTTTTATCGGCGTAACGGAATAAGTTTAACTGCCGGAAAAAATCTGGAATTTGAAATCTCAGAAATCAAGTCAGGAATTCCTTATCTGGTATTATCAGCGGCATATATCTTTGCCAATTCAGTGCATAAGGCAAGGGTTCGTTTTGTCGGGACGCAAGGAATTGTTGTTGAGTTTGACTGGGAAAAAGCATTAAATATAGGTTTTTATAGTCCGGTTTTAGGTCTACCTGAAGAATTGACAACATTGGCAGAAAATACACGCGTTTTATGCAAAGGTTTACTTCCCCAGCAAGATTATTATCAAATTGAAAATTTGCAAATTGATAATGAGATGCCAGAAGAACCCGAAATAGATAACGAGGAAGAAAATTCAGAATTTAAATTTCCTCAAAGCTGGAGTGATGAAGAAGCGCGTAATTATGTTTCTGAAAATGGTGGCTATTTGTACAAAGGAGCCTATAAAGTAGGAGAATGTTATATTGCTACGGTTACAAGCGGTATAATGATAAAATTTCAAGACGGCAGCAATGCTTCCATCAAGAAAAAAAGCGATGCAAAACTTCAGCAGATAAACGGAGATAAAGTTCTTGTCCGCATGCTGAAAATTTATGGCTTTGGTGATATGAAGGAAGTTGAATTGTTAGATATAGTTGGAGACCAATATGTTCGCTGGTTTAGCAAAAAGCAGAGTAAAAACCTGTTGCCGGAATGTGTAGACAGCAAGCAAAAAAATCGGCATGCTATGATAGACAGCGGCTATATCTTCGGTCAGCGGGATGATATCATTTTCAATGAAGGCAAACAAAACGGTTCAGAAGTCAGTTTTGAACGTTATTGGCTTGGATTTTTATACAAAGCCAAAATCAAACAAAAACAACCGGTTTTGCTGGATAATGGTTTAAATCCGATAAAAATTGAACTTATTGATAATCCGGATTATGGGGTTTTGTCCGATGAAAATGTAGCATTTATTCGTCTGCACTATATCAAAAAGGAAGGTGATAAAATTACCTTCAAAATGAGAGTAGAATTTGTACGAGAATATAAACCCGAAGATGAGGTTTATATTTCCTAAAAAAGAGAAAAGCCATTCAATTTGAATGGCTTTTCTCTTTTTGTGACTATACTATTTGTAAAAAGTTAGAAATTGAACTTTTTAGAATAAAGTTATTTTATTACATTAGTTCATATTCATACTATTACATGCAGCTCTGCACGAGTCTAAACATCTAACATCGCTACAGAATTTATTACAATTTAGCAAGCATTGACGCGAAGAATACTCGCATTTTCCATCCCATGTTAAATCATAACCACTTCTGCAACTATCACATGTATTTGGATCTTCACTTACACATTTAGAACAAAATTTTACATTACAAGTAGAAACAGTAACACAAGTACCATTGGAACATTTTTTACCACTAGAGCAACCACCGCAACATTCTGATGTAGAAATGCAAGAGCCGTTACAATCTTTTTTGCCTTGTTCAGCACAAGTCTTAGCTCGGCATGCATAGCAAGTACCTGAAGTTGCTCCGCAAGAACATTTCTTAGATGTTGTTCCGGTTTGTACTTGAGAAGAAGAACAAGTAGATGCTTGGTAACCGCTCGGACAAGTATAAGAGTGAGCGACGCAAGTATTACCACTTAAATGATATCCGGATTTACAGCCGGTTATTTTATACATTGTAGCACCACCGTCACATGTTGTTGTTTGTTTGGAACAAGATGAACAGTTGGCAGTAGTCGGACAGCCTGTAAGTGTATATCCGGAGCAAGTATTAGCAATACAATCTTTCTCGCAACCGCCGTTCTTTTCATGATAACCAGGGTTACATTTCCAACCGGTTTGAATCTGATGGCTACCAGAGCCGTCATTACAAGAAGAATAGGTATAAGAAGAGTTTGCTGGTTTGGTTGTAATCTTATGAGTACAAGCAACACAGCATTTACGCGTGTTTTGTCCACAACCATTATCACAATTTTGCATACCATTAGTACAATTGCTTTGGTTGGCAGTTGGTGTACAAGATTTTTTAATACACTTACCATCGCAATATTGCGTACATTTATCATTGGCATAAGTTAATGAAACGGTTGCCGGACAAACGCATTTTTCATATTTACCGTCACAACTTGTGCCACCCAAAACATAAGGAGCGGTACAAGAAGTTTTGTTAAATTGAGATAAACATTTACATTCAGTGTAATAACCGGCTAAGAATGGACAACGAGAAGCGGCAACCACAGCTCTGGGGTATTTACAGTTAGATGTTGTATAGAGCTTGCTCTTATCCTCACAAGAAGTAGCTTGGTTATAATCTCCTTCGCTAGTATTGCCGCTGAACTTAAAATCAGTTTTAGAAGCCTCGGGCAAGAAGGTGGCACGAGCCAACTGATAAGCCTGAGGCATAGGCTTTAGACCTATATTAAGTGTGTAAGTATTGGTGTTATGTTCGGGAGGTGGATCAAAAGCCAAAGCAGAATTAAACAAGCCATTCAGCATGCAAAAACACACCGATGACAAAACTAATATCATAGATTTAGTCATGACACACCTCCAAATAATATAATCTAAAGCCTACACTATCTATGATAAACCATTTTTTTTTTTTGCAACCGAAAATTAAAGATGGCGATAAATTTGTAAGGATAGGGGATTGTATTTAAAAGAAAATAAGGCGCAAAATCTCCGCCAAGAATTATGTTTGTTCTCGGCATGGACAGTTCGGCCGTCAAACTAATGGGATCAAACGTCCTACGTTTGAAGCTGGCTTTTTTTTTGCTTAAACGAGGCACAAAGCTTACGTTCAGAATAGAGAGAGCATCGCGGTCCACGCGGCACGAAGACAAAACTGATGCCGTCAAACACGCCGTGTTTGCTACGTTTGTTAGTGGCGGGTATAAGAAGCTTCAATGATACGAGCTTGGCGCGCTTCATCTAAATCATAATTGGCTTTGACATTGAGTTGCGGAGCAATAGCCGAGATGATTTTTGCGGCAGTTGGCACCGAGTTCCAGCCAGAGGTCGTAAAACCCCAAGTTTCTTTGCTGCCTTTAGGTTCATCCATCATCACCAAAAGCGCATATTGAGGATGGCTGACCGGAAATGTGGAAACAAAAGTGGTTCGCACAACTTTGCTGTTATATTTTCCATTAGCGGAAAGTTTATTTGCCGTACCGGTTTTTCCGGCGACTTCATATCCCAAAACATTGGCGCGTTTACCTGAGCCGTCAGTAACAACCAAACGCAATAAATCGCGCATTTGTTTTGATGTATTGTAAGAAAGAACGCGATATCCGTTATCTTTTTTATCGCTGTTTTTGAGCAAAGTTGGTTCGTGGTAGATTCCGCCATTAACAACTGCGGAAAAGGCGGTAATCACATGCATTGGGGTTAAGGCCAAACCATAGCCGTATGCAACGGTTGCAATTGTTCCTTCACCCCAGCGTTTGGGGAAAATGGGTTTGCTTTTTTCGGTAATTTCAAAATTGAGTTCATCAAAAAAGCCCATTTTTTGCATAAATTGCTTTTGTTCGGCACCTCCTACTTTAAGAGCCATGCGAGCAGAACCAATATTAGAGGAATATACCATAATCTCTGGAACGGAGAGCCAACGATTCTCGCCGCGATAATCTTTAATGACGTTATATTTAAGTTTTAAGGGTTCTGAGGCATCAAATTTATCTGAGACTTTAACTTTTCCGCTTTCAAGCGACATAGCGGCATTAAAAATTTTCAAGACGGAACCAGGTTCATAAACACCTTTTGTGGCCATGTTGAAATAAGAACGAGAATTAGGATTAACGGAACGGTTAGGGTCATAATCAGGTAAAGAAACCAAAGCCAAAACCTCGCTGGTATTCACATCCATTAAAATAGCGGCAGCGCCGGCAGCGTCAAAATGTTTCACGGCGGCGGCAAGATGTTCGCGAATGGTGTCTTGGACTCCCGAATCAATTGTTAAGGCTAATGGAATATCAGATTGGGTGAGGCGCTCATTTTCAGCTTTTTCAATACCGGCAATACCTTTATTATCAATATTTGTTGAACCGAGCAAATGAGCAAACAAATTTTTATGAGGATAGATTCGTTTTTCTCCGTTTTCAAATTCCAATCCGGGGATTCCGAGATAATTGATTTGATATTGCTGAGAAGGGGTTAAGTTACGCTTAAGATAAACAAAGCTCCCTCTGCCGGAAAGCTTGCGCAGAACATCATTATAATTGAGTTCGGGCAGAACTTTTACCAAACGCTGAGCAGCACGTTCAGGATTCAAAATTTTTTTGGGGTTGGCATAAAGGTTAACCGTAGGCAGAGAAGTGGCAATAATTGTGCCGTTTCTATCAGTGATATCAGCTCTTTTAATAGGGTTTTGTGCAAAAGCGCGTAAGTGAGTAGCTTCTTCCTGTTCTGCATCATGAATATTGGGGGCGACGCAAACTTCAAACAAACGAATACCGATGATAGAATAAACCAAAAGGAAAGCAAGCATGGAAAAGGCCACGCGATTTTTGCAAATAGATAGAGGATCTTTAGCGCATGTATAATTCATAAAAGAACAGCTTTTACCGATTTTAATTTCTTCCCCCGGTAAATAAAAGCTTTCTTCTTTTTTGGAAAAAAATTTCCCAAACATCCTGTTATTTGCCTTTTCTGCTATACAATTACATTATAAAATCAAAGATTAACGTTGAGCTTTAGCCAGTTTTTTCAAACCTTTATTTTGGTCAGCATAATCTGAGATATTTCTCTGAGCCAAATTTCTTCTCGAATCATCGGCTTCATATTCAAATGGTAACGCAGAAAGGTTAATAATTTGTTCAGCTTTGATAGGATTTAGAGAAATATGTTTAGCCGCAAGTTTACGTAAGCGAGCCGGATTATTCAAATGGCTCCATTCTGCTTTAAGAACATGAATGGTTTTAATATCATCTTGAATATTTTTATTGATAACAACCAATTGTTTTTCCAAGCCTTGTACCTGATTTTTCATCACTAAAATACCAAAACCCAACAGACAGGGAATGATAATAGACAAGATATAAGAAACGGTTTTCGTACTGGTCATTTTATTTGTCCTTTCTAGGTTCAGCGTTCTTTCTTTTGCCCCCAACGCAATTTAGCCGAGCGAGAACGAGCATTTAATTTGATTTCTTCTTCAGATGCAGAAATAACTTTAGATGTTTCGGCAAAAATTGCATTTTCATCAACCACCGGAGCATCTTTTGCATATTTAGAAACATGCACGCGAGATCCGGAATTTTCTTTGAAAAAGTTTTTAACAATTCGGTCTTCTAGAGAGTGAAAAGTAACCACAACAAGACGCCCGTTCGGGTTAAGTCTGGCAGTTGCTCCTTTAAGACCATTTTCAAGTTCTTGGAGTTCATTATTCACGGCAATACGCAGAGCTTGAAAAGTGCGTGTTGCCGGATCAATAGTGTTAGGTGTTTTACGAATAACGCCATAAATAAGATCAGCCAATTGTTTGGTTGTCTCAATGGGTTGAATAGAGCGTGCTTTAACGATATTTGCCGCAATCTGGCGAGATTTCTTTTCTTCACCATATTTATAGATGATATCGGCAAGTTCTTGTTCAGGTAATGTATTGACAATATCGGCGGCAGAAAGCCCTTGGCAAGACATACGCATATCAAGTGGGGCGTCTTTGGAGAAAGAAAAACCACGTTCAGCGTTATCAAGTTGCATGGAAGAAACACCAATGTCAAATACGGCACCATCAATATTTTCAGATACTAGTTCGGCAAAATCACCAAATTGACCGGCTCTAAACTCGAAGCGAGAACCATATTTTGCTTGAAATTCTTGAGCTCTTGGCAAAACATTCGGGTCGCGGTCAAGAGCAATTACTTTACAATCTGCAGCTTTGAGCAAGGCTTCGGTGTAACCGCCGTTACCAAAAGTGGCATCAACATAAATTTTGCCGTCAGCGGGAATGAGTGCTTGTAAAACCTCAGGCAACATAACCGGAAAATGTTTTTCATAGCCGCCGGGAATCATCATTCATTCTCCTTAGTTTTCAAAGATGGACGATTTTTCAAAGCTTCGGCACGAATACGAGCTTCTTCTTTTGCCCAGTTTTCAGGATTCCAAATTTGAAATTTTCGACCTTTACCGACAAACACGGCCTCATTGGTAATTTGCGCGTGTTTTAAAAGTTTTTCCGAAAGCATGATGCGGCCGGTTGAGTCAAAGGGAAAGCGTTTAGCATCGCCAAACACAAGATTGGTAAGGTTGTCTTGAACCTCGGAAAAGAAGTCGGTAGAGTTTTCGATATCAGCGGCAAGCTTATCCAAAGTTTCTTCCAAACAGCCTTCAATGCAAGGCAGAGAGAGGCTTCGATAACAAACAATTTCGCTGGATAAGTCTTTGACAATGGCGCGATAATCAGAAGGTAAGGAAACACGGCCTTTACCGTCAACCTTATTACAGATAGTGTCCATAAAGAGAAAAACTTTTCTCAAATCTACATCCCTCTGAAAATATATTTCACCAATAATTATGGTATAACATGGGAATTCATGGGAATCAATGGGAAATTTTAGCATTTCATCAAGAGTTCTTGTTTTGTTCTGCTAAAATATGAAAAGTGGATTCGCAAGTCCTTGTGGACTCTCGCTTACAAAAAAATAAAAAAATGGGGATAATTTTTCACTTTTTTTAATAAATAAACTTGCTTTTATTTTTTATATGTTTAGAGTCTGAAAATAGGCAGCCGGATAGCTGCGTCGGAAAACCGGCGAGGAAAGTCCGGGCTTCATGGAAACAAGATACCAGATAACGTCTGGCTGGGGAGACCCAAGGGAAAGTGCCACAGAAAATTACCGCCGCAGTTTTGTTCTGCGGTAAGGTTGAAAAGGCGGTGTAAGAGACCACCGCAAAGCCGGTAACGGTTTTGGCAAGGTAAACCCTATCTGAAGCAAGACCAAGTTAGGAGGGCTTTGATAAGTCAAAGTTACACGGGGCGTTTCCACCTCGCTCCAGAGGTAGGTCGCGACGAGCAGTATGGTGACATTCTGCCCAGATGAATAGCTATCGTTTTGTTGGGTTGAGATACCGAGCAAAATACAGAACCCGGCTTATAGGCTGCCTGAATATAAAAAAACAATAAACAAAGGGTAACAAGAGATGAAAATGCAGCAAACTTTGCAACAGCCGTTAAGAATAGAAGGAATAGGATTGCATTCCGGATGCAAAGCCATAATGACCATCAATCCGGCAGCAGAAAATTTCGGCATTGTTTTCAAAAGAGTAGATTTGCCGGAAAAACCGGAACTGAAAGGTTTGTATTCGCAAATTGTTGATACCAGAAATTGCTCATGCTTGGGAGATAATAAAGGTAATGTTGTTTCTACAATCGAGCATTTAATGGGCGCTCTGTACATGAAAGGCATTGACAATGCTTTAATAGAAATCAACAATCCGGAAATTCCGATTATGGATGGCAGCGCCAAAGTTTTTGCCGATATTTTCAAAGATGTTGAACTGGTAGAACAAAATGCGCCGCGCCGTTATCTCAAAGTCAAAAAAGAAGTTGTTTTTGCAGATGATAAGGGAAATAGCGTCAGCCTTAGCCCGAGCGATAAATTGCATATTCATTTTGCCATTGATTTCCCTTCAAAAATTGTCGGACACCAAGAGTTTGATGCCGATATTGAAGAACAAGTTTTTGAGGAAGAAATCGCACCTTGTCGTACTTTTTGTGAAAAATATCAGGTGGATTATTTGCAATCCATTGGTTTAATTAAAGGCGGTAGTTTGGAAAACGCTGTCGTTTTAGATGGTGAAAAGATTTTAAATGAAGGCGGCTTCCGTGTAAAGAATGAGTGCGTCAATCATAAAGTTTTGGATGCCATTGGCGATTTATATACATCAGGCTATCGTGTTTTGGGACGCTTGAATGCCTCAAAGACAGGACATTTTCATACCAATGAGTTGTTGAAAAAACTTTTTGCTGATACGAGTAATTATGAAATTATTGAGGAGAAATAGAAGATGAAAAAAAATCTGCTTATTCTGGCTTCTGTTTTGAGCTTAAGTATGTTAACGGCTTGCTCTTCCACACCGAAAGAAGAACCCAAAACCGCAGAAGGATTATATCAACAAGCTCAAGAATATTTGAAAAAAACTTCATATACTAAAGCCGCAGAAACTTTTGAAAAAGTAGAGTTAGAGCATCCGTATTCTTCTTTGGCAGCCAAATCAAGATTGATGGCTGCGTATTCTTACTATGAAGATAAAAAATATGATGATGCAATTATTGCCCTTGATAGATTCATCAAATATCACCCCGGAAATAAGGACATAGCTTATGCATATTATCTCAAAGCCATGTGCTATTATGAACAAATTGTCGATGTCAGCCAAGACCAAAGCAATACGCAAAAAGCCATGCAAGCTCTGCGCGAAGTTATCATTCGTTTCCCCAATAGTGAATATGCGAAAGATGCACGCTTGAAGTTAGATTTAACGGTTGATCACATGGCTGGACAAGAGATGTCTATTGGGCGCTGGTATTTAGGACAAGAAAACTATTTGTCGGCATTAAATCGCTTTTCAACCGTAGTAAATCAATATCAAACCACCCCGCAAATAGAAGAAGCATTGTATCGTCAGGTTGAAATTTATACCATTTTAGGGTTGAATACCGAGGCGCAAAAAGCTTATCAGGTTTTGGAATATAATTATCCCAAGAGCAGATGGACCAAACAAGCCATGGGTTTAATTGAACAAGGAATGACTAAGAATTAAGGCGTAGAATATGCTGCAAACTTTATCCATACGCAATGTTGTTTTAATTGACAAGCTGGATTTGGATTTCAAATCCGGCTTGAGTGTTTTGACAGGTGAAACCGGCGCCGGAAAATCCATTTTGTTGGATTCTTTAGGTATGGTCATTGGCAATCGTGCCGAAACATCGTTGATTCGTATGGGTGAAGATAAGTTAAGCGTAACCGGCGTTTTTGACGAGCCGGCAGAAAACAGCCCAATAAAAAATATTTTGGCTGAAAACGAGCTTGATTGCGATGGCGATTTGATTATCAAACGCACATTGAGCAAAGACGGCAAAGGAAAAATTTTTATTAACGACCAAGCAGTAAGCTTGAAGTTGTTGAAAGAAATTGGCAAATATTTGGTAGAGGTTCATGGCCAATTTGACAACCAAGGCTTGCTCAATCCCGCAAACCATTTAAGCGTTTTAGATGCTTATGGTAATTATGCTGACTTGTTGAATGAAGTTAAGCAAAATTATGCTGATTATAAAAATGCCAAAAAGCAACGAATAGAGGCGGAAGCCAATATCTTAAAAGCCAAGGAAGATGAAGAAAATCTGCGCCATTGGGTTAAAGAGTTGGAAGCTGCCGCCACTTATGAAGGCGAGGAAGAAGAGTTAAACAATCGCCGTTCTGAGCTGATGAATGCTGAAAAAATCATCGAAAATTTGTCTTATGCTTATAATGTTTTGACCCAAGGACATGATGTGCAGTCTGCTTTAAGACATGCTCAAGCGGCTATGGATAAGGCTGCCAGCCATGTCGAAGGCAAATATGATGAGATTATCGCGACTTTAGATAGAGCTTTGATAGAAACATCAGAGGCGGTTAATCAGATTGAAGCCGCATCGGAAAATATTTCCATGAATACCAATGAGCTGGAAAACATTGAAAGCCGATTGTTCATGCTCAAAGGTTTGGCGCGCAAACATCAGGTAAGTGTGAGTGAGTTGCCTCAGGTTTTGGCAGATTTTCAAAAGCAGTTGGGACAAATTGAGTTTGGCGAAGAAGGATTGGAAAATTTAAGAAAACTCGAGCAAGAAAAACGCTTACGCTATGTTGAGAGTGCCAAGAAATTGAGTACCGAACGCAAGAAGGCAGCCGCAAAATTAGATAAAGCCGTAATGGCAGAATTGCCGCCATTGAAAATGGAAAAGGCTAAATTTGTAACGGAAGTTAAAGATTTAGGCGAGGGTGGTTGGTCTGAAAATGGCGCTGATGATGTGATGTTTACGGTTGCCACCAACCCCAATTCTCCGCAAGGACCAATTAACAAAATAGCTTCGGGTGGTGAGTTAGCGCGCTTTATGTTGGCATTGAAAGTCAATTTGGCAGATAGTTCGAGTGTCGGCACCATGATTTTTGATGAAGTTGATGCCGGTGTCGGCGGAGCAACTGCGCAAGCCGTGGGTGAAAGATTGGCACGCTTAGCGCAAAATGTTCAGGTCATGGTGGTGACACACTCGCCGCAAGTGGCCTCAAGAGGTAACCATCATTTCAAGGTTGAAAAGCATACTGAAAATAATATTACCACCACCACGGTAAGAGAATTGAGTGCCGTAGAAAAACAAGAAGAAATAGCCCGCATGTTGGCCGGCGATATTATTACCGATGAAGCCCGCGCCGCCGCCAATGTTTTAATCAATACAAAATCAGCATAAAATAAGGTTATATAAAAAAACATCTCTGATTGTTGAAATCAGAGATGTTTTTTTTGTAATTAAATATAGCGACAAGGCCAATTACATTGCTTCAAATAATACTATTTTAATCAATAAAGATTGAGAAAATATAATATTTGTAAATAAAATAGTTAATTAAATTAGAGACAACATTTTCTAATACCTCCACAATTATCATAACAATGTTCCCAACCATTAGTGCATTTAGAGATATCATCATCAGGAATAGGGGCACAAATAGGAACGCACATCGTTGAATTAATAGGCGAGATTTTATATCCTGGTTTACAAGAATCTAATTTATATTTAGTTGCTCCTGTAGTACAGTTGGAAGAAACGATAGTACATTTTGAACAATTGCCAGTAGTCGGGCAACCCCTCATAGTATAACCAGAACATGTGTTAGCAGTACAAGCCGCAACACAAGTACCGTTAGAACATTTTTTGCCACTCGGACATCCGCCACAGCATTCAGAAGTGGCGATACAAGAGCCGTTACAATCTTTTTTGCCTTGTTCGGCACAAGTTTTAGCTCGGCAGGCATAACAAGTGCCGGAAGTTGCTCCGCAAGAACATACCTTAGATTTTGTTCCGGTTTGTACCTGAGAAGAAGAACAAGCCGAAGCCTGATATCCACTCGGGCAAGAGTAAGAGTGCGCCACACAAGTGTTACCGCTTTGGTGATATCCGGATTTACAGCCTGTCATTTTATACATTGTCGCACCGCCGGAACAGGTCGTAGTTTGTTTAGAGCAAGATGAGCAGTTTGCATTAGCCGGACAACCTATGAGCGTGTATCCCGAACAAGTATTGGCAATACAATCTTTTGCACAATCGGAACCCACTTGGTGATAACCAGGGTTACATTTCCAACCGGTTTGAATCTGGTGACTACCAGAACCATCATTACAAGAAGAATAGGTATAAGAAGAGTTCGCTGGTTTTGAGGTAATCTTATGAGTACAAGCAACACAGCATTTGCGTGTGTTTTGTCCACAACCATTATCACAATTTTG
>CALXVY010000009.1 GCA_944392255.1 uncultured Alphaproteobacteria bacterium | reverse complement strand
TGTAAATTTAGAGTAGAGGCTGATTTAACAATTTTAAAACTGTAAAGTTGAAGTCAAAATACTTGACAATTTTACAGTTTTTGTTTATTGTAAAGTTATGTATTAGATTTTAACTTTACAGGTGGCAATATGATTTTCAATTATAAGAGAGTTTCAACAATAGAGCAGAATACAGAAAGACAGTTGTTAAACATAAAATGTGATAGGGAGTTTGAGGATAAATTGTCAGGTAAGGACAGAAATAGACCTCAACTGGAATTATTGCTCTCCATCATTAGAGCTGGAGACATCATCAATGTGCATTCTATGGACAGGCTTGCAAGAAACACTAGAGATTTGTTAAATTTGGTGGAAGAAATTACTTCAAAAGGAGTAACTGTAAAATTCCACAAAGAGAACCTTACTTTTGAATCTGGAAAAAATGACCCTTATCAAAAACTGATGATGACAATGCTTGGTGCTGTTGCAGAACTAGAAAGGTCTTTAATTCTTGAAAGACAAAAAGAAGGAATAGCACTTGCCAAGCTCAAAGGAAAATACAAAGGAGGAAAGCATAAATTATCTCCTCAAGAGATTTCAGAATTGAGAGAATTAGCTAACTCTCAAAAAGTTTCTTTATCTGAATTAGCTAGGAAATATCAAATTTCAAGACCTACTTTGTATGCATATCTAAAAAATTAAACTCCAACATCCTATCAATGTTGGAGATATTAATGGATTATTATATACTTATTGAAACTCATTCACATATATTTATCAAAAAGCCTAGTTTTAATAAATTTTTTTCAAGAAAATAAAAAAAGAGGGCTCCTTTTTAAAATTTTGCATGATACATTTTTAAAGGATGCTCAAAAACTGTATGAACAGGACAGAGAGGAATAGATAATTTTATCTTTCCTCTTTGTTTTATAGGGAATTTGAGGAAGAAAATTAAAAAAATTGTATTTACACTTAAAGAAAGATGAAATATCCTAGCATTATATTAAATGTTGTGGAGAAAAAAATGTCTTTTGATTTTTCAAGTGCTTGGATATATATTCCAATAACTATAGGATTATTGTTAATTTTCATAGTAAAGATTAATAAATTAAATATAAAAAAAAATACAAACAATATTAACATTAGCAATTCATCAATAAAAGACAGCACTATACAAAATATTGGGGACTCAGATTCTAAAAATGAGTAAAGAAGTTATAAATATTAATAAATCTTCTATTGATAAGTCTACTATATGCAATAATGGATGTGCAGAGTATAAACAGTCAAGTGCTGAAGCAACTGGTAGTATTAATTTAGAAAAGTCTTTGGTTGAAAATTCTTTTGTTGCAAATAATCCAGTTATAATAAATATTAGTAATGAAAGACCAACTATTGATGATTTTGTTTGTGTAATAGAAAAGATAGCAAATTTAGTTATTGATAGAGAAGATGATAAAGCAGAAGTACCTATGTTTGTAAAAGATAAAATTAAATATAACAATCTTTTTGAGCTAGAAGCTCTTGTGAATGATTATGGATTATATTTTGACTTAATAAATAAATCTCAAAAAATTCTTGATGAAACAAATCCTTATGCATTTAATAGAATGATTGCTTATATTCAGCATAAATATCTTACTATTGTTAGAAATGCTGATATTAATTATATAAGGCTCAATGCTACAAAAATATGGGAAAAGATTTATTCTGAAATTATTTTTGAAATTAATACAAATAGTTCTGCTACATATGCACTGAGTTATTTAATGTGCTATGCTTTTATAAAATGTAAAATATATGCAAAAGTGTCAGAGGAAACATTATGATTGTTAATGTGGATAGTAAGCCTGAAGATAATATTTATTATATTGCTGCAATGTTAATAAAAATTTTAAAGAATAATTCTTATAGTATAATAGATTTGTATAAAGAATATCAGAAGAATAATAGAACAAGTTTTTGTTTGTATATATTATCTATAGACTGGCTACAATTAATAGGAATTATAGAAATAAAAGATAATAGGTGTATCATCATAAAATGTTAGAAAGTTTAAAAATATATAGTACAAATGGAAATACAAAGAACTTATTAATTACTAAGTTAATAAGAAACATTTCCTTTAAAAAAGGTTTAAATTTAATTATTGATTCTGATGATATAGAAGGAAGAGGAAATGATATTGGTAAAACAACTTTTATAAACCTTATAGATTTGTGTCTAGGGGCTAAGGATGTAGATATTATTTATTCAGATAAAGAAACAAAAACATCTAAGAATATCTCCAATGTGGTTCAGAAATTTATTGAAGATAAAAAAATTGCTGTTGAATTAAATCTATGTGGTCATAAATTAATTAGACCCCTTTTTCAAACAAAGCCCAAAAATATATTTATTTTAGATGGTGAAGAGGCTAAAGTTAATGCAATTCAGGAATTTCTATGTAGCTTATTTTTTGGGATAAACAGCCAATATGTGAGCTTTAGAAATTTAATGGCAAAATTTATAAGAAGTAATAAGGAATCTATGAATAACATCATAGATTATTTATCTGCATTTTCTAGTGATGATTTATATAAAGCTATTAGGTTAATTCTGTTTGGATATACAGATGTTAAGCAAACAAAAGACCTTTCAACTTTTATTCAAAAACAAAAGAAATATATGAATTTGAAAAATTATTATATGCAAAATGCAGATTATAATGAGAGAGAATTAGAGCAACTTATAAATTTTGAAAAGTGCAATATAAAGAATATTAAAGAACAGTTAAATAAATTAAATACATCAGAAGGTATTTTAGAAATATTAAAAGAGGAAAACAAAAATAAAACAAAGCTAAAAGAGTTACTAGAGGAATATTCTTATATTGACTTTAAAATTAAAAAATTTAGTGACAGCATAAACATCCTGAATTCAAACATATCTTTTATAGACCCTAATATATTGGAACAAATATATAAAGAAACATTATTATATATTCCTAAATTGCAAAAAAAATTTTCAGATTTAGTCAATATTCATAATCAAACAATAGATAATGAAAAAAAATTTATCCTCTCTAATTTAGAGAACTTAAAACTTCAGAAAAGTCAAATTGAATTTAATATAAAAAAGTTATCAAAAGAAGATATATCTATTGAATTAATTAAAGAAATCAATAAATTATCTGAAAATTTATCTGAATCTAATAAAAAATTGGGTGAATATAGTGAGAGAAAAAAACAGCTTGATGAGATTTTAGAAAAAATAAATGATGTAAATAATGAAATAAAAAAGATTTCTTCTAAAATTGAGGCAGGACTTTCAACATTTAATGAAAATCTCACATATTTTAATCAAGTGTACCGTACATTCCAAGAGGATGTTTATGGAGAGGCATCTACATTCATTTATGCAGATGATAAAAAAGGCTTTAAATTAAGTACTGATAAATCTAGGAGTGGCTCAGGGCAAAAAAAAGGAGAGGTTATAATTTTTGATTTAGCTTACAACAAAATGACTTCAGAGAAAAACATAAAGTCTCCAAAATTTATTATTCACGACCAACTTGAATTGACTGATACAAATCCTAAAAAAGAGGTCTTTACCAAAATCATTCCTCTGCTAGACTGTCAGTTTATAGTTCCATCTATAAGAAGTTCTTTGGCTTTTTTAGGTGAAGATTTTATTAAAGAAAACACCATTTTAGAATTATCAAAAACAAATAAACTATTCAGAATAGAAGAATATAACAGTATTGAGGTCTGGAACCCCAAATGATTTTAACTATTCAAAAATAAATAAGAAAAATGAATTGCTTTATACAAGAATATAATTCACATAATATTCACATAATAATTTTTGGTTGTATAATAGATTGAAAAATAATAATAAAAAGTTTCTACCAATTCTCTAAACGTTAATCGTTTGGGCTTGGAACAAGACACAAAAAGGGGTGCAGATTGCACCTCTTTTTTTGTATTGCTAACCATGCAATACAAAAATAAAGGCTAAGAGAAAGATAAAATCTCTTAGCCTTTATTTAGATAAACTCAAAAAAACTACACAGCTTTTTGAACAAAAGCTTCCGGTACAATTAACTCGGCATCTGTGGCATTAAGCACATCTTCCAAAGAGAAAAGCGGATTAATTTCTTTTAAGAGCAGACCTTGCGGGGTAACTTCAATCACGCACATTTCCGTAATAATCATATCTACTTCATGAGCCGCGGTTAGGGGAAGGCTGCATTTTTTGACAATACGTTTTTCACCTTTTGCCGTATGTTCCATGGCAATAATCACTTTTTTGGCGCCAACCACCAAATCCATAGCGCCACCCATACCGGGGACAAAAACTTCCGGCACCATCCAGTTGGCAAGATTGCCTTCTTGATCGACCTGTAAAGCACCTAGAACAGTTACATCAACATGACCACCGCGAATAAGGGTAAAAGACATGGTTGTATCAAAAAAACAAGCTCCTTGCTTTGTGGTCACCGGAATTCCACCGGCGTTAGTCACAATTGGACGTTCCGGAGCATTAAAATCTCTATGTCCGACCCCAATCATACCATTTTCAGATTGAATAACAATATTAACGTCGTGAGGAACATAATTAGCCACCTCGGTAGGCAGTCCAATACCTAAAGTCACAACATCTCCATCGTGCAATTCTTGAGCAACACGTTTAGCAATAATTTCACGTTTTTGTTCTTTAGAAAGTTCCATTATAACTCCTTATTTGGCAATAAAATCTATAAATACACCCGGAATTGTAACATAATTAGGGTCAAGCGGTTCCTCAGAAATTTCTTGAGCCTCAACAATCACCGTATCGGCAGCTGTAGCCATAACCGTGTTAAAATTGCGTGTGGTTCCTTCCAAAAAAGCATTACCGAATTTATCAACTTTTGAGGCATAAATCAAAGCATAATCGGCCTTCAGAGGTTTTTCATAAATGAATTTTTTACCATCAATTTCTAAAACTTTTTTTCCGTTCTCAACTACGGTACCAACCCCTGTTGGTGTCAAAACGCCGCCCAAACCGGCACCTGCGGCACGGATGCGTTCAACCAAAGTCCCCATCGGCACCAATTCGACCTCAATTTCATTATTGGTCATTTGTCTACCGGTTTCAGGATTTGTTCCGATATGAGTGGTAATCACTTTTTTAACCTGTTTATTGACAATCAATTTACCTCTACCGGAATCCGGAATACAGGTATCATTAGCAATAAGGGTGAGGTTAGAAATTTTATTTTTTACCAATTCATCAATAATTTTAGCTGGCGTTCCGCAACGCAAAAAACCGCCAATCATCACGGAAGCATTGTCTTTAACAAGCTTTCCGGCTTCAGCAATCGAAATTATTTTTTTCACAATAAACCTTTATTTGTTGAAAGAATTGAACGCACTATAGCTCATTTTTTTCAAAAAGTCATCAATTTTTTGCAATCACGCTGATAAATAGGGTTGAAAAATCAGAATTCGTACTTTTACTTTTGAAAAATTTTGATAATCTAAAAGTGTTAAAAAGAAGGAAAAAGAAATGATTTGCCAAGAACTCAAAGTAACTGATGCTTTAGGAATGTATCTGTTCAATCAAATGGTTGTCGGAGGTGTTTTTTTTCCCAAAGCGCATAAGTTAGAAGAAGAGGATATCTTTATTTTAAAGCAAAATAAGATTGATAAAATTTTTGCAGCCAAAATGGAAGAAGGAGATATCAGCTTTGAAGCTGCTTTGGGTGAAGTTGCCGCAAAGTTATGCGGAAAAAACACCGCCTATAGTGTTGGTGAAGATGGAATTTGTCGAATAGCCGCCAGTTCAAATGGGGTTTTTATGCTCAATGAAGAGCGTGTGGCTAAGTTCAATCGTCACGGAAGTTTCTTTATTTTGAACACCATTCAACCCTATAAAATTGTGGAAGAAGACACAATTATTGCCGAACTGGAATTAAATTTGCCGATAATTCCACAAAATATGGTTGATGAAGTTTTATATAGTCTGTCCGGCAATACAGATATGCTTTCGGTGCATGATATCAGCTCTAAAAAAGTAGGCTTGATGTATACGCGTTTGACCAACGATAAAAGTGAGACCAGACATTTTACCAACATTGTTAAACGCTTGGTTAAAGATTTTCCCAATATGGATTTGACTTTTGAACAAGAATATGAAGCCCCTCATCAAGAAGAGGAAGTGGCCAATATTTTACAACGAGCCTTAAAAGACAATAATGATGTTTTATTCATTCTTCCGGCACAACAGACCAGATGTCCGCATGATATCATTGTACAGGCCTTAAAAAGTATTGTTGATGAAATTGTGTGTCCATATTTGCCACAAGTTAATGCCGGAGATTTTATTATTGCCTCCAAAAAAGGTAAGAGAATAATTGTTGTGCCATATAATTATGGTATTATCGACAGTTCATATGCGGTACGTTATATCAAACAGGCCATAGTGGCTGATAAGTTAAATGTTTTTGACTTTAATCACCCGCAAAATTTTATCATTTCCACCGAAACCAAGTTGCCCGATGCGATGATGCAAAATTTCATCACTTCTGCCGGACATGATGAAAATGGAAAAGAAGCAAGAATTGCGGCAATTGTTTTAGCGGCCGGAGTAGGGGCTAGATGCGGAAGAAATAAGCTGTTGGCAGATATCAATGGAGAGCCGATTTTCCTTAAAGCGTTGCAAGCGGCGGTCAAATCTAAAGCTTCTCCGGTTTTTTTAATTACCGGTTATCAGGCAGAACAAATGGAAGAATATTTAGATAAGATAGATGTCAATGTAATATACAATTCCGGTTTCCGTTCAGGTATTAAAACATCTATCTCTATGGGAATAAAATCCGTTCCGAGTTTTTGTGATGGTGCAATTTTGATTCCTGCTGATATGCCTAATATCAGTATCAACCATATTAACAATATGATAAAAAGCTTCAAAAAAGATAAATCCAAGCAAGTCATAATGTCTATGTACGAGGGTAAAAAAATAAACCCGATTATCTGGAGCAAAGAGTTATATGAATTTGCCGATATTGTTCCGGAAAATGCCGATTTAAGACCTGTTTTTGTAGAGTTTGCCGATTATACTTCGACAATAGAAATAAAGGATAAAAAAGAAGCTTTAGACATTACCTATCCGTTAGATTTAGAAGAATATGCCAAATCATTAGTGCGTAAAAGAAAAGCCTAAACTAAACGATCAATCTCTTCGGGAGGTTCATTCTTTTCATAAAAATGTTTAAGATAAGATTGGCTTTTACGTTCCTTATTTTCAGATGTAATCATAGATTGGTTGTTACCATAAATTCCAATATTATTAACATTTTTGGCATGAGAGCTTTCTTGTTCTTCATAAGCACCGCTTGCCTCTAGAGCTTCTATGGCACTGGCCACATAAGTCTGAGGCTGATTTCCCGAAACATCGTTCTTTTCAGCTTGTTCTTTGGGTTGTTGATATTTTTGTTGGTTTTGGTGTTCGCCATCAAAATCCTTTTTTATCAACACATTGTTAGCGGTATCAATATGCTCAACAAAACTCTCGCTTTCATTATTAGATGCATATAAGCGATCATTTTTTCTTGTTGTTAAGGTTGCGCCTGATACTTTTCTGGTAGACGATATACTCATTGCATTTCTCCAACGGTATTTAACCTATATATCATTTATAGCACAAAATTTTAATAAAATCTATAATTATTTGATTTTTCTTGCAAAATAATAAAAAAGAAACGGTGCTTTAAAAGCACCGTTAAAAAAATTATTTTTCTTCTTTATTTTCATTCTGTTTATCAGCCAATTGTTCTTTTTTTTCTTTGGCTTTTTGTAACAATTCATTGCCGATTTCCAAAGTTTTATTTTTCAATGCCGGTAAATCTTTAGCATAAAAAATGGCCAGTAATACGGCAATTATTATAATCCATTCTAACATATCAACTCTCCTATTGATTCATATTACTCATAAGGCGCAAAGTTTCTGTTGCATCATATTTATCATCATATTTATCAATTTTTCCGCAAATTTGAGCATAATCATATTCAACTTTGCCATAATCAAAATCATTAAGTTTATTTTTGAATATATTTTGAATCATTGCAAGTCTAATCAGCGAGTTATCCGTTAAAAACGAACAATTTTGGCACAGAGAAAACATTTCATCAATATCTCCGTGGCAATAGCAAACCGCATCACAACCGGCTTCAAGACAAGCGTGAGCGCGATCTACGATATTTCCGCGTAAGGCATTCATTTTAATAGAATCAGAGATAAGAAAACCCTTAAACCCGATTTCTCCGCGAATAATTTTATCTATGGCAATTTTGCTTTGTGTTACCGGATGAGAAGCATCAATTTCTTTAATAATGATATGGGCGGTCATGCCGGCAGGAGCATAACGATTAAACCAAAAAGGATAAAAATCTTTTTTGAGTTCAGATATAGAATTTTCCAATATGGGTAATTGTAAATGCGGGTCAACATTGGCTCGTCCGTGTCCGGGCATATGCTTCATGCAAGGACAAATTCCCGAGGAGATGTATGCATCAATCATTTCTTTACCCAAAATAGCAACTTTATGTTCATCCTGACTTAAGCAACGACTTTTAAGAACATCTGATGTTTGAGCATAATAAATATCCAAACAAGGCGCATAATTCCAATTAATACCGCAATCTTTTAAATCTTGAGCAATGAGCAGAGCATGATTACGGCAAGTCTGTAATGCTGTTTCAAAACCAAAATTCTCTTCAATTTTTCCCAAATCAATTTGCGCGGCATAACTTCTAAATTCAGGTTCTCTCAGGCGGCGAACACGTCCACCTTCTTGGTCAACGGCAATTAAAACATCATCACGCCCCAACACTTCTCTGATTTCTTTAGTGAGAGATTTTAGTTGTTGTTTGCTTTCAATATTTTTAGCAAATAGTGTGATGCCGAGTGGATTAAACTGTTCAAAAAGATGTTTTTCTTCATCGGAAAGTTTTGTTCCGGCAATTGAGAGCATAGCGGCAAGAACAGGTTTGTCCATCAATTCCTCCTAGATAAGAATTGAAATCAAAAATTTAGAAACATTCATGACATACCAGCCGACAATATTCCAATCTTGATTAAAGAGAGAGCCGACAAGAGGCAAAATGATGGCAATAAAAAAGAAAACAAACAAACCGGTTTTTTCTGCTTTAACATATTTTTTTGCCCAAGGCTGATTAACATTTCCAAAAAAGATTTTTGAACCATCCATGGGAGGGAAAGGCAAAATGTTAAATACAGCCAAAACAATATTATAAACGACCATATTCACAAAAAATACTTCCAAAATGCCATGAACAAGCGGCCAAGAAATGAAATCAATGAGCAAAAGCAAAATAGCTGAAAATACAGCCAGAGCCAGATTCATAACAATTCCGGCAGAAGCAACCATTAATTCACCATAGGGAGCTTTTAGTTTAGCAAAATTAACCGGAACCGGACGCGCCCAACCAAAAATAAAACCAACATTGGAAACATAAAGCACAATCGGAAGAACAATTGTTCCGAACAAGTCAATATGTTTAATGGGATTTAAGGAAAGGCGTCCAAATCTTTTCGCTGAATTATCACCAAGCTTTAAGGCAACATAACCATGAGCAATTTCATGTAAGACAATTGCCAAAACAATAGGTATAAAGTTAAGAATCAAAACAAGAAAATGAGCCAACATTATTTTTTCTTCACAATACAAGTTCCGCCCATAACTTTAATATCTTTGCAGAGCTCATCAGCACCATCGCGCGTTGCAAAAGCACCGGCTTTAAGACGATAATAAGTACCTTTAGCCCCCAAATCTGCGGTTTCAATTTCATAGGGTTGATTAGCTAAAACATTATATTTTGCACTTAATGTTTTCCAAGATTTTTCAACAGCAGCTTTATTATTGGAAGACATCAACTGAACTTGCCAAACACCACTGGCTATTTTTGTGGAAATAGGAGCGGAAGGAACAACTTTTCCATTTTGAATTTTAGCACTGTAAACACTTTTTACATCATCTTCAGAAACTTTAATACTTTCTTTTTCGGGAACTTTAATTTCCTTTTTAGCGGTTTCTTGAACAGCTTGAGACAGAGTTTTTACTTGAGCTTCAGGTTGAGATTCTTTAGCCGGAGTTGCTTTCGGAGCTGTTGCCACATTAATAATCTTTTCAGCTTCATTGGCAACATTATTGGTTTGTTCTTCAGCTTTAGCCAAAACATCATCAATTGTTTGCGGAGCGGTATCGGCGCTCGGCGTAATTACGGGAAGTTTAGGTTCTTCAGGCGGAGGAAGCAGATTCTCCACCACTTTTTTATCATTTTTTGATTTATCCAAGATATCATAAACTGATTTGTCTTGATTTAAAATTTCCATACCACCGGGTTCGGTAGGCTGTACTTTTATTGCAGTCTGAGGTCTGCGAATGACTGGAATTTCCACATTTTCGTTTTGAGCATAGCGAGGAGAAAGAATAAACCAACCGACGATACCGGCTAAAACAACGCCGGAAACAGCGCCGATAAACACACTTTTAGAGCGATTGAGTTCATTTTTTCTTTCTTCAAAAGAAATACTCGATTGCTCAGCAATTTTTTGTCTGAACTCATTTAGAAAATCATCATTTTTATTATCATCTGGAAAATCAGGAAACATACGCTTTACTCCCGTACAAAACTTTTACTTTTGAACGGATTCTATCATGAAAAACTTTATAATCATTTAACAAAAGGTCATTTTCTTAAAAACGTGTATGAGGATCATAAAGTTTTTTGTGTTCTTCAATAGCGTGCATATCAGTCATATTGGCAATATATTCGCAAACCACATCGGCGATTCTTTCATCAGTTGAATTTTTATCAAGATATTTACGAATATCCATAGGCAAGAGCATCCAGTTGTCGGTAAAAATGGCAAAAAGTTCTTCGACAATGCGTTGAGATTTCATGTCCATACGAGCCACCGAAGTATTGGTGTAGAAATATTTTTTCAAAAATTGATGCAGCTGAGAAATTTCATTATGCATGGATGGAGAAAAATCCACGACAAAACATTTCTGTTTGCGCACGTCTTGCGGTGTTTGAATTTTATATTTTTTGATGTTTTCTTTAGAATTATCAAGCACATCAAAAATCATGCGTGCAATCATATTTCGGGTAATGGAATAGATTCGCAAATTATCGTCGGCATGAGGATTTTCTGCTTCAAACTTTGCCAAAATTTCATTGATAAACGGAAGTTCTCTAAGGTCGTTAATTGAGAAAAATCCGGCACGGAAACCATCATCAATATCATGGTTGTTGTAGGCAATATCATCGGCAAAGGAGGCAACTTGCGCTTCCAAAGAGGGATAATTTTTCAAATCTAAATCAAATTTTTTGTTAAATTCTTTAAGGTAATTGTTTGAGATTTTTTTGATAGGTCCGTTATGTTTGACGGTTCCTTCCAAAGTTTCCCATGTGAGGTTCAAACCTTCAAATTCAGGATAATGAATTTCGGTTTTGGTCATAATTTTAAGAGAATGAATATTATGGTCAAAACCTCCATATTTTTTCATGGCGTTTTGCAAACCGCGTTCACCGGCATGCCCGAAAGGAGAATGACCAAGGTCATGGGCAAGGGCAAGAGCTTCCGCCAGTTCTTCATTAAGGTTCAGGCTTTTGCAAATGGTACGGGTGATTTGTGCCACTTCAATGCTATGGGTGAGGCGGGTACGATAGTTTTTACCTTCATGATAGGCAAACACTTGCGTTTTTCCGTCCAAGCGGCGAAAAGCCGAAGAATGGATAAGTCTGTCGCGGTCGCGTTGGAACGGCGAACGAATGATGTTGGTAAAATCCGGATATAAGCGCCCGCGGCTATCTTCGGGCTTTGTGGCATAAGTTGCTAAGTCCATTGTAAAATCCCTTTGCTAAAATATATTTTTAATATACAATGCCAAACAAAAGAAAGTAAAGGCACAATATGAAGATTTCAACTTTTAACGTCAATTCTATCAATGCTCGTATGGAAAATTTGAGCGCATGGCTCAAAGCCGAGCAACCCGACATTGTTTTGTTGCAAGAACTCAAATGTGAGGAGGCAGCTTTTCCGTTTTTGGAGATAAGTGCCTTGGGTTACAATGCCGTGATGATGGGAGAAAAAAGCTATAACGGTGTGGCCATTTTGAGTCGTCATAAAATAAAATTAGCGTCGCAAGGACTACCTAATTTTGCCGACGAGCATGCGCGTTATATTGAGGCTAAAATTGAGGTGGAGGGACAAAAATATCGCGTTGCTTCCATTTATCTGCCCAATGGCAATCCGGCGTATAATAATAGCAAAGATGAAAGTAAGTTTGTTTATAAATTGGCTTTTATGGATGCCTTGTATAATCATGCTCAAAAGTTGCTTGTAAGTGGTGAGAATGTAATATTGGGCGGCGATTTTAACGTGATTATGAGCGCTTTGGATGTTTATGATGAAAAAGCCTTTATCGGCAATGCCTTGTATCGACCGGAAGTGATAAGCCGTTTGAAATCCATTTTATATCTAGGCTATTATGATGCCTACCGCATGCTTTATCCCAAGCATATTGGATACACTTATTGGGATTATGCCGGTAATGCCTTTGTATCAGATTCGGGCTTGAGAATAGATTATTTATTGTTGTCACCGAGCGTGGCAGACAAACTTGTAAGTATAAGCATTGATAAAAATCCGAGACGAGGGATTAGACCCTCGGACCATACGCCGTTAATTGCAGAGATAAATAAATATGAATAGAAAAAGTAAAGTTCAAAAGAAAGAATTACCGGAAAGTTGTGTACTCGAAATATCCGGTGTCAGCGATTTTGGCGATTATATTGCCGTAACATCTGAGCCGAGCGATAATCCATTAAATATTCCGATTTATGTGGTGGAAAACAAGCGCCTCAAACCGGCTTTGGCTGTGGGGGATAAATTTTTGGCAAACTTGAGCAAACGCAAAGATTGCTATATGGCCAAACCGGTTATGCGCTTAGGCAATCCTAATTTGCCCGATGAAATTATTTATGGCATTGTTGAGAAAAAAGAGGGTAAGTTTTATCTCAAACCTTCTGAGAAAAAAGACTATATGTCTTACCTTTTGGAAAATGATTTTGGTTTTAAGGAAGGAGACTTTGTCAAAGTGGCTTTGGGGGGCAGTAGACGCTTCAAACAAGCCCGAGTGATAAAGTCTTATGGTGCTTTTGCTTTGCAAAAAGCGGCTTCTTTATTGGTACTCGATAAATATAACATTCCGCATGAGTTTCCCAAAGAGGTGATAAAAGAAACGCAAAATTTGCCAAAGTTTAATAAGAATGTGCGAGAGGATTTAACCAACATTCCATTGGTGACGATTGATGGTGATGATGCCAAAGATTTTGACGATGCGGTCTATGCCATGCCGACACCGGACGGATTTTTGTTGATAGTTGCGATTGCTGATGTCAGTTTTTATGTGCGTCCGTTTTCAGCATTGGATAAAGAAGCCTATAAGCGTGGCAATTCGGTATATCTGCCGGACAGAGTCGTGCCGATGTTGCCGGAGGCTTTGTGCAATGATTTGTGCTCTTTGCGCCCCAAAGAAGACCGCGCCGCCATTGCTTGTTTTATAGATATTGATAAGCAGGGAAATATAATCCAATATGATTTTAAACGAGCGGTGATAAAATCTGCGGCAAGATTGACCTATAAAGAAGTGCAAAATGCGCTTGAGGGTAAAAAATCGGCAAATATTAAAGAAGTGTATGTCAAAACGATAGAACCGATTTATCGTGCATATTTAGCCTTGAGAATGGCAAGAGAAAAACGCGGCGCACTCAATTTGGAAAGTAATGAATATAAGATTCGCTTTAATGATAAAGGCGAGGTTGTAGCCATAGAAAAAGAAGAAAGTCTTGAAGCCAACAAGATGATAGAGGAGTTTATGATTGCCGCCAATATCTGCGCCGCCAAAGCGCTTGGCAAGAGTAAGCTTCCGACCATGTATCGTGTGCATGAAAAGCCGTTGGAAGAAAAGCTAAAAGACATAGAACCATTGTTGCATAATCTGCATTTGAAACTGCCGGATATAAATGCCTTGAAACCGGAACATTTTAACAAAATTTTGGCAATGTGCAGTGAGGATGGCTATAATGCCGGTGTTGGGGAATTGATTTTAAGATTGCAGTGTCAGGCCAAATATTCACCGCATAATTTAGGGCACTTTGGTTTGGGGCTGGAAGATTATGCGCATTTTACTTCTCCGATTAGAAGATATGCTGATTTGTTGGTACATCGTGCGCTGGTAAAAGCCTATAAAATGCCCGAAGGCGGAGAATTAGAAGATTCGGCAAGTGTGAAAATTTTTGAAGAAACCGGCGAGCATTTGTGTGTTACCGAGAGAAGTGCCGCAAACGCGGAACGAGAAATGACGGCGCGTTATGTTTCTGATTATTTATTGCCGATGATAGGTGCAGATTTTGAGGTTAAGGTATCAGGCGTATCGGCAGCCGGTGTGTTTGCCGAGATTGAAACAATAGGGGCAGAAGGTCTGATACCGATGTCAAGCCTGCCGACGGATATGTATATTTTAAATGATGGGAATATGAGTTTAACCGGCCAAAGATATGGTTTGAGTTTTCACTTTGGGCAAAAGTTGCAGGTGAGGTTGTTGGAAGCCAGTCCGATAACTGGTGGCTTGATATTTAAGTATATTGATCCTGAAGAAGGTGTTTCTTATGTTGAAAAAGGAGGTAGATTCTTTGGCGGCTATAAAAAGGTAATGGCACAAAAGAGGGCTATGAAAAAAGAAAAGCCGGAAAAGAAGGCCAAGAAAAAGAAAGAAAAGTTGCCTAAAAAACGACGTAAACAAAAAATTAAAGATAAGAATAAATTAAAACAAAAAAGAAAGAAGTCTAACGCCAAATGAAGAAAAAATATTTTGGAATAATATCTTGGGGGATGTTATTGTCCTCATTTGCCCAAGCACAAGAATATAACAGTGCCGAAGTTTATCAGAGCGCTTTTAATTTGGTGCAAGAAAAATATATACATTATCAGCCAGAAGATATAGAAAACATGGCCATCAATGGCTTAAAGGCTTTGCATAATATTGATAAAAATTTATCTGTGGCCGATGATGAAAAACGTATGTCTTTATATTATAAGGGACGTGTTGTGCGTAGCCATCTCAAACCCGAGAACAGACAAAACATAGAAGCATGGAACAAATTGACCGAAAATATGATAAAGGCGGCGCAAAATGTTTCTTCCAGAGCCAAACAAAATGACTTTATGATTTTGGATACGATAATGGAAGAAGCCGTTAATCAAAGTTTGGATGGAGTATCAAAATATTATCCGGAAGGGCAAAGTGAAGCTGTGGTAAAAAGTGGGGCGGCCAAGAGTTTTGCCGCAGGTTTGCAAGACAATATACTCTATATAAAGATTAGCGCGTTTAACGATTATACAATAAAAAATTTAGAAAAAACATGGCAAGAAAATCCTAACTATGAGGGCATAATTTTAGATTTACGCGGTTCTGTCGGAGGAGAATTGTCAGAAGCCATGAAGGTTGCAGATATGTTTTTGTCAGGTGGTATTATGGTTGCAGAAAGCAAGGCAGATGGTAAGATAACATATTATCATGCTGATGAAGAAGATAAGACACAAGACAAACCATTAGTCATTTTGGTTGATGGAGAAACAATGTCTGCGGCAGAGTTGGTTGCCTCAGCCATGCAGGCACAAAGCCGCGGCAAATTGGTTGGTACGACAACATTTGGTAAAGGAAGCAAACAAGAATTGTACGAGTTGCCCAATGGAGCGGTTATGGGGTTGACGCGCGGATATTTTTATACAGCGGGAGGAGAAGCGCTGGATGGAAATGGCGTAATGCCCGATATTTGTACTTATGGCACTCAAGAAGTTGCCAACATGGAAAAATTTGTTAATCAAAAGCCGCAAACAATATGCCAGAGTCAAGGGCGAGAAAAGCAAGAATTTGATATCAGTGTGGCAAAATATATCATAGAATCCCAATTATGATAAAAAAATTTATTGACAAAGTTTAGGAAACGTGCATAATGCGGCTAAATGTTTTAATTTGAAACCTAAAAATAAGAGTATAAGAAAATGGCAAAAGCAGTAAAAGTAAAAGTTAAAATGGAAAGCACAGCCGGAACCGGCACATTTTTTCTTGCTGAAAAGAATCCGAGAACTCATCCGGAAAAATTGACTTTGAAAAAATATGACAAGAAGTCAAGAAAACACGAAGAGTTCGTTGAAAAGAAATTGAAGTAATTTCTTTGATACTTTTTAAGTTTAGAAAAATACCGGCGCAAGGTGCCGGTATTTTTTTTTATAATTATTATACATTTTCCAATTCGATGGAAATTTTTTGATGAAAAGTTCGAGCAATTTGGTTGAGATAGCCGATATTGAGTTCGGCAAGACCAAGTTCCAGTTTTTCAATATAGATTGAGGGCACGTCAGATTGAGCGGAAAGATCCACCACGCGCATATGATTGGCGCGCCGGAGAGCGATAATTTGCTCGGCAAGGTTCAATCTGGTTTGTTTCAAATTTTGTTTAGCTTGTTTTTTATCTAACATATTTCAACTCCTTTTCAGTTTTTTTGTTCGAGCCGTGTTTTTTCCGCCAAGAACGAAGATAGCATCGCGGTCACGAGGCACCGCAAGATAGGCAGTCTAACTAATGCGGTCAAACGTGCTACGTTTGTCAAGCTGCCGCCAGCTTGTTAAAACATACCGCCGAATGTTAAAAAACATCGGCGGTGGAGCTGAAAAACTGCACTAACACAGACGCATTTATTCGACCTATAAATAGGCTTATATCATGCACTCCACCTCAAGTGGATGTTTATTAGTGAGATGTTTTTCAGACACCACAGGCTATCTCTAACCTGCAAAGAGGATTGTAATGAGATAAAAGCAAAAAAGCAAACATTTTTTGAACGTGGCACGAAAGTACCGCCAAGAACTAAGAGAGCATCGCGGTTTCAAGCCCCAGTCAGAGCGGCCGTCTAACTGATGCGGTCAAACAGGCTTCAGTTTGGAGTATTCTTTTTTGAGAGTTTCGATATTAACATCAGTATATCGCTGAGTTGTCGAGAGGGAAGCATGACCAAGGAGCTCTTGAATGGAGCGTAGGTCGGTTCCTTCCGCCAAGAGGTGAGTTGCAAAAGAATGTCGCAGCGCATGAGGAGTTAAGTTTTCAGGTAGTCCGAGCCCCGCGCGAATTTTTTGCAGCTGCCGTTGTATAATCCGTGGCGAGAGGCGCTCACCCCTGGCGCCCAAGAAAAGCGGTTCGCCACTTTTAAGATGATAGGGGCATTCTTTCAAATAAGCATTGATGGCATCTTTGATTTGAGGTAGCACGGGCACGATTCTTTCTTTATTACCTTTACCCCGGATGCGTACGAAATCATTGCTGTCTATATCACCAACGTTGAGGTTAAGGGCTTCGGAGATACGCAAACCGCATCCGTAGAGCAGGGTAAAAATAGCGGCATCACGAAGTCCTTGCCAAGCGTTGGTCGCAAAATTTTTGCTTTCTTCCAACACATCAAAAGTTTGGTTCACATCAAGCGCTTTAGGCAAAACCTTGTTGCGCTTGGGTGAAGAGATAACTGAAATTGCGGTATTTTTGATAATTTTACGTGCATTGAGGAATTTGAAAAAATTACGAAGCGTAGAAATATGCCGCGCCAGAGAAGATTTCTCAAGCCCATGAGCAGCTTTAGCAGAAATATAGTTGCGGAAAGCTCGCACATCCATTTTTTCAAGCTGTTTGAGGGAGAGAGGCTTATCAAAAGAGGCGGTAAAATCAGCCAAATCACGAGCATATCCATCGAGTGTGTGCGGCGAATATTTACGCTCATCGGTGAGCCAATCGAGCCATTCTTTGATAATTTGTTTCAAAGAAGCATCAACATTATATCTAATTTCCTGTTTCATATAAAAAGAATAGCAAAAATAGTTTAAAAAAATATGTATTTTAAATTTGACAAATCATAAAAATAAGGAGTAATTTTCAAGCCAAACTTTAATTTTTAATAAATCATTATGGAAGAAGTATTTAGTTTTGTAAAACAGGCTTGGGAACTTTTATGCCTGCAGAATTTGTGGTTTTATGCTTTGTTGTTTATCAGTGCGTTATTGTTGGCAACAGCTTTCAGAGTTTTTAGTTTTTTAAGCACGCTTATGAGCGGTTTGGGATATATTGCCTGTATAGCCGGTTGCAAATATTTGTTGGTGCAAATGCCGTTGATAGCGCAATATACCGAAACACAACAATGCATAGGTTTGGTGATAGCCTCATTAGTTGTTTATGGAATCATTAAACTACTAAGCCCGTTTTTCTAAAAAACAAAATCCGTATTTGAGTAAAATCAAATGCGGATTTTTTTTGTGCGTAAAATGTAAACAGATTTGTATAAAGCAAAGCAGATTGATAATATTAAGAACAAAAGAATAAGGAAAAAGATTTTGTCTGAGATTGTCGGCGTATTGTTACCTCTGCCTTTTAATGACGTTTTTGACTATAAGGTTGAAAGCGATAATGTGGTTTTAGGCTCAATCGTAAGGGTGCCTTGGGGCAGGGAACAACAAGTCGGTGTGGTTTGGAAGTTAGGCAAATCTGCAGATATTCCCGAGAGCAAAATCAAACCGATTATCGAGGTGTTAAGACTTCCGCCTTTATCTGATGCTTTAAGAAAATTTGTCAGCTTTGTTGCCACCTATAATATGGCATTTTTAGGTTTGAGCTTAAAAATGGTGCTTTCTGCTAAAGGCGCATTTGAAGACCCGAAGATGAATGTGCTTTATACATTGTCCGGCAAAACTTTGGCTGAAGCCAAATTAAAAAATTCTGATGCTCGTTGGCGGGTGATAGATTTACTCAAACATTATCCATATTCAAGGGCGGAGATAGCTAAAGGTGCAGGGGTCGGTCAAAGCGTGATTAAAACCATGATAGATGCCGGTGTGCTAAAGCCAATAGAGGTAGAAAAGAAAAAAGAGTTTGCCGAACCCAAGGGAGAGTTTCATAAGGTTGATTTAACCACTGAGCAAAAAGCTGCGGCGGAACAATTGGTTGCCAAGGTTGGTGAAGGTTTTTCCGTAACATTATTAGACGGTGTGACCGGTTCGGGTAAAACCGAAGTTTATTTTGAGGCCGTGGCAGAGGCGTTGAGTAAAGGCAAGCAAGTTTTGGTCACCGTGCCGGAAATTGCTTTGACCAGCCAATGGTTAGGTCGATTTGAAAGAAGATTCGGTGTTAAGCCGGCTTGCTGGCATTCAGGATTAAGCACCAAGGAGCGAACCGATAATTGGTTGGCAATAGCTGAGGGAAGAGCCAAAGTGATTGTAGGTGCACGCTCAGCTTTGTTTTTGCCTTATAAAAATTTAGGTTTGATTGTTGTAGATGAAAGCCACGACCATTCTTACAAGCAAGAAGATGGTGTCAATTATCAGGGGCGAGATATGGCGGTTGTCAGAGCTAAAATGGAAGCCTTTCCGATTATTTTGGCTACGGCTACACCGGATTTGGAAACCTTGAATAATGTTGATGAAGGTAAATATGAGGTGGTTAAATTAACCAGCCGTTACGCAGCTGCCGAGTTGCCGAAAATAGAGATTATAGATTTGAAAAAAGATAAGCCGCAAAAAGGTGAGTGGGGAACATCGTGGTTGGCGCCAAGTTTGGTCGAGGCATTGAAATCCAATTTGCAAAAAGGCGAGCAGTCCATGCTGTTTCTGAACAGAAGAGGCTATGCTCCGCTCATTATCTGCCGCGATTGCGGACATCGAATTCAGTGCCCTCATTGCACCGCTTGGTTGACCGAGCATAAAAATACCAAAAACTTGGTCTGCCATCATTGTGGCTATTCGATACCGATTCCTTCATCTTGTCCAGAATGTGGCTCAGAAAGTGGATTAACCGCTTGTGGCCCAGGGGTTGAACGCGTGGCCGAAGAAGTGAAATGCCGTTTTCCTGAGGCAAGGATTCGTGTGATATCTAGCGATATAACATCAACCTTATCCGATGTCTCCGAAGTGATTTATGAAATGGAAAAAGGCGAGGTCGATATTTTAATTGGAACACAGATTCTTGCTAAAGGACACCACTTTCCAAGCTTAACCTTAGTGGGAATTGTTGATGCTGATTTAGGCTTGATGGGAAGTGATTTACGCGCCACAGAGCAAACATATCAATTATTGTCACAAGTTTCGGGGCGTGCCGGCAGAGGTGAGAAAAAAGGCGTTGTCTATTTGCAAACATTATATCCGGAAAATGCGGTTTTGAAAGCTTTGTTGAGTGGAAACAGAGAAGAATTTTTGAGTCTGGAAAAGAAAACCAGAAGAATGTTAAAACTTCCGCCGTACGGACGTTTAGCGGCGTTGATTATCAGTGGCGGAAATCAAGAACAAACAGAACGCGTGGCTAACCAGTTAGGTGGAATTGCGCCCAATTCGGATTCGATATCGGTTTTGGGACCGGCACAGGCGCCAATTTATAAATTGCGCGGAAAATATCGTTATCGTTTGCTGTTAAAAACCACAAAGTTAATAAAAATTCAGGATGTTTTATATCAGTGGCTGAGCCGGATAAATGTTCCAAATTCCGTACGAGTGGAGGTGGATATTGACCCTTATAATTTTATGTAGAAATTACATACTAAAGAGAAAATGTTTTTAAAGTGAATATTTAATATTTTAATAAATTAGAAACTATTAGCTAATAATATGTGAGCCATCGGATGAATATTTGAGTAGAGTAAAATACATTGAAAAAAGATTCTAAAAGTAAAATTGCATCTGTTTATGCTGAAGCATTGTATGGCGCTGCTGAGGAATTAAAAGCAGTGGCAAAAGTCCATGGCGATGTTTTAACATTGATTAAAGTTATAAAAGAAGAAGAAAATTTTGCCAAATCTTTTGCTAATCCGCTCTGGAATGCAGATTCTAAAAAATCTGCATTGAAAGAGATTGCTTCTAAACTGAAGCTTTCTAAAGAAAGTTTGAATTGCCTTGATATAATTGCCGATAATAATCGTTTTGCCGAAATCGAACAGATTTTGGATGCGTTTGTGCATTTATATTACAAGAAGCAAAATATTACGGAAATCTCGGTTGATTCGGTAAAAAAATTGACCGATAAGCAAAATGAAAAAGTTTTACAAATGCTGGAACAGAAATTTGGTAAGAAAATTGTGGTTAACTATAATATTGTACCTGAACTCTTAGGCGGTTTAAGGATGCAATATGGCTCAACCATGATAGACGATTCTGTTTTGGGAAAATTAAATCGTTTAGAAATGATGATGAAAGGTGGACAATAATGTCTGTGCATGCAAGCGAAATATCTTCCATTATAAAGGAAAAAATCGCCGGAGCCAAAGTGGATATTGATGTCTCCGAAGTAGGCAAGGTTTTATCCGTCGGTGATGGTATTGCCCGTGTCTATGGTCTGGATAAAGTACAGGCTGGAGAGTTGGTTGAATTCGATGGCGGCATCAAAGGCATGGCGTTGAATCTGGAAGAAGATAATGTCGGTATCGTTATCTTCGGTTCAGACCAAAACATCAAAGAAGGCGATACGGTAAGACGCACTGATAAAATTGTGAGCGTTCCTGTCGGAAAAGGTCTTCTCGGCCGCGTGGTCAATGCTTTGGGTGAGCCGATTGACGGTAAAGGAGAAATTAAATCTGATGAGTTTAGATTGTCAGAAGTAAAAGCTCCCGGTATTATCACCAGACGCAGCGTTTATGAACCGATGCAGACCGGTCTGAAGGTTGTAGATTCTCTGGTTCCAATTGGTCGCGGACAACGTGAGTTGATTATTGGCGACCGTCAAACCGGAAAAACGGCAATTATTGTCGATACGATCATAAATCAAAAACGCATTAATGATAATGCAAAATCTGAAAAAGAAAAACTTTACTGTATATATGTAGCTGTCGGACAAAAGCGTTCAACCGTGGCACAAGTTGTAAAAACTTTACGTGACCATGGTGCAATGGATTACACTATTGTTCTTGCTGCTACGGCATCTGATCCGGCGCCGATGCAATTTATGGCACCATATTCAGGTTGCGCCATGGGCGAGTTTTTCAGAGATAATGGTATGAATGCTGTTATTTTCTATGATGACTTAACCAAACAAGCAACGGCATACAGACAAATGTCATTGCTCTTGCGTCGTCCGCCAGGGCGTGAAGCCTTCCCCGGAGATGTGTTCTATTTGCACTCTCGTTTGCTTGAAAGAGCTGCTAAGATGAATGATGAACTTGGTGGCGGCTCTTTGACTGCACTTCCGGTAATTGAAACCCAAGCCGGTGACGTATCAGCGTATATTCCGACGAATGTGATTTCTATTACCGACGGACAAATCTTTTTGGAAACAGGCTTGTTCTACCAAGGTGTTCGTCCGGCTGTAAACGTAGGTATATCGGTAAGTCGTGTTGGTTCTGCCGCACAAATCAAGGCAATGAAACAAGTTGCCGGAAAGATTAAGCTGGAATTGGCACAATATCGAGAAATGGCATCATTTGCGCAATTTGCATCTGATTTAGATGCAGCAACCAAAAACTTGCTGGCGCGTGGTGCTCGTTTAACCGAATTGTTGAAACAACCGCAATATCATCCAATGCCGGTAGAAGAACAAGTTGTATCAATTTTTGCCGGAGTACGCGGATATTTGGATAAGTTGGAACTCAAAGAAATAAGCGATTTTGAACAATCTGCAATTAAAGCTTTGAAGACAAATTATCCCGCATATCTGGAAGAAATTGCCGATACAAAGATTATATCCGAAGATTTGGATAAGAAATTAACAGAATTTTATGATAATTTCTTGAATGAATATAAGAAGATTGAAGAAGCAGCTTGAGGTTAAAACATGGCAGGATTAAAAGAGTTAAGAACTCGCATCAGCACCGTTAAATCGACGAGTAAAATTACCTCGGCGATGAAAATGGTAGCTGCTGCGCGCCTGCGTCGGTCTCAAGGCTTAATCGGAAAATCTGAGTTTTATAATCACAATCTTTTGTCTTGTGCAAATCGCGTGATTTATGAGTTAAAGCAACAAGAAGAAGCAACCGGCCAAAACATAGAATGGCCCAAAATGATGAGAGAAAATAAACAAGCTCAAAATTATCTTCTTCTTGTCTTTACCTCAGATCGCGGATTATGTGGCAGCTTTAACTCTGGTGTTGCAAGAGAAGCAGCACGCCGCATAGAAGAATTAAAGTCAGAAGGCAAAAATGTTTCAATATATTGCATCGGTAAAAAAGGTCGCGATATTTTGAAAAGTCGCTATGGCGATTTGATTGTAAAAACAAAAGAAGGTGTGGCTGCTAAAGGTGCAAAATATTATGAAGCATCAGATATCGGATATGATGTGTTGGATGCTTATCATCAAGAAAAAATAGATGTTTGCGAAGTTATAGTCAGTCGTTTTAAATCCGCCATTAGTCGCGAAATAGTCGATGAACAAATTTTGCCTTTGAAGATTGAAGAATTTGAATATAATAAACTTCATCTTCCCACCAATGTCGTCAGAGGCGCATTTTATGATTATGAACCTGATAAAATAGCTCTATTGGAAGGAATGCTTCCGTTGATTTTCCGTGGTGTTATTTTTAAGGCTGTCGTTCATTCTCAGGCATCTGAGCATGGCGCACGTATGACCTCAATGGATAATGCGACCAGAAACGCAACTGATATGATTAATAAATTAACCATAAAATATAACCGCATTCGTCAATCGGCTATCACAACCGAATTGACGGAAATTATATCCGGTGCTGAGGCACTTTAAGAGCAATAGGAGAGTTAAATGACAGAGAAGAAAAAAGCTTCTACCGCAAAAGAAAAAGCTCCCGCAAAAAAAGAAACTGCAACAAAAAAAACATCCGTGAAAAAAGGAACTGTTGCAAAAGCGGAAGTTAAACTGACAAAGGCCGTTTCTACCGGGCATATTTCTCAGGTAACCGGTGCGGTTGTTGACGTCAAGTTTATAAATGATAAAGAACTTCCACCAATTTTAACCGCATTGGAATGTGATAACCACGGACACAAATTGGTTTTGGAAGTTGCTCAACACTTAGGCGAAGATGTTGTTCGCTGTATTGCTATGGATACCACTGATGGATTGGTCAGAGGTATGGAAGTTATCAATACCGGACATCCGATAGAAGTTCCCGTTGGTCCAGAACTATTGGGACGCATTATCAATGTTATTGGAGAACCGGTGGACGGAAGAGGTGATATAAAGAGCAAAACCTATTTCCCCATTCACAGAGAAGCTCCATCCTTTGTTGAACAATCAACTGAAACAGAAGTCTTGACCACTGGTATTAAAGTTATTGATTTGCTTGAACCCTATGCCAAAGGCGGAAAAATTGGTTTGTTCGGCGGTGCCGGTGTAGGTAAGACCGTATTGATTCAAGAGCTCATTACCAATATTGGTATTGGTCATGGTGGTTATTCCGTATTTGCCGGTGTGGGTGAAAGAACCCGTGAAGGTAACGACCTCTATCATGAAATGATTGATTCCGGCGTTATTGATTTGAAAGGCGATAAATCAAAAACCGTATTGGTATACGGACAAATGAATGAACCTCCTGGAGCGCGTGCTCGTGTAGCATTGTCAGGTTTGACACAGGCAGAATATTTCCGCGATGTTGAACACCAAGATGTGTTATTCTTCGTAGATAATATTTTCCGTTTCACACAAGCAGGTTCCGAAGTTTCAGCTTTGCTTGGACGTATCCCGTCCGCGGTGGGCTATCAACCAACCTTAGGTACGGATATGGGTGCCATGCAAGAGCGTATTACTTCAACCAAAAACGGTTCTATTACATCAGTTCAAGCCGTATACGTTCCTGCCGATGACTTAACCGACCCAGCTCCGGCAACAACCTTTGCTCACTTGGATGCTACAACCGTGTTGTCACGTTCCATTGCTGAGTTAGGTATTTTCCCTGCCGTTGACCCACTCGATTCAACTTCTCGTATTTTGGATCCGCAAATTGTCGGAGAAGAGCATTATCAGGTAGCTCGCCAAGTTCAAGAGATTTTGCAACGATATAAATCTTTACAAGATATTATTGCCATTTTGGGTATGGATGAGTTGTCAGAAGAAGATAAGCTGACGGTGGCACGTGCCAGAAAAATTCAACGTTTCTTATCACAACCTTTCCACGTTGCGGAAGTCTTTACCGGAACACCTGGTGTGTTTGTAAAATTGGAAGATACCATTAAAGGCTTTAAGGAAATTATTGAAGGTAAATATGACCATATTCCTGAACAAGCATTCTATATGGTTGGAACCATAGAAGATGTTTTGGCAAAAGCCAAAAAGATGGAAGAGGCAGCATAAGGTAAAAAATCATGAAGGAAATACTTTTTCGAATCTCTCGTCCATACAAAGTTTTCAGCACTAAAAAAGTAGCTGCGCTGCAGCTTCCGGCCATAGATGGCGACATTACCATATTACCGGACAGAGCACCAACCTTATTATTGTTACGCAATGGTATAGTTCGTGTATTGGACAACCAATTAAAAGTAATAGAAAGCTATTTTGTTAAAGGCGGAATAGCAGATATTGCTCGTAACAGATGTGCGGTTTCTTGTGAAAAAGTTTTTTGTGTAGAAGGAACAACTTTGGAGAGAGCAAAAGAAAAAAGAGATTCGGCCCTTCATGAAGAAGACAAGAATTTTTATGAATATGTAATTAGCGTTTTGGAAAAGCAAGCCTAGCAAATTTCCAAAATAAACAAAAAGAAGAGTCTATTGTCAAAATAGACTCTTTTTTTGTGGAATTTTGTATAAAAAATGACGTAAAAACAAAAATATGTTTCATTTATGTTAAATTGCAAAATAGGTGTTTACAATCAAAAAAAAATGTGTATTTTCGTGAAGTTCATTACAGGTAAATAGATAAGAAAAAGAAGAAGAAATGAAGAGTAAAGATAGTAGATATATTGATAGTGAAGATGTAAAAAAAATGCGCAATTTTTATTGCCGTTTTAGTTTTAAAGGTGTTGAGAAAAAACGTCGAGTAAATGTGCTAATGAAAAATTTAGAGCAGATTTTAAGAAACGTTGCCTCAGAAAAGAAAATTGTTGATGCGTCAGCTCAAGAAGAATTTTTTGAAATGGTACAAGATTTCTTTCAAAAATGCCGACAAGAAAAATATGCATTATCTTATGGGGTAGTACAGGCATATAAAAAAGCGCAAAGTATAAGTTTCAAACAAGCCAATACTTCAGCGAGCAAAGAGGTCAAAATATCCAAAACTCAAAATATGGCAGAAAGCAGACCTCGAGTCATAGAAGTAAAAGAAAAAACTCCGGATAGTTTTTGGGCTAAGATGAAAGCTAAGCTAAAAAAATCGCATCAAACAGTTTTGAATACGATGAAATATGCCGCAGCTGCAGGTTTAGCCGTTTTATCTTTTGGCAACTGCAATACGACCAGTTTTTTGCAAAATAAAAAAATTGGGCAAGAAAAAATAAAGCCTCTGACAAATTCTGAATATGGCCCTCAAGACACAACATATATCATCAAACAAATGCAATTGCCCGTATCGGAAAAGGTTGATAGTGTCATGCCGCCATATCAGGCAGAATTTTATCGAGGATTGAAAGAAAACGAGAAAAATTACAAATATTTTGTTCAAGATTTGATTTCTCAATTTAAAGAAAATATTCAAACATTACAAAGCTCAAAGACCAATCGCAGACAATTTTATTTGGAGCAAGAAAGACTAATTGGTAAATATGGCAAAGCACCTCACATTGTTCCGCATTCAAGTTGTGAATCTATGTCTTATGCCACATTTTTAAAGGTATTGGATAAACGCTCAAACCCCGAAGATTATGTTGCAAAAGCTTGCAAAGATTTATTGTTGCAAGTTCCAAATCCGCATGCATGTCAATCTAACAAACAAACTTTTCGTAGTCATTATTCAAGAAATTTACGCAAAGATTTGAAAGAAAAATTGAAGCGCAATCAATACGGCATTTATATGGTTTGGATTAAAAATAAAGAGGGAAATTTACACCGTATGACGGTGATTGGCTCTGGTGATAACAAAGCTTATTTAATGGCGTATAATAACAATAGAATTGCCAGAATGGACATTGATAAACTAGACCAACTTCCGGTTCAAAATGGTTATTTTTGTGATTTAGGTGAAAGCATAAAATCCAAAGCCAATGATTTAGCAATAGATAAAATAAATATCATGCAAGAAAAAATGAATAAAACATATTTTGCATTTCTGCTTCATCAAAATCAAACCAAACGCGTATAGCCTCATCAAAGAGCTTGTTTTACAGGCTCTTTTTTTTACATTCTTACAGGTTTTTTTATGGCAAGATAAAAAAATCTATGTTAAATATATTATATGTAAACATTTTCTGTGAATTGGAGGAAATTATGCCATATCAACATTTCTTTACCAATCGTCAAATCAATATCCCTTATCTGGTAAAAATCGGCTATGGAAAAATAGGTCGTATCGGTAAATATTTAATTGATAAAGGAATGTCCAATGTCGCATTATTTTGGAGTGATGGTTTAGAAGAACTGATAGGCGGAAAATTATATAAAGGTTTTGAACAGCATGATATTGAGATAGTTTGCAACAAGATAGTTCAGTATATCAATATTGAAGAAGTAGATAAAGTTGCATTTAATTTACCGCGCAATACAGATGCCATTATTGGAATTGGAGGCGGAAAAGTAATAGATTTTGCCAAATATTGTGCTCATTTATTAAAAAAGCCGTTTATATCTGTTCCAACATCCATATCCAATGATGGTTTTTGCAGTCCCAATACATCATTGTTGGTTGATGGTAGAAGAACCAGTGTAAAGTCGAGTATTCCGTTTGGAGTGATAATAGATTTAGATATAGTCTCCAAAAGTCCAAAAATGTTTTTATATTCGGGCATGGGGGATATGATTTCTAAACTTACGGCTTTATGGGATTGGAAAGTTGCATTTCGCAAGGGTTATGAAAGATATAATGATTTTTCGGCCATGTTGGCGTATAATTCCATTGATATATTGTTATCTATGCCGCAGTACAATTTGGAGAGTTCGGAATTTTTGCGCAATTTAAGCACCTCATTATTATTAAGCGGTGTTTCTATGGAAATAGCTGGAACATCAAGGCCGGCGAGCGGAGCAGAACATTTAATTGCACATGCCTTAGATAATATATGCAAACGTCCGCATCTGCATGGAATTCAAGTGGGTGTGTCTACTTATCTTTGTGGTTTATTGCAAAACAATCCGGCAATAGATAAGATTCGCAATTTTTTATTAACGAGCGGTTTTTTTGAATATGTAGCCTCAGATCCATTACCCAAAGAACAATATATCCAAGCTTTGCAACAAGCTCCCATGGTTAAGAAAGATTATTATACCGTTTTGAGTGAAAAAGATAGTTTTTTAAAAGCGGTTCATTTAGTAGAAACGGAAACGATATTAAAAAAAGTGATTAGATAGCCTTTTTATTGCTGATAAAACTTGAGCTGGTCGATTAAATGTGGTAAAATAAAACCTATAAAAGAACAGTAAACAGGGGAGGATTATTATGGGAGAAAAAAGAACTGTCGGAAGTGTATTCGTAGAAAAACTGTCAGCGGAGAGCTTAACCAAAGAACAGTTATTTGAACAATTTTATCATATTGCTGGAAAAGACTGTAAGTTATCAGAACTAGAACTCCCGTCCAATCCTGCGGTTGCGTTTTTAGAAAGTAGTAAAGCCAAATACAGAATTAAGTTATATGATCAAAAGGCCATGATGGCTTTACCCAAAATAGATAAGATGAAAAGTGTAGCAAAGAAAAAAGCGGTATTAGATATGCTTAATATAATGTCCCCAAAACCCAAAGATTATGCGGTTATTGCTATGGATACCTATTTAAAAATGGATAAAAAACACACAATAGATGGTTTTTATAAAGAATATGATAGCTATCAGAAAAAACAAAAAGAAAAAGACAGACCTAAAACAAATATGGTGTACAAAGAAATGGCAATGGAACTATCTTAAAATATAGAGGATAAAAAAATACCTCCGTCACCAAACGGAGGTATTTTTTTTGTTGACTTTTGTCTAATGACGTAATAAATTCCCTTTTGCGAATTTTATTATTTTTTGTTGTATAATTTAAAAATTAAAAGCTATGGAAAGAAAAATTGTAAACAAAGCAGAAGTAAAGACAATGTTGACCAATCTATTTATGGATGAGTTGCAAGGATACAACTTGGGAAATCCGGAAGTCAAATTATTGTTTAGTACTTCAGTAATGGACTATGTGCCGGGACTTGTAATTGATGCTCAGAAGGCTAACGAGATTAAATATCTGATTTACTCGCCATTGCAGATGAGTATAAATATTTTTGAAGATATGCCCCAAACACCTGATTATGAAATGGGCAAGGCCTATCATCGGGGAATTTTAACTGCAGAAATAGAAAATGATGAGATAGTTCTCAGTAAAGAGAGCTTTTCATCCGGAAAAAGATGTAGAAACAAAGAACAGGCCGAAATGCAAATCAAAGCATTCGTAGCCATGTCTGATATTGAACTACAGCAAAACTATTTCAAAATTCCTGGACTTGAAATTGTATCGGCTCAAGTTGATAATCAGCAGGTATGGCTGAAGCCACATCGTGGAGATTATGCTTTTCTGGTAAACAAAAACAATTCAGAAACGACATATTCTTTATTGCAGACTCAGCAAATTACAATAGTTCCATAATAAATAAAAATGTTACTAGCTCATTAGATGAATGCTAGAGGAATTGATGAAAATCATTCTTCTATGTTTTATTTTGTATTCAGTGAAGGAGGGCTGACGTGAGTCATCCCTCTTTTTTATTGGTTATAGGTTTTAACTGCTTCATCACGTTCAAAGAGGTAGAGCAGGTTTTTAAGTGCTTTGCCTCGTGGAGAGGTAAAATCAGGGTCTTGTGCGATAAAAAGTTTGGCATCTTGTGAGGCTGTAAGGAGAAGACCTTTATGCACGGAAAGGTCTGCCAGTTTGAAGGTATTAAAACCGCTTTGCTTGGTACCGAGCAACTCACCGCCGCCGCGCAGGTCAAGATCTTCTTCGGCAATACGAAAACCATCTTCGGTTTCTTTCATAATGTTGAGGCGCGCGCGCGAGGTTTCCGAAAGCGGGTGTGAATAGAGCAGAATACAAGTAGAAGCCTGAAAACCACGCTTAATACGTCCGCGCAGTTGGTGTAGTTGCGCTAAGCCGAAGCGCTCGGCATGTTCAATAATCATGAGGGTGGCTTCAGGAACATTGACGCCCACTTCAATTACGGTTGTGGCAACAAGGAGAGAAATTTCTCCTTTTTTGAATTTTTCCATTACCGCATCTTTTTCCGCCTCTTTCATCTTGCCGTGAACAAGACCGACTTGGTCGCCAAAATATTTTTTGAGCGATTCGTAACGCTCTTCGGCGGCGGCAAGGTCAATTTTTTCCGATTCTTCGACAAGGGGACAAACCCAATAAGCCCGCGCTCCTTGTTGCAGTTTACGAGCAAGGGCGGAGACGACATCATGAATTTTATCAATCGGCATCACAAGGGTAGAAACCGGCTGACGCCCTTCCGGCACTTGGTCGATTTTGGAATATTCCATATCTCCGTATGCCGTTAGTAGAAGTGTTCTCGGAATAGGAGTCGCGGTCATAACCAAAATATCGGCTTTGTTGCCTTTATTGGAGAAGTTAAGACGTTGGTGTACACCAAAGCGATGCTGCTCATCAATCACAGCATAGGCAAGGTTTTTGAAAATGACGTTCTCTTGAAAAAGGGCGTGCGTGCCGATAAGAATGTTGATTTTGCCTTCTTCCAATTGAGCAAGAATTTCTTTGCGTTGTTTTGGTTTGGTCTTGCCGGTTAAAAGCGCACAGGTGATACCGAGTTCTTCACATAGGGGTGCGATAGTTTCTTGGTGCTGCTTGGCTAAAATTTCGGTCGGCGCCATAATGGCGGCTTGAGCCCCGCATTCAATCGCATTGAGCATGGAGAAAAATGCCACAATGGTTTTACCGCAGCCGACATCACCTTGCAAAAGTCGAAGCATACGGAAAGGCGAGGCTTGATCGGCAAAAATTTCGCGAAGTACTTTTTCTTGTGCTTCCGTAAGTTTGAACGGTAAAATCTCCATAAGTTTTTTGCGTAAGAGACCGTTGCCTTTGAGTGAGCGACCGGCTTGCTTTTTTATTTTTTGTCGGGCGATGGCAAGGGTGAGTTGGTTGGCAAGTAGCTCATCATAAGCGAGGCGCTGACGCTCAGGTGAATTAATGTCCAAATCGGCGAGATATTGCGGATGGTGCAAGTTGAGTAGAGATTGATTAAAAGAGAGCCATTTTTTCTCTTTGAGCAAGTTTTCATCAATCCATTCGTCAAGCTTTGGCGTGCGGGCAAGGGCTTGCAAAATCCATTTACGAAGCATCTTGTTGCTGATGCCGGCAGTGAGCGGATAAACCGGTTCAATCGTGCGAATACTATCAATCTGCGCGGCAGGAACAATATAGTCAGGATGACTCATTTGCAAAGAATTGTTAAATTTCTCAAGCTTGCCACTGATAGCCACCCATTGATTGAGCGGCAGATTTTTTTGAATGGTGGAGGGATAAGCCTTAAAAAAACTGATGATGATTTGCTCGGTTTCATCAGCGGCAATCACCTTGTAGGGTTGCGATTTTTTTTGTGGCGCAATATGCTCAATCACTTTCACTTTGAGCGTTGCCACACGCTCCGGAATAGCATCGGCAAGCTTTGGCGAATAGCGACGATCAACCATATTTGACGGCAGATGAAAGATAAGGTCTTTAATCAGGCGGCAATCCAAATTTTGCAAAAGCTTAGCACTTTTTTCTCCCAATCCGCCGATGGAAGTAAGTGAGCCAAATAAGGGATATAAAATCTCGGGACGCATCTGCTTTTTTTTCAAAAAAATGGTTGTACTTATGCGCATATTGTATATAGTTTATTCGGTTAAGTAAATAACAGAAATAAAAAAATGTTGGACGATATTGAAAAGTTAAAAGGCAAAATCATTTCTTCCGTGCCGGATGGCTATGATGCCGTGCTGGCAGAAAAATTCAGCCAAAAGAAAAAGCAAGATATTTTATATATTTTGAGTGACGGTATTTCTATGGAGCGCGCCGCCGATATGTTGCGCTGGCTTAATCCCGATTTAGAGGTTTTGTTGCTGCCGTCATGGGATACCGTGCCTTATGATAGAGTTTCGCCCAACATCAATATCGTTGCCCAAAGAATAGAAACACTGACCGCAATTGTCAGCAACCCGCAGCCGAAAAAATCACGTGTGATATTGGCAAGTGTCGGCTCGGTTTTGCAAAAACTGCCGCCGCAAAAAATTTTCTTAAACGCCATAAGACAAGTCAAAGTCGGTAATAAGCTGAGCTTTAATGATTTTGTGCATTATGCTGCCATCAATGGCTATAACCGCGTTGAGCAAGTGATTGAACCTGGAGAATATGCCGTTCGCGGAGATATTATTGATATCTTTCCGGTTGGCACCGATGAGCCGTTGCGTATTGATATGTTTGATGATGAGGTTGAACGTATCCGTACATTTGATGCCATGACCCAACGCACCACGGGTGAACTCAGCCATTATACTTTTCAGGTGATGGGCGAGGTAACCTTGGATGAAAACACCATCAAGTCTTTCCGCACCAAATATCGCGAGGCTTTCGGCGCCGCATTTAAAGATGATGAAATTTATGCCGATATCAGTAATGGCGTGAAACATTTGGGTATGGAAAACTGGCTGCCGTTTTTCTATGAAGAAGCTTTGCCTGATATTTTTGCCTATCTGCCGCAAGCCAAAGTGATTGTCGGTCGCAATGTTTTGGAAGCAGTTAAGTCCAAATGCGAGAGTATTGCCGATTATTATCAGGCGCGTTTAGAGGCTTTGAATGTTAAGTCGGTTAACGAGGTGGATATTTACCGCCCGATTGCGCCCGAATTATTGTATCTGACCGAAAAAGAAATCACCGATATTTTCAAGAAAAAAGAAGCTGTTTATTTCACCTCCATGACTTTGGCTGAAAATGACAATACGGTCAATGCCGGAGTGTTACCGGGGCGTAGTTTTGCTCAAGCCAAAAACGTCAACCTGCAAGAAGTGTATAAAGAACTAGATGAATATCTTAAGGAAAATAATAAACTTCGCCGTGTAATTTGTTGTTATTCCGAAGGTTCTCGCGATAGGTTATTTACCTTAATGCATGAACACGGCATTGAAAATTTATATTTTGCCGATAGTTGGAAAGATGCCAATCATCCGGAAAATAAACGCACCGCTATGGTGGTTTTGAATCTGCCGCATGGTTTTAGAGGCGATGGTTTGTGCTTTATTTCCGAGCAAGATGTTTTAGGCGAACGTCAACATCGTGCCACCAAGAAAAAAGCATCCAGTAAAGATTTTATTGCCGATGTCGGCTCTTTGAGCGTTGGCGAATTGGTCGTTCATATTGAACATGGTATCGGTAAATTTATGGGGTTGGAGAATATCACCGCCGGTGGTGCCCCGCACGATTGTTTGAAAATTTTATATGCTAATGATGCCAAACTTTTTGTACCGGTAGAAAATATTGATGTTTTGTCGCGCTACGGTTTGGATGATGATAATATTCAGCTCGATACATTGGGTGGTTTGGCATGGCAGGCCAAGAAAGCAAAAGTTAAACAGCGCATTAAAGATATTGCCGAAAAGCTGATTAAAATTGCCGCCGAACGTCATTTGAAAAAAGCCGATAGCTTTATTGCTCCGCAAGGCATGTATGATGAATTTTGCTCTCGTTTTCCATATTCCGAAACCGATGACCAGTTGAATGCCATAAGCGATGTTTTGCAAGATTTGGCCGATACCGTGCCGATGGATAGATTGGTCTGTGGCGATGTCGGCTTTGGCAAAACAGAAGTTGCCTTAAGAGCAGCCTTTGCCGTTGCCGCCAGTGGGGCACAGGTGGCCTTGATTGTACCGACAACCTTGCTTGCCCGCCAGCACTATATCAACTTCAAAAAGCGCATGGAAGGTTTTCCGATAAGAGTGAGAATGCTCTCTCGTTTGGTCACCCCAAAAGAAGCCGCCGAAACCAAAAAAGGTTTGGAAGAGGGCTCGGTTGAGATTGTGATTGGCACCCATGCTTTGCTTGCCAAAGATATCAAATTCTGCAATTTGGGTTTGCTGATTATTGATGAGGAGCAGCACTTTGGCGTGGCTCATAAAGAGAAATTGAAATCTATCAAGTCTGATGTTCACGTTTTGACTATGACTGCAACCCCGATTCCGAGAACCTTGCAACTTTCTTTGACAGGCGTTAAGCAACTGAGCTTGATTGCTACCCCGCCGGTAGATAGATTAGCCGCGCGTACTTTCGTCATGCCTTTTGATAAGGTAATGATAAAAGAAGCAATCTATCGCGAAAAATTCCGCCATGGTCAAACCTTCTTTGTTTGTCCGCGCGTGTCGGATATTTTCGGTGTGGAAAAAGAATTGCGCGAACTGGTGCCTGATGTCAAAATTTTGGTGGCACATGGACAAATGCCGGTCAAACAGCTTGAAAACGTGATGAACGATTTTGCCGATGGCAAGGCAGATTTATTGCTTTCCACCACCATCATTGAATCCGGTATTGATATGCCGAGCGTGAACACCATGATTGTCCATCGGGCAGATATGTTTGGTTTGGCTCAGTTGTATCAGCTCAAAGGGCGTGTCGGTCGCGGCAAGGTGAGGGGCTATTGCTACTTTACCGTGCCCAAACAAAAGGCTTTGAAACCGATTGCCGAAAGAAGATTGAACATTTTGCAAGCATTGGATTCTTTGGGCGCTGGTTTCTCATTGGCCAGCCATGATATGGATATCCGAGGTTCGGGCAACATCTTGGGGGAGGAGCAATCCGGCCACATCAAAGAAGTGGGTATTGCTTTGTACCAACATATGTTGGAAGAAGAAATTATGCGTCTCAAGACTCAAGGTACAAAAGGCGAGAAAGAAGAAACATCTATGGCAACAGATTGGGCACCGCAAATTACCACCGGTATCCCGATTATGATTCCCGAAACCTATGTTAGAGATTTGGGTGTTCGTTTGGGGCTATATAAACGCATTGGCGATATTGAAGACAAAGCCGGTTTGGATGATATCAGAGAAGAATTGATAGACCGCTTCGGACCATTGCCCGTTGAGGTGGATAACCTTTTGAAGACGGTTGAGATAAAACAACTTTGCCGTAAGGCAAATATTGAGAAAATTGATGCCGGAGCTAAGGGAATTTTGATTACTTTGCGAAACAATACCTTTGCCAAACCGGAAAAATTGATAGATTTTGTCGCTCGTCAGTTTGGAGCCATTAAGATTCGCCCTGATCAGAAGTTGTTTATAGAGAAAAATCTTGACAGTTATGCCTTGCGCGTAGAAACTATCAAAAATTATGTCAACAAACTCAATCAATTACTCGAGGACTAGATGGCAAAAGATGTAATGTTTTATAATCTATTGGCGCATATCAATTTTGGAGATGGCATCAAAGAAGAAAATGTTGCATTAAAAAATATATGGGAACATAGCGGCAATATCATGCTGAATTTATATTTTTATAAAGATAAAAGTTCAAAAGTAATAGATGCAGCCTATGTCAAAGATATTTTTGATTTAAGTACAGAAAAATTATACACATCTTGTTCGGTCTTACTTCGAGATTATAATGAATTTAAATCAGAGCAAATAGAACCTCAGGAACAACCAGTGCGCAAGATTCCGGTTAATCTAGAATTATTGGAAATCTTAAAAGATGATATTGTTATTTTGCTATATATTGCCAAATGTATAGACTATTTTTCAGAGATTAAGAAAAAAACAATTTTGCAATACATTGAGCAACATCATCCCAGACCGCAAAGTTTGAGTAAAAATTATATAGAAAGTTGCCTAAAATCTTTACATCCGACAACGGAAGAATTTTATCAATCGGTAGAAAATCTAAAACAAAAAACGCCCGAAGAAGCAGAAGATTTAGTACAAGCCGTAGTCAAAATTTGTATAAGTGATGGTTTTTTGGCTTATAACGAAAAAATATACTTGGCTGAAATTTTGCAAATTTTAAGAGAGCAAGGGGTAGAACCTGATGTCGGATTATAATAAAAAAGGCTCCGTAAAAGGAGCCTTTAGTTTATAATTCTCTGGGGTCAACCACGGGGAAAGGAGAATATCCGCCAACGCCGCCAAAATATTTTTCAAAGAAACCAACGTCATGTCCTTGAGATTTTGTAGCATCTGTACTAACGGCAATTTCTTTTCCGTCAGCTTTGGTTAAACGTTCTATATTAGATATTCTTCCTTCATTATTAAATTCAATTGTTAAAATGTCTCGATTAACTTCTTTGGGTTCCATAAAAGCAACACGTTTGATGGAAGAAGACATATAAATCCAAGTATTCTTATCAAAAGAAACCACGGAAGAAGGAGCCCCGAGAGTTCTGACCACTTGTTCTTTTGTATCGCCGAGCTTGAGTTGAGAAATGCGTTCATTAGAAGGCATATTTCCGTTATGAGTTAAAAATAAGTCACTGGAACAAGCCGAAAGCATTATAGATAAAGCCAAACTCAAGATAGAAATTTTGTTTATTGACATCTCGTAATCCTTGCTATTATATCATAAAAGTTTAGTAGAACTTATAACACAAGGAAAAAATTAATGCAAAATCTTTTTTCTTATCCCATAGTTGTTGATGAATTAACAGCTTCGGAAAAAAAATATCATCTTCACGCAAATGAAGAAGAATTGAACTATTTAAAAGAAGTTTTCAAAGTAGAAAGCGTGCGCTCTTTTGCCGCCGAAATATTTTTGAAGTATAAGAAAAAAGAGCATAGATTAGATGTCTGGGGTAAAGTTGATGCCGAGTTCGAATTAAAGAGCGTAATAAGTTTGGAAAATTTTTATAAGACTTATTCGCTGGAATTTTCCATTTATTTTGATACAACAGCCACCCCGCAAGATTTAAAAGATTTTGACTTTGATATTTATGATGATGAACCATATTTGCTTGACAATGGAAAAATAGACTTATGCCAAATTGCCATAGAGCAGGTTGCACTCGTCATGGATGACAATCCACGCAAAGAAGGCGAAGAATTTCACTTTGTTTCAGAGTTTGATGAAGAGACAACAGAGTCAAATAATCCATTCAACGTGTTAAAAAAACTCAAGAAATGAGATTAAACGGCGGAAAAACCAAATAAAAAGGTAAAATATAATAAAAAAGACTTGCCAAAAGCAAAAATATTATATAAAACGTCATTCAGTTCATAAAGCCGTTTTTATTAGTTGATTTAAAAAACTAAATGGTTTATTAATGGCTGTGAAAGTGTATTAATTTTAAGTGTAATAGAATAAGAGTATAAGAAAATGGCTACACCAAAGAAGAAAACAACACCTTCTCGTCGCAACATGCGTCGTTCACATGATGCTTTGAAACCCAATTCATACATGGAATGCCCGAATTGTGGCGAGTTGAAAAGACCTCACAGTGTTTGCCCGTCATGCGGTCAATACGATGGTCGTGAAGTTGTTGCTAAAAAAGCAGCTGCTGAAGAATAATTAAAAAATCAAAGCATTTATAAACTCTTGTTATGAGAGTCTGTAAATGTCACAATTATCTATATGGAGCAGGTTTTGTCTAGTAATCTGGTCATATCAATAGACGCAATGGGGGGAGATAATTCCCCCAGAGTCGTGATAGAAGGGCTTGCCATTGCAGCCAAAAAGAATCCCGATGTTCGGTTTTTGCTTTTTGGAGATGAAGCAAAGGTAATGCCAATTTTAACCCAATACCCCGCACTCCAAAAGGTTTGTGAAGTTCGTCATTGTGCAGAGATGGTTCACAATGAAGATAAACCTTCACAAGTCATTCGTAACAAAAATACCAGTATGTATATGGCAATAGATGCCGTTCGCAGAGGTGAGGCACAAGCTATTGTTTCTGCCGGTAATACAGGCGCATTGATGGCAATTTCTAAAATTGTTTTGCGTACCATTACCAAAATTCACCGACCGGCAATTGTGAGTATCATGCCGCATCGTACCGGAAAATACGTTATGTTGGACTTAGGTGCAAATACGGAATGTGATGCAATAAACTTAGCAGAATTTGCCCTCATGGGAGACATCTTGGCACGTCATACCTTAAATCTTGAAAAGCCTCGTGTTGCTTTGCTCAACATTGGTGCAGAAGAGATGAAAGGTAAAGAAGAAATCAAGCAGGCCGCTAAGATTATCAAACATTCTCATATGAATATTGATTTTATTGGCTATATAGAACCTCATGAACTTTCAAACGGCGTTGCTGATGTTGTTGTCGCAGACGGTTTTACCGGAAATATTGCCTTGAAATCCATTGAGGGAACTGCCAAGCTGGTCGTACGCTTGCTAAAAGATGCAATCAAACATTCATTTTTGGCAAAATTTGGTATTCCGTTTATGCTCGGCGTAATGTTGAAGGTTAAAAAAACAATGGACCCGCGTTTGTATAACGGAGCCATGATGGTCGGCTTGAATGGATTGACCGTAAAAAGTCATGGCGGAACAGATGCTTTAGGATTTTCTGTCGCCGTAAGCAATGCCGCAAATTTGGTAAGACAAAACTTTGTTTCAACAATTAAGTCCGAAATTGAAAAAGTAGATTTAGACGAATTATCACAGGAAATATTATATGACATGTATTAGATCTGAAATTATTGGGCACGGACACTATCTTCCGGCCAAAGAGTTAACCAATGATGATTTGGCAAAAATTGTTGATACTAACGATGAGTGGATTAGTACACGTACCGGTATCAAGAGTCGTCATGTGGCCGAAAAAGATGAATATACATCTGATTTGGCATTAAAAGCCGCTCAAATGGCTGTTAAAACTGCTGGAATTTCTGCAGAAGAGATAGATGCAATTGTTTTGGCTACCGTTACACCGGATAATACAACACCGGCAACATCAGCCAAAATTGCCGCCAAATTAGGAATGCGTGTCGGCGCAGCCGCAATGGATATTTCCGCAGCTTGTTCAGGTTTTGTTTATGCATTAACCGTTGCTGATAATATGATTCGTCTGGGTCAAATGAAAACAGTTTTGGTTGTTAGTGCAGAAACATTATCTAAAATTACCGATTGGACAGATAGAAATACTTGTGTTTTGTTCGGCGATGGTGCCGGCGCCATTATTTTACGCGCTAAAGAAGGTAATGGAACATCAGAAGACACCGGAGTCTTAGCAACAAAAATATATGCCGATGGAACACAATTTGAAAACTTGCTTTGCACAGGTGGTGTTTCAACCACACAGACTGCGGGTTATATTTGGATGAATGGTAAAGAAGTTTTCAAATATGCCATTAACAGCTTAACCGAAGCTGCAGAAGAAGTTATGAAAATGGGTGGCGTATCTGCTCAAGATATTGATTGGTTAGTTCCGCACCAAGCCAATGTTCGCATTATCTCAGGCGTTGGTCAAAAATTAGGTTTGCCGGAAGAAAAAGTTATTGTCACGATTGATCATCAAGCTAATACCTCAGCCGCAACCATTCCATTGGCTTTGTCAGAAAAATTGACAGATGGCACCATCAAGAAAGGTGACTTGGTTGTCTTAAACGCCATGGGTGCAGGTTTTACTTGGGGCGGCGCATTAGTCCGTATATAAGAGAATTATAATACTTTGGATAAGTTGTTTTTAGGGACTTGTCAGAGTAAAAAAAATAAGCTAATTGTTTGCAACAAATTAATAAAGAGGATTATAAATATGAAAACAATAACACGTGCAGATGTTGCAGAAACCATTTATGAAGAAATCGGCTTATCCCGTAAAGATTCGACAGACGTTTTAGATATGATTTTAGATGAAATTGTCAATGAATTAAGTAGCGGCAATGAAGTAAAATTGTCTTCTTTTGGTACTTTCTCATTAAGAGATAAGAAAGCTCGCGCCGGACGCAATCCTAAAACCGGAGTAGAAGCAGTTATTTCTTCTCGTCGTGTTATTTCGTTCAAACCTTCTCAAACCATGAGAAAAATCATCAACGCCTAATAAAGGGGAAGTTTAATGGCTGTAAACAAGAGCAAAGCCGCATTTAGAACCATTGCCGAAGTCGCTGAAGAGTTAGGCGTGGCAACGCATGTGCTTCGCTTTTGGGAAACAAAGTTTCCGCAAATCAAGCCAATGAAAAGAAATGGTGGTAGAAGATACTACCGTCCTGATGATGTTGAAATCGTCAAAACCATTAAAGACTTTTTGTATAATAAACGTTACACCATTGAAGGAGTACAAAAAGTTTTTAAGGAAAAAGGCTTAAAAAACATTTTGGGAGAAGAGATTCAGAAAGACTTTTTTGAAGAAGTGATTCCCGATGTTAAATTAGATTTGCAAAGCCGAGAATTTATCACGGGTTTGATAGGTGAACTCAAAGTAATGAAAGAAGATTTAACCCAAACGTTAAACAAAATAAATAAAGCTTCTTAAAGGAAGCTTTTTTTATGCAAAGAGAGGAAAAATGACAGATAAAGAATTTTTGCAAGCCGCTATTGATGAAAGCAAATTGTCAATAGAAAGTGGAAGTTCTCCTTTTGGTGCCGTAATTGTAAAAGATGGTAAGATTATCGCCAAAGCGCATAACACAGTTGTGATAGATAATGACCCAACAGCCCATGCCGAAGTTAACTGCATTAGAAAAGCGTGCAAAGAATTGGGAACTTTTGATTTAACAGGTTGCGTGCTCTATACATCATGTGAGCCATGTCCCATGTGTTTGAACTCGGCCAAATGGGCGAACATTGCCGAGGTTTATTATGCCGCAACCCGTGATGATGCCGATGCCATTGGCTTCAGAGACAGAGTTTTTTATGATGAAGATGTGATAAACTTGCATCATATTGATTTAAAGACAGCGCGTGCAGTAATGGATGATTGGTACGCTGATACAAACAAAAGACCTTATTAAAAAAAGAAAAAGCTCTGATATAAAAATCAGAGCTTTTTCTTAAAAATAATCTTCTGCTACATTGAAGCCGCTTTTTTAATCTTTTTACGGATAGCATTTCTTTGTATGCGTCGACTAATAAAGTTTTTGGTTGTCACAGCATGCGTTCTTTCAAAAAAGTCATCCCAATTAATTTTATCTATATATTCGCCCCAATAGACTATGTGTTTTTCCCATTGTCCTTGGCGAGCATAATAAGGATAAATTTCGTCAAAAGAGGCATATTTCTCAACCAATTTTTCTGCGTGACAATAAAGTTGAGCCGCTTTGTTTTTTAAATCGCCTAACATGAAACCCGCATAAATATTTCCGGCTGCATCAGTATATTGCATCAAACCAAAGAGAATTTTCAAGGCATGATTTCTAGTCATCTCAAACTTGAGAGCCTGTTCAATTCCAAGCATTATAAAATTGTAGCACCCCCCTGTCATTATATGTTTTTCATCCCATTTAGAGGAATATTTCCAATATTTCTTTGGCAGAGGTTCCGGCCATGGTGCTGGATCATGCAAAACAGCACCGCAAGAAAGGCGTTGTAATGCAATTTCAAGCAAAACCGGTGTCAAAACAATATTTTTCTCAGTTATTTCTTGAGGAAAATAGGCCAGCAAGTTCATAAACATATCGTTGATGCACCATCTGGTATCTTCGGGGCCAGCCATTTTGGGGAGAACAACTTTATCGACAATTTCTTGCCAAGAGAGCAAAGAAAGATTGCGTTCATTTGTCACATTTTCAATGTAGTTAATAATTTTATCCATAACTTAATAATTTTGGTGAAACATAAATATAGTTAACTCAAAACTAGAGGTATCACCATTTGGGGTAATAATCAAGTATTTTTTTGTCTAAAACATGAGTGCCTTTTGCCAAAGGGAGAGTTTTTTATCAAAAGAAAGAGATGCATGAGTTGGACTGGTTGAAGGAAGAACAAAGTACTGATATTTTTCTAAGAGTTCTGAGTGAAAACGTTTAAATATTTGAAAAGACTTTTGTCCATTAAAAATCAGTCGACAGATATGCGGATATTTTTTCAAAAGGCTTTCAAAATCATTGGGAATCATATTTTTGATATTACTGTCCAAACTACCATTACGTTCGCAATATTTAAGATTATCCCAAAGCGCCAGATGATGGGCAAGAATGCAAGCTTTTTTCTCAGAAAAATCAGAAAAATCTGTGCTATTGTTAAAAAGGGTGGCAATTATCTTCCAAAAGGCATTGCGCGGGTGTGCATAATATTCTTCCGCCGCTAAAGATTTCACGCTCGGCATGGTACCGATTATCAAAATTTTTGCGTTATTATCAATAAGCGGCGGAAAGCATTGAGGCATAAAATTTAGTCCTTTTGAGTTTTATATTGTGAAAAGCCACCAGCATAGCTAAATACATTATCAAAACCGTTTTGGCGCAAAATGCAAGAAGCCAGATAGCTGTTATAACCAATCATACAGTGTAAGAGAATAGGACGGTTATGCGGAATTTCATTTAAGTGCTGTCTGAGCTGTGGAATAGGCATATTGATGGCATTGGGCAGATGTCCAGCTTTGTGCATGGCAGTAGAGCGAACATCTATTACAAACATATCTTGAAAATCGGTACCAAAATAAGGTTTAAGACGATTTTCTTCCACATTTTGAATGGCCATACCAATAAGGTTAATCGGATCTTTAGCGGAAGAATAGGGAGGAGCATAGCAAAGCTCGGCATCACGCAAATCTTTGTAAGTTCCGTTCAAGCGCATAATGGTTGCTATAATATCGATTCTCTTATCCACACCTTCCGTACCGATAGCTTGAGCCCCGAGGATTTTTCCTTCGGCATTATAAAGAACTTTCAGAGCCAAAGGGGTAGAATTAGGGTAATATCCGGCATGAGATTTTCCCCAAATCAACATTTTTTTGTAAGCAATATTTTTCTTTTTGAGCTGTCTTTCATTATGACCGGTAAAGGCAGCAGTAAGATTAAAGACCTTAACCACACCAGAGCCCTGTGTTCCGGTATAAGGATAAGCAGAGCCGCAAATATGGTCGGCAATCAGGCGTCCTTGACGATTAGCCGGACCAGCAAGAGCGATGGTTGTTTCGGCACCATCAACAAAATCTTTGACGGCTACATTGTCGCCACATGCATAAATATCGGCAAAATTGGTCTGCATAAATTCGTTGGTACGAATAGCACCTGTTGCAAGAGTTTCAATACCGGCATCAGCGGCAATTTTGGTTTCAGGGCGTACGCCAAGCGCCAAAATAAGCATATCTGATTCGAGGGTTTCGCCTGAAGCAAGATTAAATTGTTTAGGCAGAACGGCATTGATACTGGTGTTAAGATAAAGATTGATGCCTTTATCTTTAAGCTCTTTGTGAATCATGCCAACCATATCTTCATCAAGCGGTGCTAATACTTGCGGAGCCAGTTCAATAAGATTGACTTTTAAGCCGGCTTCAATGAGATTTTCCGCCATTTCCACACCAATAAAACCGCCACCGATAACGCTGGCTGTTTTGGGATGATGTTCATTAATATATTTTTTGACCGCATCGGCATCTGCAAGATGACGAATAGTAAAGTGTGGCATATTTCCCCAACCATCAAGCGGCGGAACAAAAGGTTTACCACCGGTTGCAATTACCAATTTATCATAAGAAATTTCTTCGCCGCTGAGAGTGGTAACTGTTTTTGATGCAGAATTTATTTTTGTAACTTCACTGTTGAGTTTAACGCGGATATTAAAAACATTTTCAAAATGTTCGGGAGAAGAAACCATCAAGTCATCACGGTCGGCAATCACATTTCCGCAATAGTAAGGAAGCCCACAGTTAGCGATAGAAATTTCATTAGTTTTTTCCAAAATGATAATTTCAGCTTGTTCGTTCAAACGTCTTAAACGAGCGGCACAACTAGCCCCGCCGGCACCCCCGCCAATTATAACAACTTTCATCTTCTTCTCCTTGTTTTAGGTTCAATTATAGATAGCGTAAACAAAAAAAGAAGATTGTCAATACAACTCAAAGTCTATGCAATGGATATTTGCTATCTGGAGCCTTGATGCTGTTGACTATAATTGATTTTAGCAATATCAACAGATATTTGTTTGGGTTTGAGAGGTGCTTTAATATTTTGTTGAATGCGTAACATACTTTTATTTTGAACGCTTTGCAAATAAGCTAAATTGGAGATGGATTTTGCTTCCGAGCCATTAACAGATAATTTTGCATTTTGAAAAGCTTGAGTCGCAACATCTCTAATAGTTTCTGCTGAAAGATTATCCATTTTAAGACGCGATTGAAGAGTTTGCATTTCAGCTGCAGAAAGAGAAAAATCTTTGACTGAAGCAGCCATCAAAGAAACAATCTTATCTTGCATAAGTTTTTCTTTTTGTGTGGTAATTTGTGCAGATATTCCTTTTGTTGTAAAATCAGCGATATAAGCGTGAGGCTCTTCTTTTTGCAACCCTTTGCACATTTTAAGCTTAAAAAACTCTTTGGCAATTTTAGCCTCTTTAGGATTTCTGCTTGGATAAGTCACTTCAAAGGAAGATACTTTATAATCATCAATATCCATTTGCGAAGAAAGACTTTGACGAGCCTGTTTATCTGTCAGATTTTCAAAAGGATTATATTTTTGTGCTTGCGGAATTTGAGTAAGTGCAGATTTTTGTACTAATTGTAAAAATTCTTCTTTGGGCATATTTCCTGAAGCAACAAAAATCATATTATCCGCACCGCAAATATGCTTGGCATAAGCTCTGATATCTTCGGTTTTCAAATCCTTGGTATAATTAATTTGGTTATTAAACCATTCTTTAATGGTAGTGTTTTCGTTTTGCTCTACATATTCGGGCTTAAGTAAAGTTAAATTACTTTCTGGTATAGTATATAAATCTTCTTTGTTTCCGAGATAAGCCGACAAAAAAGCCGGATTTCCGTTTTGCCTTTTATCGCACCATTCTTCAAAAATAACCTCTCTTTCGCTTTCTAAATCAGGAGTATGCCAATTAGAAAAGATATCGCCGTAGCAATTTAATGTTTCTTCAAGTTTTGAAGATTGTTCTAAGTTTTTTCCGAAGCGAATATTGTCATAAGAGGTGATACAATTTTGTGGGCGAACATTGTCTTGTTGATATTGGATGGCTTTTTGTTCATCGGCAAGTCGGATGCTATGTTCAATAATGTGGTTGGTGGCAAAGATAACTTCTTTATTTTCATCACTTGCTTTGCTTCCGACAAACATATTGAGAGAAAACCTTTCTGCTTGCGGATTTTCTTCATAAAAAACTTTAAGTCCGTTTGGTAAAATCAAGTCCGGAGTTTTTTCTTCAGCCATAGCTTATCTCCCATTGACTTTACCATACCATAAAATCAAGGGTGAGTAAAGAAAAGTTTAGTCTTTAAAAAGTCTCTTCTTTTCTTCGAGAAGTTTGGGGTTGCGTTCAAAAACATTAAGGTTGCCATGTTGAGCAGCATCTTCATAATATTTGATTTTGAAATTGATTTTTTCCAAATGTTTTTCCCATTTGGCTTTTTGCTCTTCTACGTGTTTTTTCTGTTCAATAAACATATTAAGACGCTGCGGAATAGTAGTATCTCCTTCCATGCACCAGTCAATGTATTGCTTGATTTGTTTTAAGGGCAAACCAGTACCTTTGAGACATTCAATAATTTTCAGCCATTCAATGTCAGATTCGGTAAAGGCACGCAAGCCGGAAGAAGTTTTTTTCACAAAAGGCAGCAAACCTTCTTTATCATAAAAACGTAAGGTATGTGCGGTCAAACCGACCATTTTTGCAGCTTCGCCTATTGAGTAACTCATTTTTAATCTCCTTAAAGTTATCCTCAAGATAGAAAAAAATAAAAGGAATGTCAATAAAAGTCTTGACTTAGAGTTAACTCTAAAGATTAAGCTTTGTTACAGAAAGATTCGTTAACCTCAACTAAAAAAGGAGAAAACAAAATGAGTTTTGAATTTTATTTGCCCACACGCATTCTGTTTGGCGCCGGAGAATTAAACAATCTGCACAAACAAAACTTGGGCGGCAAAAAGGCTTTGTTGGTAATTTCTAATGGTAAATCCGCCAAAGCCAACGGCTATTTGGATAGAGTTGAAGAACAGTTGAAAAAAGCCGGTTTGGAATTTGTTTTGTTTAATGAGGTTGAGCCTAATCCGTTGAAGTCTACCGTGATGAGAGGTGCAGAAGCTGCCAGAAAAAACAATTGTGACGTGGTTGTTGCTTTAGGTGGCGGAAGTGTGATGGATGCTTCCAAAGCCATTGCCGCTATGGCCACCAATGATGGCGACTTGTGGGACTATATCCAATTTGGTAAAGGTAAGAAAAAAGCTTTACAACACAAACCTTTGCCTTTGGTAACCATTACCACAACGGCAGGCACGGGTTCGGAAGCAGATGCCGGTGCCGTTATCACCAATCCGGAGACCAACGAAAAAACAGCTTTCTTTTCTGAATATTCTTTCCCGATTGTTTCTATTGTTGACCCGGAATTGATGACCACCGTTCCGCCACGCATGACTGCTTATCAAGGTTTTGATGCTTTGTTCCATAGCGTTGAGTGCTACATTTCCAATAAAGCCAGCCTGATGACAGATATGTTGGCTTTGAGTGTGATTGAAAATGTTGGTCGCAATTTGGCTGAAACAGTTAGAAACGGTAAGAATGTTGAAGCCAGAGAAAAAGTTGCTTACGGCAACACTATGTCCGGTTTTGTTATGACCGTTGGTTCTTGCACTAGTGAACACTCTTTGGAACATGCTTTGTCGGCATATCATCAAGAGCTTCCGCATGGTGCCGGTTTGATTATGATTAGTAAGGCTTATTACACCCACTTCATCAATCAACACGTTTGCGATGACAGATTTGTAAAAATGGCCAAAGCTTTGGGTATGGAAAATGCCAAAGAGCCGATGGACTTTATTAAGGCATTGGTAAAATTGCAAGAAGATTGCGGCGTGGCAGATTTGAAAATGTCTGAATATGGCATTAAACCTGAAGAATTTCCGGCAATGGCAGAAAATGCTTTAGATTGCATGGGCTTCTTGTTTGCTTGCGACCGTGCGCAATTGAGCAAAGAAGATTGCATCGCCATCTATCAGGCTTCTTACAAATAAGGAGAAGACAATGAAAAAACTTTTGATGTTGGCAAGCGTGAGTTTGCTGATAGGGACAACTATAACCAAGGCACAAGAGATGAAAACAAGTGAAGTTGATACAATTTTCAAACAAGGTGAAATCAACCCTTATTCTGAGTTTTTCACCGGACAAACCTATTTGAATATGCTGAGCGTGAAAGATGATGTTTGGAACGCACCGGTTGGAAACGTGACTTTTGAGCCGGGCGCCAGAACCAACTGGCACAAACACAGCGGCGGGCAAATCTTGCTCGTGACCGGAGGCGAGGGCAGATATCAGGAACGCGGCAAAGAAATTCAAATTTTGCATAAAGGCGATGTCGTCCGCATTCCGCCGGAAGTCGAGCATTGGCACGGCGCTGCTCCAAACAGCTGGTTTGTTCACATTTCTATAGAAAGTAACGGGGCAAATAACAAGTCCACTTGGTTGGAGCCTGTAAGTGATGCCGAGTATAAATAAAAAAATTTGTTTGACGGCGGCAGTGGTTATCATTGCCGCTGCCTCAACCGCCTATTGGATGAGAGGAAACCAAATGACGGATATTAATAAAACCGACCCGGAGTTTACGGCACTGTGGCAAAACTTTGTTAGAAACGATGTCGAACCACATGGCAAGTTAGATAAAAATATGCGCACGGCAGTTAAAATAGCAGCCCATATCGGCGCCGGCGGTAAAGAAAATTATCGCAACGTGATAAGAGAGGCTTTAGCACAAGGTGTTGATCCGATTGTGATAAAAGAAACTTTGTACCAAACCGTGCCTTATGCAGGCTTTGCAAAAGTTTATGACTTCGTGCAGATAACCAATGAAGAACTACAAAATGCTGGTGTGAAATTACCGTTAGAAGGGCAATCAAACACCACGGTAGAGAACAGATTGCAAAAAGGCTTGGATACGCAAAGAGAAATTTTTGGCAAAGAAAATATTGATTCTATGCGTGCCAATGCGCCGGAAGAACTGAAACATGTTCAAGATTATCTTTCCGCTAACTGCTTTGGCGATTATTACACCAGAAGTGGTTTGGATATAAAACAACGTGAACTGATTACCTTTAGCGTTTTGGTGGCTATGGGTGGCGTGGAACCGCAAGCCAGGGCTCATGCCAGTGCTAATAAGAATGTTGGCAACGATAAGCAAATGTTGCTTGATGCCGTAACCGAGATGTTGCCATATATTGGTTATCCGCGGAGCCTGAATGCTATTACGATAATCAATGAAATATATAAGGGAGAATAAGATGAAACTGATGGGACTATTAGCCATGATTGGGAGTATATTTGTTGCCGGAAATGTTTCGGCGCAAGTCATTAAACCACAAGATAAGGTTTTGGTGGCATATTATTCCAAAACCGGAAACACACAAGCGATTGCCGAAAAGATTAAGGAGAATTTATCGACAGATATTTTGGTAATTGAACCGGTTACAGCTTATCCTGAGGATTATCGTCAAACCACCGAACAAGCCAAAAAAGAAGTGCAAGAGAAAATGACACCTGCCATTAAAAATGTCAAGGTAGATTTAAGCAAATATGACGTGGTGTTTATAGGCTCTCCTTGCTGGTGGGGAACCATTGCTTCTCCGGTACGCACTTTTTTAACCGAGAATGACTTTAAGGGTAAGACCGTTGTGCCGTTTATGACTCACGGCGGCAGTGGATTAGGACATAGTGTTTCAGATATTAAGAGCATTATTCCCGAAGCCAATGTAACCGGTGCAGAGGCCTTTCGCGGCAGTTTTGCTTCAATGGCAGGAAGTAGCGTTAAAGAATGGTTGGAAGGATTAAAAAATGAGTAAAAATATATTAGTGATTTCGGCAAGTTACCGCAAAGGCGGCAATTCCGATACTTTGGCTGATGAGTTTATCAAAGGCGCAACAGAGGCCGGAAATAAGGTTGAAAAAATCTTTTTAAGAGATAAGAAAATTAATTTCTGTTTAGGTTGCGGTGTTTGTAACGACACGCACAAATGTGTTCAAAAAGACGATATGGCAGAGTTGGTTGATAAAATGGTGGAAACTGATGTGATAGTTTTGGCAACACCGGTTTATTTCTATGCCATGAATGGTCAAATGAAAACCTTTATTGATAGATGTGTTCCGAGATATACCGAAATCAGCAATAAAGATTTTTATTATATCATCACGGCAGCAGACGATAGAAAAGCTGCTGTTGAAAAAGTGATTGAAGGTTTGCGCGGTTTCACCATAGATTGCTTGGATAATGCTAAAGAGAAGGGCATTGTTTATGGTTTGGGCGCATGGCAAAAAGGCGAGATTATGAGCAAGCCGGCCATGAAAGAAGCTTATGAAATGGGCAAAAATGCTTAAAACAAAGGAGATAAGATGAAAATGATTTTGAGTATTATCATTGGCTTGGTTGTTGTAGCAGCCGTGTCTTGGAAAATATATGCTTGTTGCGTTTGGGATAAAACTTTTGCCAAGAGCGATAAAGTAGATGTTAAAAAAGTCAGCTTTCACAACCGCTATGGTATTAAGTTGGTCGGTGATTTATATTTGCCGAAAAATTTAGGCAAAGAGAAAGTTCCGGCAATTGCCGTGTCCGGTCCGTTTGGTGCGGTTAAAGAGCAAGCTTCAGGCTTGTATGCCATGAATATGGCAGAAAAAGGCTTTATTGCGCTGGCTTTCGACCCGTCATATACCGGCGAAAGCTGCGGCAAACCAAGAAATGTGGCATCCCCTGATATTAATACCGAAGATTTCAGCGCAGCGGTTGATTATCTGAGCACCTTGCCGGAAGTCAATGCGAACAAAATCGGTATTATCGGTATTTGCGGCTTTGGCGGTTTTGCTTTGAATGCGGCAGCTATGGATACAAGAATCAAAGCAACCGTGACTTCTACAATGTATGATATGAGTAGGGTGAATGCCAATGGTTATTTTGATGCTATGGATGCTAAAGCACGTTATACGTTAAGAGAACAGTTAAACGCTCAACGCACACAAGATTATAAAGAAGGAACTTATGCCAAAGCCCCGGGATTGCCGGATAAGTTGAGCGGAAACGAGCCGCAGTTTGTGCAAGACTATTATGGTTATTATAAAACCAAACGCGGTTTCCACAAACGCTCTATCAACTCCAACGGCAATTGGAATATGACATCTTCTTTGTCCTTTATCAATATGCCGATTTTAAGCTATGCCGGTGAGATTAAAACACCGGTGCTGATGTTGCATGGAGAAAAAGCGCATAGCCGCTATTTTAGTGAAGATGCGTTCAAAAAACTGCAAGGTAAGAATAAAGAGCTGATGATTATCAAAGGCGCAAATCACGTCGATTTGTATGATAATATGGAAAAAATCCCCTTTGATAAGATTGAAAGCTTTTTCAAGCAAAATCTGCAATAAGAAAGAAAAAGCCTCTCATTTGAGAGGCTTTATTTATGATTCGAACGTAACACTACCTGCGTAAGCAGGTAGATGTAGACATACCCATATCTTCGCGCTATAAAGGAGA
>CALXVY010000008.1 GCA_944392255.1 uncultured Alphaproteobacteria bacterium | reverse complement strand
GGACTTGGGAGTATGAAGAAGAACCTGAAAACACTTCTTCTCCAGAGGCTGCCACTACGGAGGATAATTCTTCTGCTGATGACGATGGCGAATGGACTTGGGAGTATGAGGAAGAACCCGAAAACACTTCTTCTCCAGAGGCTGCCGCTACGGAGAATATTTCTTCTTCTGATGACGATGGCGAATGGACTTGGGAGTATGAAGAAGAACCTGAAAACACTTCTTCTCCAGAGGCTGCCGCTACGGAGGATAATTCTTCTGCTAATGACGATGGCGAATGGACTTGGGAGTATGAAGAAGAACCTGAAAACACTTCTTCGACAAAGGACACTCAAGGTGAATACAAACCGCTCGAAAATGAAATTGTTAATGAACCTAAACAGCCCATTCCGCATAATGATGATGATTTTCTTTTATCTAATTTCAACACCGAAACAGATGAAAATGATAATTATCATATAAATAGTGATTTAAAACCTTAAAATAATGATTTACAAAGCCTTTGAGCTAAAGTAAATTATTAAAAAATAAAAGGAGCTGAGTATGGACGAACAGCAAAATCAAACAGCAAAATTGCCCCCAGTTGATAAAGAAACTATGTGGGTGTTGGATAATTATATCTTACTTAAAGATTATTTGGATAGAACAGTCTCCAGAATTGCTGCTCGCTGTATTCGTAAAGGAAATATTGCTATTGAGGAATATCCTTTTTATAATTATATTCTTGATGTTCTTGAAGAAATTAGTGAAAGCGGCGATTTTATTTTAGCTCATAAAGAATTATACCCTTATGTTGAGAAAAAAATTGCCGGTGGAATGCAGGCTTTTAAGAAAAATTTGAATGATTATAAAATAGAGTTACGCAATAATTCAACTCCTGATATGATAAAGCAAGATGCCGCTCAAGAATTGGAAAAGATGAAAGAAGCCCTTGGCTCAATTGAACCTGATAAATCTCAAGATCCTACTGTCGGTGCCGGTATGAGCATGGATGAGGTTATTGAGAAATTGATGGCAAAGCAAAATTTGACTCTCAATGATGACGCTAATGCCTCACAACAAAATTCTCCGGCTCCTATGAAAGCTTCCAATATGGTACCTAGTCAGCCTCAGGTAATAAAGAAAATTGTTAAAGTTATAAAACCATCTGCACCTCAAAATATGCAAGCTGTACCAAATAAGGTTGAAGAATAATGAAATTTTGCAAATGTATATATTTTAGTTTGATATTACTCTTTTTGCTGGGAGCATGCCAACAACAAAAGGAACCTGCTCCAATTATCAATTTCAAAAAATCCGGTGTTGAGGCTAAAATCTCAGTACCTCATAGTTCCTATATGATTAAAACGCCTAAAGGAGCTCAAGTTTTTGATTTGGAAACACCTCTCCGCTGCTCGGTCAACTGGCAAACCCAGCAAATGATTACCAGTATTCCTTACAATGTTAAAGCTTTTAATTTAATTCAAAACGGAAATAATGACTTAATGCCTCGCTTTGAAGTAACTGGATTTTCTTTTGAAACAATGCCGGCTGAAAAAGCTCTTTATAAACTCACTAAAGAAGCCGGTATTAAACTCATTGCCAAAGACCCTCCCTATGCAAGTATTTCAGCAGAAAATTTACGCGGTGAACTTTCTGAAGTTATTAAAATGATTGCCGATGCTGCGGAAATTTATTACTTCTATGATGCTCACAACAAAACTTTGCGTATTAGCCGTAAAGCTAATTTTAGCTTATATGTACCAAAATCAAGACCCATTCTTTTGGCTTTGCTTGATGTTTTACGTGGTTCTGGAATTACCGATATTACTTCTGATTGGGATGATTATTCTATCACTTTTGATGCTGATTTTGAACTTAAAAACAAAATCCTCACCCTTATCGGATATTTTGAAGAAAATCCGTTGTTAATTGCTTTTGATGTATATGTGGTGAAAGTTTATCCTAATAATCCTCAAAACGATATTCAATGGCAAAACTTGCTTAATACTTTTGATTACGGAACAATAAAATCTGCCAAAACAGGTGTCATAGGACGTGTTTTAACAACTTCTAATGATTTAAATATTGATGCTCTCAATATGTTTCTTTCTTTGCAGGGTAAAGTTGTTCCCGTAGCTCAAGGTAAATTTGTGGTTCCTAACCTCTGGTATGCAAGATTTGATGTAGGTAAATGCGGACAAAGAAGTGATATTGATGCTAATTTATCTATTTTAGCCAAAGCATCTATTGAACAAAATAATAAAATCTTTTCTAATATAACTTTAGATTCAACTGAAGGCGAAGTAACTCGCTTTTCTGTTCGTAGTCAGTTAGGTGAAAATTTCCTGATTATCGGTATTCCTAACGAAATTTTTGGCTCTAAAGAAAAAAATTCTCAAACTATTGTCTTTATGGTGCCTCGAATTATTCGTACCATGAAAACAAATCAACATTTGCAAAATAAAATTTAATTTTGACCGGAGATATCCTTATGAATGATACAACAAATTTTCAATCCCCTATAAATCCGGATCCCAGACGTCGTCTTAAAAAAGTTAAACGTCCAATTAAGCGTATTGTACCTCAAGGGGAAAATGTACCGGCTTCTCCTAATATTCCAAACGAAAATTTTTCTAAGCCTAATTTGAATGATGTCGATGCATTTAATTTAGATACTTATCTCGACAACTCGAACTTACCGACTGTTTCGGATGCTAATTTTCTTAATAATCAGCAAAATTTTCAAAATGATGAAATGCCTCGCTTTATTAGTGATGATGATATTGCTCCAGAGCAAAATCCAGGATTTTTATCTTCTTTTCAAAACAGCAACTTTGTTGCAAAAAAAGTTGCTATTGCCATCGGTATTGGGGCTTTTGTTATTGGCATTTTATTTTCTAAAATTTTTCTTGGAGAACAAAAAGTTGTCCGTGATGGTTTACAAGGCGTTGTCGTCAACTCAGAAGTACCAAGAGGAAGAGCTCGTTGCGGTTTAGCTGAAAAGACTCAAGGTTGTGTTCTTTATATTATGAATCCGCAGAGACAAGAATTGAATGCCAGCGATTTTTATGATTTGGCATCTCAGTTGACGGGTCGTCAGCGTTTTATTATTGAAACCGGGAATATGCGTTATTCCAACCGAAAAATTAAACCCGGTGAAATTGCTCAATTTAATATTCCGCCATTACAATAATAAAAAAATCCCGATAAAATCGGGATTTTTTTATTATGTTACTTCTGTAACCGCACGTAAGTTACCATCTCTGTTGATTTGAACCACACGTAATTTCTTTTTCATTTCTGCTATGGTTTTGTTTCTGTCAATAGTTGGAGACGAGTGCATTATTCTATCTACAAAAGCATTATATGCCGCTTCAGAACTCTCTGCGTGAATGGTGGCCAGACAGTTGTCATGTCCTGAACCCATAAGCTCCCATATTGCTGCCGCATTACTTGTAGATATCTCTCCGCCAATTATGGCATCTGGTGTAAAACGTACTACCAAGTCAATCACCTTAGCATAAGTTAAATCGTTGGTTTGTTCCGTACGAGAAAGTGTAATATGGACTCTGTTAGGGTGAGGAACAATCAATTCTCGCGTATCCTCAATAGTCAATATGCGTTTGTGGATGTCTAGAATCTTCAATAGATTGTTTAAAAATGTGGTTTTTCCCGTTGCCGTTGCACCAGAAACTAAAATATGGTCACCTCTCTTTATACTTAACAATAATTTTTCATAAGGATCATCAGGATCTTTGATTTGTTTTAGCACATTAATTTGGTGCAATTTTGTTCCTTGGGACAAGCCATAATCACCTAAACCAAATGCCACATCATCGCTATGAATACGTATGGTTAATGCCACACCTCCGGTTAAATCATCTTGGTCATACATGACATTTTTTCCGGCGATGGCTGAAAAACGGTGTTCTCCAGGAATGGTTGCATAAACAACTGGACTTCCGGAAACAGGGTCAAAGGGCAGCTCATAGGTATTGGCTATGATGTAGAGTAAATCAACCAAATAATCTTTAGTTAATTTTTCATCTTTGTACATTACCCACGGATATGCTCTTTTTCCTCTTAGGCGAAGCCATATTTGCCCAGAGCGGTTTATCGCAACCTCTTCTATATTTTCTTGATTATACCAATATGATAGAGGTCTGAGCACTGATTCTAATACGGCAAATGTCATTTTCTTCTCCTTCTAGAACAGCTGAGGAACGGAATTATTAGAATTCTTTTGCCCACTTTCAGTTGTTCCTGGTCTAGATATGTTTGCACTGTTATTTTGTCCTCCCGATGACATTGATACCGATGATGACGGTGGTGGTGGCGGGACTATATTTTGTTGATTTTTCTTATTATCATTAAATCTATCATCGGCAATTAATGGTACCGATTTTGGTTTTTCTCCATTTTCTTCTTGATAACTTACTTGACCATTATCGGAAGTTGTACTTACACTACTACCTCCCGCATTTGAACCAGAATTTTCGCGTAATCTGGCTTGGTCATCAATCAAAACTTTCGGTTTACCTTCATATTCTGCTGCATCAGCATCATTTTCAACTGTTCTTAACCATAAATCCACTTTGGGGAAAATGATTATGCGCGTTCCGGCTGGAACGTATGACATGGCTTGGATGCTTGATTTATCCTGCAAAATTTGCTCAAACATCTGATTCATTTGGTCTAAGAAGTTTTGACGTGCATCATTAGCGGCTTCTTGCTTGGAGCTTTCTGTATCTCCTGTGCCATCATCATCTGTTGCCATTAAATAAGCCATTGTACTGGTCAAAACCGTAGTCATGACAGGCATTGTATAGCGTTTGAATAATTGTTTATCCATATATCCCAATGCACCGCCTCGGCCTTGTGCATCTGCTGTTAAACCATCAAATTTAAACATTGAACCATCGGGGCGTATCAATCTTTGCCAACTGATTTGAACCTTTGCGGACTCTGATGATGCCTCTGATGTCGGTGACAAACCGCCTAACTCTCCAATAAAACGACTTCCTGCTGGTATTAAAATATTTCGACCTTCTTCCGCATATACATTTCTTTCTACAAAAGCTGTTACCGGAGTTGGGTTATTTGAATCAATTGAGCGAGCTAAAACTGCCGGAATTGGTTTATCGGCCAAAATCATCTGACTCATATCAACACGCCATGAAGATAAGGACTTTTCTATTCCTTGTTCCGTCCAATCTTTTTGCATGCCGTCAAAAGCTTCTTTGCGGACATTAGTGCTAATTTTACCAACTTGCATATTTTGACGTCTTTGACCTTGTGCTACGGCTAATGCTGCACTTCTTTGTTGGTTGTATCTTTCTCCCGGACCATAGCCGCCTCCAGGACCTAAGTTGTCCCCCGGGCCTACACCTATACCATAAGCGGAGCCTTCTCCAAAACTGCCGGCAGGAACAAAAATTTCGCTTTCTTTTGGTTTCTTAATCTCTTCTATTCCTATTAATGTTCCATCCTTATCGACAATCAAGCCATCGGGCATTTTTTGTCCGACAACTCTTCCTTTTTTATCAACGACGGTTCCGTCATCCATTATCTCGCCTAAATATCCACCATCGGGTGTTAAGGCTATATTTAGAGACTTGCGATATTTTTTATCTAATTTTTCCTTTTTTTCGCCAAGTGTTCCAACGACCGGAACAAAATCATCTTTCTTTGCACTTGTTGAGGGGGCTTTTTCATACCAATTGAGGCCCATTCCTCCTATGACATTATTATTGGCATCTATCGCATTGCCTTTTTCATCTACTTGTCCAATAATTTTTCCATTTAAATCTTTTATGGTGCCGTCTGTTTGCAAATTTCCAACCAAATTTCCTTTATCATCAAAAATACGACCATCTGCAAATAACTTACCAATAATATTGCCCATTTTATCAATAATTCTTCCGGCGGCATCTTTTATACCGATTATTCTACCCTTAAAATCAACCACTTTATTATCCGGTTGAACATGAGCAATAATTTTTCCTTTGTTATTTCTAACGGCATTACTGTCATCTAAAATTCCAACAATATTTCCATTCTTATCAACAATATTATTATTGGCATCTTTTTCCGCAATATTCTGCCCTTTATCATTAACCACGCTGCCATTTTCTTGCAACCGACCGACAATCTTACCATCTTCATTTACAACATTATTGTTGTCTGCTGCGTAGCCAATTATATCGCCTTGAGCATTTTTCAAAAAGCCGGAAGCATCTATTTTACCGATGTTTACGCCATTTTCATCTAAAACATTTCCGTCTTTATCTTTTTTACCGATAATATTGCCATCTTTATCCAAAACATTATCCGGATTTATAATACGGCCAACCATATTACCGTCTTTTCCGACAACAAAGCCTCTTTTATCTATTTTTACATCTGAAATAATTTTGTTATTTTTATCAAACAAATTTCCTTTATCATCGCTATACCCTAAAACAGAACCATCTGCTCCAATAACAATATTTTTGTTATCTTCTTCAATGATATTAACGCGACTATAATATTGCAAAGGCTTTGCTTGGGCGATTTTCTCTCCGCGTGAATTTATTATTCCGCCAGAAGCATCTAACTTTCCAACAACTTGTCCTTGGTTGTTTATGACATTGCCATCTAAATATAATTCTCCGATAATCTCTTGGTTATCGTTACGAATATAATAATCTCTATTACCTCTTGCAATAACCTGACCATCTGAATTTAGGATAAAGCCTCTTTTTATGTTTCCAATGGTTTGGTTATTAGTATTTTTAACAACACCGTCTTTACCAATTATTCCGACCACATGAAAAGCATTGTCATACGCATAAAAATCATATAGAGCAAAGCCTAAATGTCTATTTTCTCGAACAACATTTCCATCAAAAAGCACATTTCCTATTAGGCTATTTTTATTGTCATATACTTTTCCGTCTTCGGTTACGCGGCCGATATAATTACCTTCATCATCAAAGGCTACCGTATATTTAAAGACTTGCCCCAAAGATTTTCCGCTACGGTCTTTTACATTGCCATCAGGTTGAACAAATCCTATTGGCTTGCTATCTTGGCTGATAACTTTTCCATCTATGCTTGTTCTTCCGATAATTTTATTTTCAAAATCCATAACCAAATTTGATGGTAGTAAACCAGCAAAAATCTTACCATCATTATTTTTGACTAAGCCTCTATGGTTGATGCACCCTAAAATTTTGCCTTCTTTATCTATAACTTGTCCAATTTTATTTGTTGTACCAATATTTTTTCCGTTGTCATCTATGACAATACCTGATATTGCGGCATGACCCATTACGGCTCCCGTTTCATTGACAACTTCTCCGTTATTCAAAACAGTTCCTAAATATATATCTTTATAATTTCTAACATCACCTCGAGGCGTTACGAAGCCCAGTAATTCACATTTTTCATCAACTATATTTAGATTTTCCATAGCATAGCCGCTTAAAATGTTATTATTATCCAATATATAGCGATTTGATGATACTTTACCTTTTTTATTATAAGAAAAGTCAAGAACTTCACCATTATCATTAACATAGCCTTGCAGCTTTCCGTCAAAATCAAATGCCAAAATAGCATTAATTGCTTTTCCGATTGTCGGCATAACATCTGAAGAATTAGCTTGTTCTGTCTTAATGACAAAGTTTTCTGGAACAATTTTTCCTACAATCTTTTGATTTTTATCTGTAATTAAATTCACCTGAGTAGAATTGCCGATTTTTTCCGCCAGATTGTTAACGGCATATCCATTCTCTAAAATCTTTCCTAAAAATTCGTTTTGCTCATTGAACAAATATCCTGACGGCATTATTCTTCCGTCCACATCCTTTTCAGAAAGGACTGCTTTACCATTAACATTTAGTTCAGCGATTTTTGCACCGATTTTATTGTATATTCCCTGAGGCAGAAAACTCATACCGCTAAATTGACCTTCTGAAGAAAGGGCATTTCCGAATGGCGTTACTTTGAGTGAATTTTTTTCTCCCGCAAGATTTCCGGAAATACCACTCATGCCAATATATTTATTATTATCAAAAACTAAGGACGGCTTCATCACAGAACCTATAATTCGTCCTTGTAAATTGTAGGCATATTTGCCTTTCATTATTCCAATATTGCTACCTTTTAGAGAAATGATGGTTCCGTTGTTTACAGCATGCCCCACCAAAGCAGATTTGTAATCAAAAACAGGACCAGTTTTTATCAAACTTCCAATCTGGTTACCATCTTTATCAACAATAGATGAACGCGCGGAAACTTGGCCAATTTCTTCTTTAGATAAAGCAATTTTCCCTTCCGGAATAATTCGTCCGATGTATTTTCCTTGCGAATCCGTAGCCGTTGACGAAAGGCTAATTGTAACCCCGATTAATTCTTTTTTATCATTTAAGATTGTTCCATCGGCTCTTTGTTTGCCTACAACTTTGCCAGCATTTAATACTTCGCCGTTGTAACCAACATATCCCAAATAGCGACCATAATTATCAAAACCATAGCCAGATTTAACCATTCCGCCGATTATTTCATTTTTTTCGTTATAAACATAACCATTGGCTTTTATTTTACCAATTATATTTCCATCAAAATCCGAAACATCTCCTCCGGGAGCAATACTTCCCAGAAAATCTCCATTTAAGGAAACAACCATTTTGCTTGAAATAAGCAATCCATCTAAAGCAAAACTATCTCCAATGCGGCGGTAAGCGTATCCGTCCGGCGTAATAAAACCTATTTTTTGCCCCTTCAAATCCGTATATTGTCCATCTCCGGTTAAACGGCCAACGGTTTTTCCTTCATCATTGTAGACCAATCCCGGAAATAAGACAGCACCTAAAATTTCATAATAGTCATTAACAACCAAACCGCTTGGTAAAACTTTACCAATCACTTTACCCGAAGGTGCTCTCACCGTTCCGTCCGTGCTGACTTTTCCTAAAAAGCTGGTATCATTAGATATAGCCACACCTTGAGGAACAACACCGCCTATCATTTTTCCATCAAAATTTATAATCATACTATCGGCATTGATATTGCCTATCAATTGATTATTAAACCCGACAACATTACCATCGGGGATTACTTTTCCTAAGACATCTCCGTTAAAATCTATAGCTGTGATTTCTTGAGCATTGGTATTTTGCACACAGTAAAACAATCCGCAAAAAGCAAAAGTCGAAACTTTTGCTATTTGTTTTAATCTTTGCCATAGATTTCGTTTTTTTATACTCAATGTCTAATTCCTCCGGTTTTTGGCGACTTCAGTCAGAACATATCCCGATACTTTTTTATCTAAGTCTATGTATGAACCATTATTCTTTACATAGCCTATGTTTTCTCCGCTACTATTTACAACCCTTCCTTCTGACGTTAGTCTTCCAATATATTTTCCGTCATTTTTGAGAATGGCTGCTCCGATCTTAAAGATACGTCCGATAATATTTCCTTCCTTATCTATTGCCAAATCTTTTGATAATGTTCTGCCGATGATATTACCATCTTTTGCACGAATTGTACCATCTATATTGATATAACCCACAACTTTATCATTATTACCGATAACAATATCGCCCATCAAAACATCGCCATATAACTTTCCGGCATCACTAATAACGCTGCCATCCGGCAATGCTCGTCCAATATTTTGATTATTTATATCAATAACAGAACCATCTGGCTGAACCGCACCGCTTATTTCTCCTGAAAAATCTATAACTGCACCTTTTCTTAATATACTATACTCTCCATCGGAAGAACCTCCCGGCAATATGATACCTATGACCTCATTTTTCTTGTCTAAGATATCGCCCATTCCGTTTACTATGCCTCGATAATATCCCCAAGTATCAATAACAATATCTTCAGGCACAATTTCTCCAATAACGTCACCTTTGGCATTAACCACCTTTCCATCAGATGTCATCCGTCCGCTATCTTTACCTTCAAAATCAAGTACACGACCGTTATTCATCACATAGCCAAGATAAGATCCATCATATCCGATTGCGGCTCCTTTTTGTAGTATTGCCCCTTGATATTCTCCTTTAGAATTAAAGAACATCCCTTTGGCATCAATGTGACCCAATATTTCACCAAATTTATTGACAACTTTTCCGTCCGGCAAAGACATGCCTAGCATTTTTCCTTCAAAATCAACAACATTTCCCTGAAATACAATCTTACCGAATTTCTTACCATAAAAACCATTAATGCTTTTCAATTTTCCAACATTAACGCCTCTGGTGCTGTATACTTTACCATCTAAAAACGGATATCCTATCAAATTTCCGTTTACATCAAGAACAGATGACTTTTCATCAATTGCAAACCCTACAATATTATTTTGATTATCTAAAATAAGATTGTTAAACGACAGTCTTGCTTCTCCTTCTGGGCGAATAATTAAACCGGAATCATCTACTTTATCCAAAAAATTGCCATCTAAATCAAAAGCATATTTGGGTTCTATAACTCGTCCGGCATAGCCTCCTTTTTTATTTAGAACTTCTCCGTCCATATTAACACAGCCAACTGCTTCTTTTTGAACGTTATATACAAGATTATTATTGCCGACCATTCCTAAATATTTATTATTATAGTCAACAACCATACCTTTATAACCAACTCGGCCGATGATATTGCCTTTTTCATCTAAAACCGTACCATCGGGATTCAAGCATCCTGCATATTTTCCGTCTCGGTCATAGACCAAGCCGTCTACCCTTGCATCGCCTATATATGCACATTGATTGTTATAAACTTTACCTGTGGGGACAACCTCACCCAAATATCTTCCTGAAATATCCGTCACGGTACCATCAAAGTTTATTCTGGCTTTTATTTCTTCATTATTTTTCTTGATTTTACCATCAGAATCCAAAACGCCAATTTGTTTGCAACCAAAACCAATAACAATACCACCTCTTAGCATTCTGGCAATTACTTCCGAGCCTGATACATCTTTGACCAAACCATTAGATAAAACTCTTCCGATTATCTCTTGTTGGCTATTATATATACTACCATCATTGCTCACTTTTCCTAAAAGTGTTCCTTTGGGGGTTATGGGCAACATTCTTGTTTCAACTAAAGCGCCTAATATTTCCGGTGTATTAGCAACTATTTTTCCGTTTTTATTCAACGAGCCAAGTTCATTTCCACCAAAATCTTTTACTTTTCCAGCATTATCGACATAACCAATGACTTTGCCCGTGGTATCTAAAGCCAAATTCTTGGAGCTATCTACTTTTCCGATTAGCTCTGCATTATTATTATAAACATTGCCGTTTTCATCAACCCAACCGATTACATTACCATTTTCATCTATGACTTGGTTTTTATCATTGATGTAGCCTAAAACTTTTCCATCCGGACCTATTGCCAATCGGCCGCGATTTCCGCTAACGCCAATGATTTTATCTTTGACAACATTGTCATTTTCATCCAGATAACCAACTGTTTTTCCTGAACTGTCTACTACTGAACCATTGGGCATAACAACACCCAACTTATTACCATTCTTATCAACAGCAACACGGCCTTGTTTAGAAACTGTTCCTAAAACATTACCTTTTAAATCTACAACCTCGCCTTTTCCGTTGACCCTTCCGATAATATTGCCATTTTTATCTACCACACTACCATCGGGCATGACTTTGCCTATGATGTTGCCATTTTCATCATAAACATATCCTGTTTCAACGGCTCTACCAACAACATTACCATCTTTATCAACGACTGTTCCATCAGGCAAAACTCTGCCGACAACATTACCGTTTTTATCAACCACTGTTCCATCGGCATTAACATAACCGATAACGTTGCCATTTTCATCCAAGACCACTCTTTGATTATCGGCAATGCCGATAATATTGCCGTTATCTCCAATAATTAAGCCATTATTATTTGTTCTTCCGATTACTTTTTGAGAAGCATCTTTAACCAGACCATCTTTATCAATAGTTCCGATTATTTGACCATCGGTTCCGATTGCTTGTTTTACAAAATCTTTATTGTTTGTTTCTGTGGCTATCGGAAGTTCGCAACTTGTGCATTCTTCTTTAGTTACGGCACTACCTATAACCGGAACTTTTTCCGATTTTGCGTTTTGCGAAGAAACATTAGTTTCATGCCAAGATACAATAAAATTATTTTGCACATTTCCGGCAACTACCGGCACCCATGTCATGGTAATATGGCATGTTTCCTTGCCGGATAAGGTTTTGCCACTACACTTATCGTCAAAATTAAATCCATCTGCCGGAGGATCAGCCAATAATACTGATAATATTTTTATGGAAGCCTTCCCATTTGTGCCTATGGTCAAGACGTTTTTGGCATCTGTTCCTAAAACAACTTCTCCCAAAGGTATCGGATTAGGTGTTGTCGTTATTGGAATGCCAATATCTTCTATGGTTTGAAACTCAATACTATTATCTAACAAAGGACTTTCTGTTCCGATATTGATTACATCATCATTATCGGTAAATGAAGGTTCTTCATATTCATAATTGTTATTATCTTCTGTTATGAGCAGCATAACCCCAAGCAAAAAAATGACAAGCGAAGATATACCAACAATCAATATTATTCGGTTGGTTTTTTTAACATAGCTTTCCGAATGTGTTAACGGCGCTTGTGGTTCTTTTTCATTTTTCATCATTGAGTTCTGACTACGCTGCAAAATATTCCATTACGTCCAAGTTTAGAACAAACAGCATCACCTTCTTCTAAACTTTTTACTGGGCCTACTCGCAAGTGAAAGAGTTCTTTTCCTTGCCCGTCTGCCGGTGTATCTACTGAATAAAAAGGTTCATATCCAGATAAATCTGACTTATATTTTTGGCTTAATGTATTCCATAAGGTTTCCAATTTACCAACATCAGCATCTGTTCCCAGTTCAATTGATATATTTGTGTTGCTGTCAAAACCGCTTCCATAGCTGAATTGTTGCAAATATTTACTATTTCCATTGTTTTGATTTGCTATGGTTTGATTTGGTAACTTTTGCATTTTGGAATAATCATACGCTCCGGTAACTGCACCTTGATGTTGCGGCATATTCATATTATTGCCATACATTACATTTCCGTACATATTACCATTCATATTATTCCCCATAAACGAATCTGGAGTCATATTTCCAACCATCATGCCATTTTGCATAGTTCCATATTGTGGGTATATATATTGTCCCTCTTGCGACTTTGCATACATATTATTCATACTCGCAGAAGCATTGTTTGCGCTCGATTTTGGATCAAATGCGGTTGCCAAATCTCCATTTTTGAGCGGAGGTGGAACATCCCAACCCGGTTGAGCATCATCTGCATATACGCCATATTCAAGACCAGCAGAATCAGATCTACGCAATTTCAGACACACTATTCTTTTTCCGTTTCTTAAAACCATATCACCCACGGCTTCTACTACAATTAGGCGATTATTAGGTCCTTTGGAACGAAAACCTACCGGTGTTTCAACTTTTTCATTAATTAAAGTCACTATAGGTCTTTGCGTCATGTTAATTGCTTTATTTCCCAAGTCTATGTATGTAAAAATATCATCTCGCCAAACTCTTTCCGGCGCAATGACCACATCTTCAGGATTAGGAACATATACTTCAATATCAAAACGAAACTTTTCGGGATCAACCGGTATTGATTTCAACCAATCATCTTTTTGATTGCGGCGTGTATAGGTTGATGCTACAGATTTTGGATTTCCTCCTCCAAAAGCTGATGCACCTTTTCCTCCATTAGATACACTGCTGCCACCGCTGCCAAAAGAACCTATTGAACTTCCACCGTCTTCATCTCCACCGATAACATCTATATCTATGATTGAGTTGGTCAAACGCTCCGTATTCACACCTTCACTTCTAACATAAAAAACATATCTATTGCCGGAGCGACCAAAAATAATTACGTTGGTATCAACACCAACATTCGCTCCTTTTTTAGGGTACAATAGAACCGTATTAGGGCCGGAAATTTGTCCATCAAATGTTGAATTATCACCGATATAAACATCTTCTACCATTTCCCAATCAGGGAAGTTTATCATGGTTATCATTCCTTCTCTCAAGCGGACAGGAAGAACCAAATCTGGTGACCAATAATATTTAGAATACGCCGGTTTTGTTTGCCCTTCACCCAAGTTTTGCAAAGGGTCTAACCAAGCACTTTGCATCATTCCGATTGAGCCGAAGCCAGCATAGCTCATATCCATAGAACGGTATTGTCCTTGATCTTGGTCTGCGCTTTGATCCAAGCTGTTTTCTTGTGCGAAAACAGCCTGATTTTTTAATAAAAACATTAACATTGCTAATGATATTATTTTTATTTGTTGTTTCATATTTTATACCATTCTATCTTTTTATTGAACTTTATTATAGGTTAACGAATATCTATCCACGGTAAAACCTACAGGATTTTTCATTCTCTCGCCGGATTTAATTGTTTTGCCTCGATAGGAAATACGCAATGAAGCCGTCCAGTAATTTATTTGCGGTTTTGAAGAATCCGGATACATATCTCTGGTTTCATATTCCACTTGCCACAAGCCTTGGGTCAATTCATTTACGGAGATAATTTTCACAGAACGTGTCAAACCCTTACTTCTGATTATGTCTAAAGCTCGTAATGCCGTTTTCTTTTGAAAATCTTCATATACTGCAGAAGATGACATTTCCTGAATCGGACCTCCCGGCATCCATCTTGCTTCCATTTCAGGAATATTTGAGGTAAAAGAACTTCTCAACAAAACATATTGACGAACAAAAATTTCTGTCACAGCCTTTTCATCTTCCAAATTTTGCAAAGGAACAATATTAAAAACTTGTTCGTCTTTGTCTTGAAATGACAACAAAAACGGTTCAACTCTAAAAAGAGGCATCACTTGAAATATAGCCAAGATTAAGATGATATTACAACACAAACTTACCGCTGTAACGATTGCAAAAGCTCGTGCCGTCCATAAATATCTTTTTTCTGCTATATTAGCAACAAAAACATTATCTCTTCTCGGCTGTTGAGCTTGAGGCGCACCTACCCGTTGCTTTCCGTTTCCGATTAATCTTTGCTCAACATTATTTCTTTGGAGGCTTTCCACCATTGATCTTCTTTCTTAAACTAAATTGTTTCTATATACCAATCCGGAAGATTTTTCGGAAGATCTATATGCATGCACGCACAAGGAGATAATTTTAGTTCATTTACACCTTTACCAACACCTACCGGTTCTGGCTCATAATACGAGCCAAAACACCCTGACAGCAGAAATATCATGGCTAAGGCTACGATTTTACAAGAAATTTTCATCATTAAGGCCTTTCTCTGATTTAAATATTCTTTATGTTATTTTAAATAATTAAACTCTTTTAACATAAATGTCTAATATCTAGCAGATAAAATCCCCAACTTATCAACAAAATAAATATCTTTTTTTCTGACTTTTAGAAAATTTCTACTTCAGACTGAGAATATCTTGTTACCGTAAAACCTATCGGATTAATCAATCGACGTCCCATAAATACACGTTCTGGATAAAATCTGGCTGTAACTGAAGCTGTCCAATAGCGTTCTTTCATAATGAATGCTCCTCCTGTATTTACATTACCGGGAGATAAATCATATGTTTTAAAATCGACTTTCCAAACTTCACTGCGTTTACCTCCTTGTCTTGCTATTGATATAATTTCAACTTCTCTTACATAGGAGTAAAAATCTTTTTTTTCTACCATTTCCGCTTTACTGTTCCAAAACTGAACATAAACCGGCCATGCTGACAAAAAATGCATCATGCCACCCGGCATCCAACGGCTATTCATTTCAATTTCATCGCTGACCACTGTATTTCTAAGAATAACATATTGTTTTATAAATGTTTTCAATAATAAATCTTTTGAGGCCATATCTTGTGAAATAGGCTCTGAACGAACTAAATTATCCGAATTGTCTTGACGTATAATTAAAAACGGCTCAACTTCCACTAATGGAGCCAAATGAAACAATGCCAAGCTAGAACTCAAAAATACCATTAACGATACTGTGGCAAAAAATATAAAGAAACGCGATAGCCACATATAATAAACCAGCTTTACCGATGAGCTTTCTTTTTCATCTTGACGAATGAAATTTGTATGCTCTTGTTTATTCTTATCAGTTATGGATAAGATTTTTGTTCCTTGTTCCAGAGAATTTTGTTCCATCATTTATTTTCTCTACTCTTTAATATATAGCGCAATATGCCGGTTGCATGGCTCTTAACGTGTCTTCAAAATTTTCATCACCATTTTTTTCATATGTTTCATCTACTGTCGTATTGGTTGTTGCTGTTTTTATCTGCTCGGAAAAATCGGATATATTATCTACGTCCATAGTCATTGAAACAACACATTCACTATCCAACATCAAACCTTGATAGATCCTGCGGTATGATGCTTGACTTTCGGCCAAAACATCTGAATCTCCAGGTTCTATGCTTTCTATTTTAGCTTTGGCTTGAGACATATAGTTATTTTTTGCTGTTTTTAATTGTGTTACAGCCAACTCATAATCTTCTTCTTTTGATATATCAAAATCAGCACTTGGTTCAAAGCCAAATTCTCTTAAACTGTTGTATAATTCTTCTTTGGCTTCTTTAACTTCTTCTGCTGCTTCATCCAGCGCCTGTTGATATTTTTGTTCTATTTCCACATGGTCTAAGAAATCACCCACTTGGTTATTGTTATATTGAGCGCGAACATAAATATCATCATTTAATTGTTCTTCCTCGTTTAATTCCGGGGCATCTTCTTGTTGACCTCTTTCTTCCATTCTTATGCCGTAATTTACAACAGATTGCATATAAGGACTATATCCTAAAGCATTTTCAACAATTGTCCCATCAGAAATCATTCTTCCGCTGTACACATTCAAAATACTACCTAATTCGCTGGCATCTCCTTCGGTAACAAAATTTTTGGATTTTATTGTTGCTCCTGTTTTTTTTCTGATTGGAGTAATATAGGCTTTGGTTCCAAAACCGGTACTTATACTCATACTCCTTTTACACTCTGCCTTAATTTCTTGGCATTCCGGCAAATCTTGTTTTTTAAGTTCAGCAAGCCTTTCTCCATCTACAAAATTTAACCCCATAAAATATTCATTAGCATTGGTTCCGCCCTTATCGGTAATAACCACATCAACTATTCCCGTTCCATTTTCTATACCTGAGATATTGCATATACCCTTCTCAGATTGAATATTTTTGATTACACAGGGATAAATTCCGCCTCTGTACAACGGAGACATCTCTGCCCCTAATTGCAATGGGTTATACTCTGGCGGAACTTCTTCTTGCGGATTGGGATCCATAGACGGGGTTAAATAAAAATCACTATCTACAAAAGCCTTATCCTTCAACATAAGTTTCCATATTTCCGGTATGCGACCACCATATGATAAAAACTTTTCTTTATCCACTATTGAAATCGGCATATCTTCGGTTTTTACCCAAATTTTCTTGGCCATACTTGTTCCCGGCATAATTTCTTTATATTCGCCGACTTCCATTTTAGGATTATCTTTGCCGATACTTTGCAAATCTATATAGTCTAAACGTACATATTCTCTTAGTGGCGGTAAATTATAATCCGGTAGAGCTTTAGGTGTTGTAAAATCTTCTTTCTTGGGTTCAGATCCCACAAAATATTGGCTATCTACCCCTGTATTGACACCTTTGAGCATTTCATCAAAAATAGAAAACTTCAATAAAATATTTGTATTTTTTACGGCTTGTCGATAATTATCCAAATATAATTCGCGCATCTGTTTATCCATATCGGCACTTATAACAATATCCGCATTAAAGTTTGTTAAATCATGGACTTTGGCTGATGCTGCTTCTAATTTCAGACCGCCTACTTGTGCTTCTTTACCTTTTAAACTATCAATCAAAGCTTGATGGTAACTCGTAATTATATCTTGCGCATTACCTCTGTATAATTCATCTCCCAAGGCTTGAAATGCAGCTACAACCTTTTCCACATTATTATAAGCAATGTCTCTGGCATCTTCTATTGTAATGTCTGCCTGATTAATTATTTTTTCCGCAGTTATCATGGATTTGCTCCCGATAGCTGCTTTGGCGGCTATTTCAGCTGCATCAATTTTACTATTTTTATCTGCTAACTTCTTATCTTCTTCTTGTATTTTTTTATTATAAGTCGTCAAAATCTCTTGTTGTTTTATAGCGCTTTCGTTATTGATTTCGCCAATTTTGGCTTGTATTTCACCCTCATATTTTGTTTGTTCTTGTTTAATTTTTTCAATTGCATCGCTTTGTTCATCATATAAAACTTGCAATTCTTCTTTTTTAGAAAGTTGCTGATTGATTTTTGATTGTATTGATGCAATTTCTTGTTCAATATCTGCTTTAATTTGCATATATTCTGATTTTTGTTCTTCTGTCAAATTGGCATTTGTAAGCATCTCTGCATAGCCGTTTATTTCTTGCTGCATTGACGTAATTTCTCGCGACAAATTACTATTTTGCTCATTTATGTCGCTGATTTGCGTCATATATTGATCTCTTTTTTGATTAGCGTCGGTAATTTTGCTCTCATACTCTGCAATTTTTTTGTTCTTTTCATTATTTAAGTTTTCTATTGAGGTCGCTTGCTCGTTTTGTATTGCCGCTTTATCTTTTTCATATTGTTGATATGCCTGAGTTTTATTTTCTTCATAAATATTGCGAGCTTGCAAACGTGCATTTATTGCCGCTTGGGTTATTTGTGTTTCTGCGGCATTTTGATATTCTTTTTGGCGTTCATAAATTTTATCGGCTACGAGTTTTCTTGTATTGCTCGGAATCTCATAATTTTTGATATATTCTTTTATATTATTGTATTTTCTTAACAAATACTGACCATAAAAAGTCTTTTGATCCGTCCAAACCGGAAAACGTTTTTTTACACCACCTAAATCTCCGGAATTCCAATCCGGGCTCGTCTTAGATGTATTATCATAACCAGATAAATAATTTGCCATCCATAAGGCAACTTCTGCACCAACATCTTTACTGATTAAATCTGTTTTTCTGTCTGAGGCTTCCAATTCTTCTTGGCGGCTTGGTTCTTTAAAATATGTGCCGTCGGTTTCTTTTTCCAATGTATCTATCTGACTTTCACTATCCTTATGTAAATCTTCCAAATTGGTTGTGGTATTTTTTTCATTTACATCAACACCAATTGTACTGGTTGTACTGTTGGTTGAGGAAGAAATATCAATCACATTACCTGAGCTATCTGTGGTCTCTTTGGTTTGTGTATCTACACTTACAACATCACTAATATCTATCGGAGAAACTTCTGCCGATTTTGCCGTTTCAAACATTGCAATAGCCCAAGCAGACAAACCTTCTCTTAAATCATGATTTTGCGGTATAGAGCTCATGTTTTTTCCTGACCAAACTTTAATTGGATTTTTAAAATATCTACCCATAAAATTAATTGTACACTGCTCAGATTGTTTCAATAACTCAACAGATTTATCATGAAGCTTAACCGTATTGTTATATTGTTTTTGAATATTTTTATAGCTTCTTAATCTGTTTATTGCATTATGGGCATCTACTGCCGCTTTCAGATTATCATTTATCGGCTCCAATTTTTCCAATTCATTCATCTGTTCTTCAGATCCGGAAAAAGGATGCGTTTCATCTGTGGTTACAACTGTTTCGATATTTAAAATACTTTCGCCAGGTTCACTATTGTATACACTGGTTTTGTTAGTTGATACTGTCTTTGTCTGTTCATTATAAAAAGGAGAATATGTTTCAGCCGCATCCGCCGTATGCAAGGCAGATACATAAACAAACATCCCTAATATATAAATCAACGATGTTGTATAGTGTTGTCGCTTCATTACATGTCTCCTATTTCAATTTCTTTTTATGCATTTATATATTACGCATTATATTAACATCTATTAGTTACCACTTTACGATTTTCAACTTTTGTTTATCAATCAAAGTTCGCCTCATCATGACTGTAAATATACACTTATTATAAAAATAAATGTTTAATTTTTCTGCCATATTTGATAATTTTGCTAATATCCATGCAGATGCGTTTGATGTTGTACTCATAAGTATCATCAACACTAAAGCAAATATGTATGTTACCTTTTTCATTTAATATTCCTCTTTATCATCTGCATTTCTACATGTATCTTTACTATTGTCCGTATTGTTGTTTCAATTTTGCTATTGTTTCATCTCTATTCTTGATATTGGCATCTAAACATTCTTGTTTGGCTTTGCTACACTCTTTCAATTTTGTATCTAAAGCATTCCAATTTCCGCTTTCTCTGATTTCTTGTCTTATTTTCTGTTCGCATGTATTTTTCTCTGTGTTACATTTTTGTACTTCTTCTATACCTTCCTTTAACAATTTTTGTATTGCTTCTTGATATTCTTGCTTTCTCTCTTCTTCTGAGGATGCTTCTTGTTGTGATGCTGATGTTATTCCGCTTAAGCCTTCATCAAAGGCTTTTTCCTTACAACTTAGCGTGCTTGAATTCCATGTGCCGCCTTTTAGTTGGCATGCTTGCTTTTCTTTACTATAATCTTTTGCGGTAACTACGACACCTTCTAATTCTCCTCCATCTACGTCATACACATTTTCAAATCCGGTTCCGGGCAATGGAGCCTCATCTGGCGTTTCTTCTTCCGGTATCACACATTCTGCATCGACCCATGTGCCTCCTTTGGCTTTGCAAGCGGCCTCTTGTTCTTCAGCTCCTGTTCCCTCCGTTGGGGCTTCATCGGTGCTCGTTACAGGACGACATATCGGACCTGCGGAGGTTGAACCTTTATATTCTTGACCTGCCGGACAATTTTTTGATGACATGACTGCTTGCAATTCTTTACTACTCATTCTTTCTCCGGTTTCTGAATTAACTAATGTTCCCGTATTTTTATCATAAGTGTATTCTTGACCATCTATGACCGCTTTGCCATCTGATAAATCATAATCTTCCGGTTTATTTTGCTTCTTATTTGTTTCTTGCAATCCTGTTCCCTCGGAATTTTCACCATTTGCTGAAGTTTCGCTAGTGCTTGCACTTATATATAATGGTTCAACTTCTCCGTGAACGGCATATGCAGCAGTCAATTGTGCCTTTATGGCTACCAATTCTTGTATTACAATCAAAACCTGATCTGTTGTTGCTGAAATCATATATTTATTATATAAACCACCATTTAAATCCTCGGCTTGTGTATAATTTTGCTCTGCAGTAACAATTTGCATATCTATTTCCGTTACCTTTTTCTCAAGCTCCCTCACAGCTGTAAATGCTTCGATGATTGTATCTTCAAAAAATTCTTGCCCTTCATGTTTATATGCTAATTGGTCGTCCGGCTCGTTTGATGGATAACGGAAAAATAACGTAGGAAAAATATCTCTTACTGCCGCTTCATCCGTAATATCTACAATTTTACTTTCTTTTATGGTTTTGGTTCCGGGTATTTTTGTATTTTTTCGACTAAATAAATTTTTGAAAAAATCTTCTATCGACTTATAAACTTGCAAAGTTATTTTTATTACTTTATTTGCATATGTTGTAACTTTGTTGGTTACAGCAGCAACCGTATTAGGAACCTGTGTTGCTAAGCTTCCCGGATCAAACAAAGCTATTGCATCATTCTTTATTGGGATTATGGTTAAAGAAATAATAAGACTAATGAAGATAAATAAATGTAATGCTCTATTTTTCATTATTTATCTCCTTTCTTTTTGTAGACATAATCATCCAAATTAAACTCTGATATATTTTTTTGTTCTTTTTGTAGCTTATAAAATGTTAAATTTGACATTTCTACGGCAGTTTGACGTTTCAAATCATAAATCAGCAAATGAGCATATGTACTTAATGCTTTTAAATTATCTATTTGCAATTGTGCAGCCGCACCCCACGCACCCGCTGTTGTATCAAATGTAGATGCATTGTATCCTAAATCTTCTGCTTCATTATCTTTGGCTACATAATCAGGTATTTTGGCAATAGATTGGCTATATCCTGCTACAATACTCTCACGTCTTTCTCTTAAACGATTAGAACGAATGGTATCTTGTCTACTCGGACTCAATGGTTCATCATATTGCAAAAAATACATATTGGCTGTGTTAAGTAGCATATCTTCATTACTCTGACTTTCGTCTGAGAAACCTGCTAATTGACTTAAATCTGCTTTCAATTGAGCAAGTTGTGATTTTATGTTAGATAATTCACTATTATATGAGTTTACTATTGAATCTATTTCTTGCTGGGCTAAATCATCTATATTACTAATTTGACTTGATAGTTCTTTTTGTTGCTCCGCCAATTGGTTATATTCTTTTTCATATGCTTCCTTATTTGTAGGATCTTCCAACATCATTTTTTTCAAATTGGACATATTATCCGTACATGACTTCATTTGTCCTGATATGACAGATTTTTGCGCGGCAATTTTTGTTTCTATTGAAGTTTTATCTTCTTGAATCTTAGCCATAATTTCTTGCTGTGATTGTTCAAGTTTTTTTACATCATCTAAAATTTTTGTATAATCACCTAAAGTATCATCATATATCTTTTTGGTATCCTCATACATTTTTTGATATGCTGCAATGTCTCCTTGAACTTCATCAGAAAATGATTTTACTTTACTTACTTGAGATTCAGTCCATTCTTTGGCTTCCTTAAATCCCTTTCCTATCTTCTGCACAATTGTCAATGTTGCTACCTGATCTAAGGAATTTTGTGCTTGTTGCCCAAATTTAGTCATGGCGGTGGTAACATCTTCTGCCATATTTGATAATTTTGCTAATATCCATGCAGATGCGTTTGATGTTGTACTCATAAGTATCATCAACACTAAAGCAAATATGTATGTTACCTTTTTCATTTAATATTCCTCTTTATCATCTGCATTTCTACATGTATCTTTACTATTGTCCGTATTGTTGTTTCAATTTTGCTATTGTTTCATCTCTATTCTTGATATTGGCATCTAAACATTCTTGTTTGGCTTTGCTACACTCTTTCAATTTTGTATCTAAAGCATTCCAATTTCCGCTTTCTCTGATTTCTTGTCTTATTTTCTGTTCGCATGTATTTTTCTCTGTGTTACATTTTTGTACTTCTTCTATACCTTCCTTTAACAATTTTTGTATTGCTTCTTGATATTCTTGCTTTCTCTCTTCTTCTGAGGATGCTTCTTGTTGTGATGCTGATGTTATTCCGCTTAAGCCTTCATCAAAGGCTTTTTCCTTACAACTTAGCGTGCTTGAATTCCATGTGCCGCCTTTTAGTTGGCATGCTTGCTTTTCTTTACTATAATCTTTTGCGGTAACTACGACACCTTCTAATTCTCCTCCATCTACGTCATACACATTTTCAAATCCGGTTCCGGGCAATGGAGCCTCATCTGGCGTTTCTTCTTCCGGTATCACACATTCTGCATCGACCCATGTGCCTCCTTTGGCTTTGCAATCTTCTTTGGCTCTATTCGTTTCTTCAGAGGCAGAATTTTCAGTATTTATGTTTGTTGGTGTCTCGGTAGATGTTGCACTAGATGTAGATGTTGATGTTGATGTAGATGTATCTGTTTCTTTTGTTTCTTCTTGCTCCTCTTTATTCATTGATGTTAGAATTTGGGTTGCTTTATATCCGGCTATTTGAGATTCCATCAATAAGATATCATTCCACCTTTTGGCAATTTTTTCTGACATAGCTCGGTTGGCTTGTAATATTTCTCTGGTATTTTCACTATCCAATGTTGTTTCAGGAAGTTCTCTTTCTTTATTTATATTTATTCTTGTGGTTAAGGCATGCGCATACATGGCTGAAACATTCATTTGCAACAATTCTGTTCTTTTTTGACGGTTTTGCTTAGCTTGATCCATTTGTCCTGTTTGACTTAACGAATTGGTATATAAATTGGTTACAGATTCTTTGGTTTTATCCGGATCATTAATATTTTTAGCAATACTTGCTGGAGCTTTGGGGGCGGGTATTATTCTTGGAACTTCTATTTTTTTGATTGTATTGGCAAATCCTTTTATGGCATCAAATCCAAATTTACCGGATTTTATTTCTTCTCTAGTTTTTTGCACCACAACTTGTGCTTCTTCGGCTAAATCTCCAATAGCATTTACATTTTCTACTAAATCAGCAGCTCCGTTGGGCACGTCTGTTCCAATTATAGGGACAGGTATTGGGAAAAAAGCTTGACATTCTGATATCCAAAGATATCCGATTATCAAACTGTTGGCTGCAATTTTTAAAGCCCCTTTCATGCCCTGTATCCTTTATTTGCTTTGCTCATCAATATTTGTTATATCTCGGTTATTAACTTCAAAAGTACCATAATCTCTGAAACTATCTAAACCAAGTTGCGTTGCATAAATCTGCAATAATTTATTTTTTAGTTTTAATGCTTCCATTTCGGTTAAGGTTAAAACTTCTATATCTCCTCTTTCATCTGTTGCCTGTGAGGACTTTTCTTGCAACGGCAATAATACTTTAGATTCATACCCCGAAGAATCATTCGTTTTCTCTGCGGCAACGGTCACAGCATTGGAACTTGTATCCATTAATGATTCTTGATACAATTCATTGATTTGTGTTTTCATGCTCTGTGAAGTTCCGGTTCTTTCTGCAATTAACTTATTCAAGCATTCGCTCATTTTATCTAAAGAATTGGTGTCAAATTTACAATAATTGGCTAAATTGTCTGAAAAAACGAAAACGTTTTCTTCCGTTGTGCCTGTATAAGCTTGTACAGTTTCTTCTTTGGCAAAAGAAAGTGCTTCACTATTTTTATAGCTGGCAAAAAATATTTTTTCTTCTTGATATTCATTATCACTGCGCGTAAAAGGACGTCTGCCTTTATATGTATTTTTAGGCGCCTCATAACTTGGATTGCGCTCAAATGGATATGGAATAACTTTTGTGGAGCCTTCTGTATCCTTTGTTTTTTCTTCTTTAGTCGGTGTAACTTCTTTTTTGGTTATTGTATCTTCTTTTACTTTGTTTGTTACACCCTCATCAGCTTTTTTCTCTTTTAGCAACTTTTCTTTTTTTGCCTTTGCCTCGGCAATTTTGGCATTATAAGCATCAACCCCTTTGGGTTCGGTTTTTACTTCTTTATATTTTTCTTCTATATCTTTAATGCTTTTATCTAGTTGTTCGCCTCTTGCCGCCGTTTTGCTAATTTCTGCCTGCAATTGATTGGCTCTGGAAGTTAATTCTTCCAGTGTTGCACCATAAGCAACATTTGCTGTAAGACTAGTGATGGCTATGCTATATATGAAGTTTTTAAATATGTTCACCTTATTTTTCATAATAAACTCCTTAATCTTACATTAGAAGAAATCCTTAACATCACTTGCCAATTCTTGACCTTCTTTAATTAAATCTTCGGCCTGACTATACAAATCTTCTGCTCGACGCTTATATTCATCTCCTTTATTCATTAAGCTTTCAGCATCTTTCGTCAGCTGGTTAACCTGATTTTTAAGTTCTTCTCCTTTTTGATTAAATTCGGAAGCCTTATCCAGCCATTCTTGTCCTTTTTGCATTAATGCTTCTGCTTCTTGCTTTTTAGCTTCGGCTTGCTGCATTAATTTTTCTGCTTCATCTCCGCTCTTGGTTTGAGCAACTGTTTTACTTTGCGCTATCAAATCATTTGCTTCCGAAAGCAAATCTTTACCTTCTTGAATTAATTTTGGACCTTCAGCAGCATATTGTTTTGCCTCTGAAATTATATTTTCGGCTTCTTTAGTTAAATTTCCGGCTTGCGAAATGAGATTTTTTCCTTCTTGAATTGATGATTCGGCATCTTTTATCAATTGGTCTCCTTGGCTTTTAAGGTCACTAGCCTTATCTGCAAGTTCTTTTCCTCTTTTAGCTAATTCTGCAGCCTCTTTGGCCTTATCAACCGCAGCCATTCCTTTTTGAACCCATTTATTGTTTTTGGCGGCTTCTAGTTTCTTATCAAATTTTTCTTTGGCATCTTGTAATTTTTTTAAACGATCGGTTATGTTATTTTTAATAAAACCATTCATGGCCTCATTAAATTTTCCTAATGCAGTTTGAACATTTTTAGCTGCTTTAACTGCCCATGCCACTTGTGTAGAGTTTTGAACATCTGTAATTGCTCGCTTGACGGCTTGAACTAAACCCTGAATATCAATTGAAGGAATACCAAAACCATAACTCGGTTGAGGTGAAACGGAAAGCATAAATGCTCCTATTATTATTACCGTAAAAAACTTACGAAATATACTCATGTTTCACCTCCAACTAATAATTTGATATAATTTCAGTATACCAAAAAAAATACTTTTATTAAACTTAAAATATTGCTCTTACGCAATATTTAAATATTTTGTAACAAAGTTGTCTTCGCCATATTCTTTTATTAATTCTTCAACCAGCAATACATTCTTGCGACCGGAATTATAAAGCTTCAAATAAACTCCCAAACCACTTAAATCGACATCTAAAATCACTGACTCTCCTGTTGCTGGACGAGATAACAATATCGCATAAGGAAAATCTCTATAACTACGACCAAAAATGAAGTCTAATTCGCTTTCGGTTAAATTCCAGTTTGCATAGTCTTCCAATTGAGCTTGAGGATTGCGGAAAAACAAAACCGTTTGGCATTGTCCACGAATAACCTCGCCAACACCCAATTTATCTATAATGCTTGGTTGTTGAAATGCGCACAAATATGCTTGGCGTTTTTTACGTCCTTCTTGTAGACCAATAATAAAATAATCTCTAAACATTGGGTGCTTTAACATTGGCGCAGTTTCATCTATCATAATCAATGCCGGAATACCTGCATCACCGGTTTCTGACATAATTCTATGCATGATATAACTGATAACAGCCGGTGCCAATGTTTCGTCTTCAAAAATATGTGTAAAATCAAATGCCATAAAACGTTTGCTATGCAAATCCAAACTATCCGTATCTGCATTAAAAATATTGCCATATTGATCCGGATTAACCCATTTGAACAATTCGCGACGCATATTTCCGGTTGGAGAAAAACAGCTCTTGTACAAATTTTTCATTATACGCTCTTCGGGACGTAAATAATCGAACGCTGTTGTCACTGCACGAGCAATTTCTTTTTCTGATAAAGCATCGTCCACCATTGTAATTGATTTTAACCAACGTCTTAAAAAGGCGCGGTTGGTTGAATTATTTTCACAATCAAACGGATTAAGCGATACATTCTTTTCATCACCATCAAATCCGATATATGCACCACCAATAGAACGCGTAAATATCTCTGCACCTCGGTGACGATCAAAGAAAAAGACCTTTAAATCATGATGGCGCATTGCTTGTCCGGCCAAAAATGTCAGCAAGGTTGTTTTACCTTGACCTGTCGGTCCGATAATACAACAGTGTGCAACCGCTGCTTCCTCTGATGACACATGAAATTGAAATCTGTATGGTGAGCCTGAGGTTGTACGGAAAATACTGATTGCACCATTTCCCCAGTCTGATTTGCTGAAACCTTCCGAAGGTTTGTCAAAACAAATAGCCGTTGCTACAACTCTGGATAAGTAGCGATATGTCCGTGGATATGTATCATAGGTTGGAAATTGATTGAAAAATGTTGCCTCACAGACCCAACCCTCGCGGACAGGCGTTACACTGAACAAACGACAAATTCGTTGGACTTCACTTTCTCCGAATTCTACTTCATCCAAACTTTGCCCTCTAATAATTATGGACATTGAATATTCGGTTAAAGCTTGATAATCCGCATCACTGTCTTCAATTGCCGATAAAGCTTCACTATATTGATCGACCACATCTGGTGAAAAGCTAGTTATTCCGGCCATTTTTTGTTGTTGCATCAATAATGCTCGAGCATGAGCTCTAAATATCGGTTTTATATTGTGGACCAAAGTTAACTCACAATCTATGGATAATAGTGATGAAATCATTGCTTCATCCATATAATCCCCTGATGTACGAATGCCCATGGTAATTTCATAGCATTCCTTATCTCCGGAAAAGAATCTAATCACGCCTTCTTCACCGGTAAAATGAATGTGATCTGCTGTCAGCATTTGATTGAGCATTGAGCCTTCAGCATTTCTCATTTTAGGTTCAGGCTTTGAAATCGGACTACATATGCGTGAAAAAACATATAGCGGACTATCCGTAGCCGGACTTTCCGGGGTTTCATACATGGTTTTTACACCATAATCATTCAATGTTGCCAACAATGCCTGAGAAGCATAATTCAAATCTTTTAAAGCATCTGTTCTATCCGGTACTGATAAAATGATATAATGCGTATTTGAAAAAACGCGGTCAATATTCTGAGCCCAAACTTGTGATACTTGTTCCAACAGCGGATTTCCAAAATCACCTCTATCTTCTTCCAATGGGATACGCTCGCGCAAAGTAATTACTCGGCAGATAACTTGCATATCCGACATACCATCGACCCACGACTTTCTTGCTTCTAGCATTGACATTACTTTTTCGCCATTGGCAAAAGCTAAGTCCACACCGGTTACACGGAAAACACGCACTAATGAGCCGTTATAACATTTAATTGTTATCCCGTCCGCCATAAGTTTGTTAAACGGCAAAAAGTCTGATACTCTTGATTCTCTTGGTTGAGGTAAAATAAAGTGTCCGAATTTTGTTGCCCAAAATCCAGCAAAAGATGCTGCCGAAATAAAGCCGATAATTGCCACTAAAATTTCGACATTTGACAATCCTTGAACAAAAACATCAAAAAAATCGGTACTAGGGTGCAAATTTCATCCCCTTTGATTTATATAGGTTAGTCGTTGGCTTATAGGTTTGCCCATAAGCTTGAAGCATGGTCGACAAATGCGGTTCTTTTAACCCCAGAGAAATGATAACAAGATGCACAATCAAAATACTAACCAAAAAGAATAAGGGGTTCATATCCATAACACCTATTGCCATAAACATGAATGGAAACTGCAAACCGATATTGAGTAACACCGGCAGAAACGGCCCCCATAAAATTTTGGGAGGATTTGCAACAGCTTTAAGAATCATCTCTCTCATGAGCAAAAACCTCATTTCTTTTTATACTTCTTTTATGATACCCTTTTGCCGTTAATTTGCAATAAAAACATATTTTTATCACAATCTATGCGAATCAAAAAAGGTACATTCTTACAAAAGAGTGTACCTTTTTTTTATGAATAATATGTTAATTTGAGTTATTAACTTAAATTTTATTTAGATCTACACGGCGCATAGCATTTATCTGCAGCCGCTCCAGCAGCTTCTTTGCATTGTGCAAGATTCTTTTGATTTTCTAGAACTTGATTAGCATATGCTACATACTCCTTTTGGCCTTCTGCATTTGGATACGTGCCTGAATAGCTTTGTGTCCCAGACTTCACTTCACTACAACGACTTGGATATCTTTCACAATAAGTTTCTTCAGAAGGAGTTCTATCAAAGGGACATTCATCCAATCTTATTCTTTCACACTCTCGTTTTTGTGCATACATTTCCTCTATATACTTCTTATAATCTTCACTATTGGTCGGTTTTTTTACCATATTATCATATTTTCCCTCTTTATAGGTACACTTTGTTGGATTTTGAGCACACCATTCTTGTCGAGACATGCGCTTTGTTCCACTTTCGCATGCTTTCAATGCTGCTGCATATTTATCCATACACTCTGACTCCAACACTGAACAATTTAACTCAGGCTCTTCTCCTACATCTACAGCTGCATCTACAACTTGCTCTTCTACTGTTTTTTGGGTCTCTGGAGCTATACATTGATTATTTTTCCAAACATATCCTTGGTCTGCTTTTGATATACATTCATTTCTTTCCTGCATTCGTTGCAACATTTCTGCATCATAAACCGGGCCTTCATCTTGTAAATCTTCGTAAGTTTTTACATCACCGCTTTGTGGATTATAATATGTATCTGATTTGGAATCATATAACCATTGCTGCCCTTCAACCACAACACTTCCTTGCTCTCCATATGCTTCAGGAACAACTTTAGGAGAATTAGATACATTATTATTTGTTGACGATGAATTTTCAGTTGTAGCAGTATTTGCTTGTGATGATGCATTGTCAACTACACTTGCATTAGCTTGTTGCGATGACGAGGTTATCCCACTTAATCCAGAATCAAAGGCTTTTTCTTGACAACTTAGTGTGCTTGAATTCCATGTACCACCTTTCAGTTGGCACGCCTGTTTTTCTTTACTATAATCTTTTGCAGTAACCACAACCTCGCCTAATTCGCCTCCATCGGCATCATACACGTTTTCAAATCCGGTTCCGGGCAATGGAGATTCATCCGGCGTTTCTTCTTCTGGAATCACACACTCTGTTCCTATCCATGTTCCTCCTTTAGATTTACAAGCTGCTTCTTGTTGTTCAAATCCGGTTCCTGGTAACGGTGCTTCATCTGGCGTTTCTTCTTCCGGAATGGTAACGCAGCCATTATTTATCCAATAACCTCCACTAGCTTGACATGCCTCTGCTTGTTGTTCAAACCCTGTTCCTGGTAAAGGTGCTTCGTCTGGCGTTTCTTCTTCCGGTATCACACACTCTGTTCCAATCCACGTTCCACCTTTAGATTTACAATCTGCTTCTTGTTGTTCAAATCCGGTTCCCGGTAACGGTGCTTCATCCGGTGTTTCTTCTTCCGGTATCACACATTCTGTTTCAATCCATGTACCCCCTTTGGCTTGACACTCTTCTTTGTTGTTAATAGTTTCTTTTTTACCTGTTTCATCAGCACATCCTACACCTGTTCCTGGGGCACATTCCGTTCCAACGTCTTCACTATTACTATTTTCTTCATTTGCACCATCCTGACTAGCTGAACTTTGCTTTTTAGGGTCTGTTTGAGAGCCAGATGTTGCTGTATATGAACCTGACGCATCTAAATAGCGTCCATATCCGAGAGCCTCTCGATAAATGCTTCTTGTTCCATCTTTGCTAGCAAAATAATCAACAAATAATCCTACGTTTGCCACCAAAAACAAACCAATGGCAATATTGGCAAACCATTTCCAACTTATTTTGCCAAAAATTGCGCCAAATGCGAAACCTATTAAACCAAAACCTGCTAATATGAAAATCAGCGGACGCAAATTTCTTATAAAGTCCGCTGCTTTATCTCTCACTAAGTCTAAAACATCTGATTGCACACCAGCAGCATAGGCCTCAGTTGCGGAGAGAAGCAACCCAACACAACAAAACAAAATTATTTTCATTGTTTTTTCACTTTGTTTCATTGCTCTTCTCCTTAATTACTTTTCCTATTTTAGTGTATCGGTAATTTTTGGGGCTTCACTTCCACCGATATAGCTCAAAATTTCGCCGGTTAAACCGATAACCATTAAGCCAATAACAATTGCACCAAGCCATTTCCAGTTAATATTTCCAAAAAAGCCACCGACTGCAACACCTATAATACCAAAACCGGAAACGACATATATAATATCTCGCATTCCCTCAAAAATTCTGATACCTTTTTGTGTCAAGTCAGAAAATAAGCTTGTATTTGAAGTAGTAGCTTCGGCTGCTAAAGCCGGTGCTGCACATAAAACTAAAGAAAGCACTAATAATAAGCACCCCATTATCGCTATTTTCTTCACTTTTATATTCAGCATTTTACTCACCCCTAACTTTTTGATAAATGAAAAAAAGGAGGTCTCTTATATGTTTGACATATAAACAGACCTCCTTTGGCTTAAACTAGTTGCCTCCGCCTGCAGAAGTAGAGAATGTATCTCCTAAATTTGAACCTTCTGAAGCACCTGTTGCGTAGTCAACAATTGCTCCGGCAGCCGCCAAAATTGCCAAACCAACAGCTAACATTGAAAACTTTTTCCAATCAAGCTTACCAAAAATAGCCATGAATGCTAAAACAACCAAACCAAAACCACCAACGATAAAGATGATGCTTTTAACTGCTTTAAATACAGCTACAGTTTTGTTTTTTGCTGTATTAACCAAGTCGGTTGCTGCATAAGATGCATCTGTTGTAGCGAGCACTATAAACAGTGCTAAGCACAAAATGGTGCATATATTATTTTTAATAAAACGCATAACTTTTCTCCTTAACATATTAAATCTATTCTCTTTTTTTAGAATAACTAATTTTTTCTTTTTTTTCCAGCACTTTTGTTATTACACGAAAAGAGTTAACATATTGTTTACATGTAAAAAATTTTCCCGTAACAAAAAATTCATAATTTAGGTTTTGTTTTTTCTTCAAATTTTTTAAATTTTTATAAAAATAATTTTGAAAAAAAAATCCACAATTTTTAGGGTATTTTTTTTAATTTCTTGCCAAGAGTCGCATTTTGATTTATCTAATCTTTTGAGGGGTTTTATATGACAAAAACGGCTTTTAAAACATTTGTTTATAGCTTTGCTTTTTCTCTGTTTGTTATTTTAATGACAAACAGATTATATTTGCATACCCCTGAAAAAAATATCAACAATATAAAAATCCCCGAGAAAAACATAACTTTATTTCTTAAAAACAATATGGTATCCCCAATACATGTTGTTGCAAACCCAACAAAGAAAATTATACTTTCTCATGTAGATGATATTCAAAAAAAGAGTCCTAATGAGAAACACAGTATATTACCTGAAATCATAGATATAGAAAAAGAAAATATCTTATTGTCTCAAAATATGCCCCTGAATGACAATCTCTCACAGCTTATTCCTTTAGAAAAAATTGATACTGCTGGAAATAGCGAAAAAACTAATGTAACAGATGTTAAAAATGAAGAAATTTCTCAGAAAGAGATTCAAATACCTATTACTTCACCTCAAGACAATGATTTGTCCGAGAAAAAAGTTATATATACACCAAAGTTAGCTTTTTCTTTACCTGACTTTTCTGAAGAAAAAAAACTAGATACTTCCAACACCCCATCTTTAGAAACATCTGAAAATATGCATAGTAAAACAGATGATAGCGTAAAGAACATTTCTAAGCCAGAAGCTAAAAAAATTGTTATGGCTGAGAAAGATATCTCAAATGACGCCCCTCATAACCTTATTCCACTTGAAGCATCAAAAAATCAACTTTGGGCTAAAGCTGAAATCAAAAATACGGAAGAAATTCAAGCTAATCAGGTTGCTCTTAATGTAAAAGATACCCCTATAAGCAGTATGAAAAACCAAAAAGAAAACTCTAAATTGTCAGAAAAAAAGTCTAAAAAAGATTGGAATCATATGACTGATGGCGATATTGTTCGAGAATATGATGATCCTTGGGTTGTTGCCAAGGGAAGAAATTTTCCCAACAATCAATTGTTACAAGATGAAAAAAAATACAAAATCAGCGAGGAAGAAATACAAAAGATTTTTGAAACTCCAAAAACATTAACTCCGGAAAACGCTGAAGAAGTTGAGCTTGCTTCTAAAACCGTAAAAAATATTCTCATTCCTATTCCTGAAGATATACTTAATGATGAAAACCTAACCCCTCAGTTAATTTCATCTCCTCAAAATGAGGCTATTAAAGAAGAATTTGAAGCTAAAGAATTGTTAAAAAAAGAGAACGAAGAAGAAAATGTAGCCGCAAAAGAGGAGAATACGCAAAAAAATTCAAGCCCTGAGACAAAAGAAAGCGGCAGCATTCTTAACAGTTTAACATCTTTATTTGGTAGCGAAAAAAACTCCGCTCCCGAGATTGGCACAATTGAAGAGGAAGACGAACAAGAAAACTCTCTCTTGTCTGCTTTCACGAGAAAGCAAAATAAATTGTTATCAAAAATTTTGCCGGTTGAAATTCGCCTTTCTTTTCAACCCAATCGAGCCGAAATATCTGGGCAGACACTCAAATGGATAAAAGCTTTTGCTCAAAAAACCGCAGAAGAACCTACAACCGGTTTAGAAATCAGAATTGACGGCACGAGCTCTCCGTTATTACAAAGAAGAAGATTAAATTTACTACAGAATATTTTATTGAATGAAGGGGCTTCTCCCGAAAAAATTCGTACTGTTTTCACTGCGAGAGAGCCAAATTCATTTATTTTAAGAACAATAAGAATCAATAAGGAGAAAATAAATACGCCAGTCAAAAGTAACAATAGATATATGCAATGGTAATAAGTTGTTGCTTACGCTTGATTATTTATTTTTCAGTATGTATGATAGGTAAAAAAATATGACCAAATATTGCTTAGGAACCGCAAAAATGAACAGAAAACAACGTCTATTAGTATTTTTATCTTGTTGTTTGATATCCGCCGGATGTTCTGTTTTTTATCCGACTACTCAACCAACTTCTATGTCTGCGACCCCCTCTCAAGGAGGAATGACATCTTCTCAGGAAACCATTAAAAACATTCCGCCTGTCAGCAATGATTTTGTTCAAGATTCAGAAGTTGCCGCAGATTATAAAGAATACGGAGAAAGAACACCTCGTGACCAACTCGTTGTTCAAGGTGGTGCCGGAAGTAATTTATCATCTTCTATTCCACCGACAATAGAAGACGAAGTTATTGATTATGAAGCCAATATTCAGATAAACGAAAATGAAGAAATTTCCGACAATCAAAATGCAAGCGGAGCTTCAAGTTCTGAGATGGGTGCGGGTACAGAAGAAAATAATAACGGCAACAATGGAGATAGCCTCAATGAAGACCCTGTAGAAGATTGGCTTGCAGAAGAAGGGAAAAGTTTAAAAACTTTGCTTACCGAATGGAGTGATCGCGCCGGTTGGAGACTAATTTGGAATACAAATCGCAATTATACCTTGACCGCCGGAGCAATGTTCAGAGGTCGTTTTGCTGATGTCAGCTCAGCATTAATTCGTGCTTTTGCTCGCGCAAAGCCAGCTCCTATTGCTACTTTTTATAAAGGAAACCGTGTCTTAGTTGTTGAGACCTTGGAGGATGAAAATGCGTATGAATAATTATTTGAAAATTGCTTTGGGCGTTTCTGTTACGGCTATTGTTGCCGCTTGTTCAATGTCTACTCAGCTCGATGCAGAAATTGAACGTGAAGTTAAAACCGCAACAGAATTAAAAGAGCAATCTAAGGTTCCGACACAAGTAGCACCTGAAGACGTTGTTCGTGTTAAAAATGATATCTGGCTTGGAGATAAGTCTCAAGTTGAATATAACGGAGAACCGTTGCCTAGTTACTTAGAAACAAAAGATGGAATTACTTTGGTTAGTAATCGTCCAATCACTTTATTTGAAGTTGGTGATATGATTAATAAACTTACTTCAATTCAAGTACGTTATGCTAACCATTTGGAAGAAAGCGTTTTGCAAAAAGCAGAAGCCAACAAACCAAACCCCAGTACTATTAATGCCGATTGGACAGAACCTGATAAGATGTTGCTTTCTTACAAAGGTCCGTTAAGTGGCTTATTAAATGAAGTATCTTCTCGTTTTGGCATTTGGTGGAAATATGAAAAAGATCAAATTTTCTTTTATAAATATGAAACCAGAACTTTTACAGTATATAGCTTACCGACAAAGCCTTCTTTGAAAGTAAATATGGGTGGAGAATCCTCTGGAGAAAGCGGAAATGCTTCAGCAACATTAACTTCTGGTGCTGAACTTGAATTATGGTCTAATATTCAAAAAGCCATCGAATCTATGATTGGAGGAGATTCAAAGTTGAGTGTTGACTCCGTTAATGGAACCGTAACTCTTACCGGTACTCCGATAGAAATCAAAAAAGTTGCAAAATATATTAATGAACAAAATACTCGTTTATCTAGACAAGTAGCCATCAGCGTTAAAGTTTTGCAAGTTACTCTTTCTGATTCTGATCAATATGGCTTAGATTTATCCGGTGGCTTTAATGATGGAAAAACATCCTTAACAGTTGCCAGCCCGAATGGTCTTTCTGATGAAATTGAAAAAAATATCAATATGACCATTGCTCCGGGTAATTGGAGTGTTACAACATTTATCCAAGCTTTGTCAGAAAAGAACAATACAACCTTGGTTACCAGCGGTACGGTTACGACTTTGAATAACAAACCGGCACCAATTCAAGTTACTCGTAAAGAAAATTATATTTCAGAGATTACTAAGACAAACTCTGGTAGTTCCGATACAGGCTCTGATTATGATATTTCTACAGAAACTGAAGAAATTGAAACCGGTTTTACACTTAATGTTTTACCAAGAATCATGGAACATGGTCGTATGCTTATGATGTTTAACTTGACATTGTCAGACCTTATTTCTTTGGAAAAAGTTTATCTGCAAACTAATGAAGATCCAAACGAACCGGCATCTGGTGAATACATTCAAAACCCAATTATTGAAACACGCGGCTTTACTCAAGAAGTTGCCTTAAAATCTGGCGAATCCTTGATTTTGAGTGGTTATGAACGTGTTGAAAATGAAGCTCAAAAAACGGGTGTAGGCTCTGCTGATAACTCTGTTTTGGGTGGAACTGCTGTGGCGACAAAAGACAGAAGTTTGCTTGTCATTATTTTAACACCGGTTGTTTTGGAATCTCCGTTAAATCCAGAATCTAGAATGAAAACTTATTAAAAGGTAAAAAACAGTGCTAGATGAAGCAAAATTTTCAGAAGAAGATACCGAAGGAAGCGTTCGTACTTGGGGAACGAGCATCACTGTTGATGGACAAACTTATGCAACCAGTTTGTTTTGGCAACCATTGCAAAACCAAGAAGAACCTCTTACCGAAGTTACTGAAGCATCTGAAGGAATTTTAGAGGGAGCCGATTTATATTGTATTAAACCAGGCAAGGCGCCTCAGTTTGGTATTTGTGTCTCTCAAGAAGGATATAAAAGCGGACAAGTTGTTGCGGCAATTGCTTTATCTACGGCCTTGGCTGACCGTTCTTCTTTTATTGCTGTATTTAAGGTTGATGAAGGATGGTGGTATACTTGCGTTAGAAACGATATTATCCTTTCTGACGGTGATATGCTCTTTCTAAACGAAGAAGATGCTAAAAATCAGTTTACATCAATGTTGGCCGTGCCTGATTGGGGCCGAAAAATTGCTCCAGAAGAATGGAATATTGATGATGCTGAAAATATTAAGCTAGAGCACTTATTACAACGCGGAACGACAGCAAAACTTCAAAAAATTAAAGGATTGCGTGGAGCAAAACTTTTAATGATTGTTGGTATTTCAGCAGTGGTTGGATTATGGTTGCTCTCAAGTTTGATTGATGCCTTGCTTTTTACTCCGGTAAAAAGACCTGTGGTTGTACCAGTTCAGCCTAAAGTCGTTCCTAAAGTAGAAAGACCTCCAGTTATTAAACCTTGGGAAAATTTGAAAAATTCTTCTCAAATTATGCAGGGGTGTGTTTCTATAATTAAGAAACTTCAAAGAATTTTACCTCCGGGATGGGAAATTGGTGATTTTACATGCTCTCAATCTGGCGTTTCCACTTCATGGAAAAGAACTTTTGGAAGAATGTCTTGGATTAAAAGGTCTTTGAATAATTCTGGTATCAATTTTTCTTATACAAATTTTTCAGAAGATGGAAATAATTTGGCCGCCGGAGTTAATTATCCTGTTGTTGAGACAATTTCTTCACCGCCAATGGTTAGTTTACCTACTTTAAGAGAAACACTTAACAATACTTTCCAAAGTATTGGCGGAAAAATTGAATTGAATAATGGCGTGTTTACTCAAAATTATGGAGAAAATGAACGTTATACATATCGTTATGTTGGCTTTAGATTTTCTTCAAATTATAATCCATTGATATGGGATAATTTATTAACAAAATTTTCAGGACTTGATATTAAAGTAATTAAATATGATGGCAGCACTTGGAATTATGAGGGAGCAATCTATGCGTTATAATATAAAAAAGACATTATCAACATCTGCATTAGCTTTGATTTTAAGCTTTGGCTATGTAAATTGTTGCTCTGCTCAAGGTATTGTTAGTTTAGCAAACAATGCCAAAGCAAATAATATGGCAGACGAAATTCCTGATGAAATTTCTCTATTTGGGGATGACAATGCAGATACAAAAGTTATCACCCCAGCAAAATCAACTACTGGTGTGAAGTCTGCTGCTGAGCTTTTAGGCAATGTAAACAATACTAAGAATGCGCCCAAAAACGTCAATAATTCTGTTAAATCAGCCAAAGATTTGCTTAATAAACAAGCTAAACCTGCATCTAATGGGGTTAAATCTGCTGCAGAGTTATTAGGAACTGCAAATGCTAACAAACCAGCTGCTTCCAATAACGGTGTAAAATCCGCAGCTGAACTTTTAGGGCAAAAAAATATTCCTCAACCTATGGGACAAAATAGTTCTGCCAGTGTAAAATCTGCCGCTCAATTATTAGGACAAAAGAGTCCTCAAGCTCAAGAACAACCGACAAAAGTTCAAAATGTAATGCCCAAAGCTAGTAATATTGATATAAAAGTTATTGATGATGTTGAAGATGCTGTTTTTGACCAAATGTCTGATTTGGAAAAACAAACGGCAATTTTGAATTTGGAATTAAAGAAAGAAAAAGTTAAGAGCGATATTGAATCTTTGAAAGCCATTCAAGAAAAAGCTCGTCAAGAAGAACAAGCTCGCAAAGATGAAGCAAAACGCAAAATCCAAGAATGGGAAAATGCCGAAAAACGAAAAATATTGCAAGAGCAACAAAAATTAAAAGAGTTGGAGCTTGCTTATGAAAAAGAACGTCAAGAAAAATTGCTCAATAGCTATAAGACAAAGATGCTAGAAGAAAAGCAAGATTTTATCTCTTCAAGAGCTGATGCATTCAAAGAAATTGCTGAATTGCGAGATGAACGTCAAAAGCTTATCAATGACTTTAAAGCTCGCTTTATGCAATTGACAGAATTAACAGACAAAGCAACCAGCGAAGCTATCCGTATTCGCGATAATTATGCTAAAACGGTTTCCGACTTGCAAACACAAATTTCTATTCTAAAAGCTCGTCTTGAGACTGAAGATAGTCAAAATCCTTTTGCAAATGAAGAAAAAAAGGCCGAGGAAGAAGAGTTGCAACAAAAAGGCGTTAAACTCAATGATATGTATGCTATTATGGAGATCAGAGGTCAAGGCGATGTTTTGACAGCAAAATTAATTAATGAGTCAGGAACTCCTTTTCTAGTAAAAGTTGGAACAGCATTACAGAGCGGACACGTTATTGATGAGATTACGCCAACGTATGTACGTGCAGACAAAGATGGTAAAAAAGATTATTTGTATTTTTCTGCTGGTGGAATTTTAGATAAAGAGCCTATTCCCAGTGCTGGAATAAATTTCAAAGCATCTTCTGAAGAGGACGTTCCTCAATCTGCTTCTCAGGCTATTTTAACAGAAGGAATCCCCGGTGTTGCGGCTGAAATGACAGTTCGTTAAGGATGACTTATGGCACCAGATGAAGAAATTAATATTTCTGCTCAAGATTCGGTAAATACAACTAATGTATCTACCGAATCTTCTAGTGTTGAAGAAAACAATAATCCTGATGATTCTTCTGACGAAGGATTTAAATCTTATTTTAAAGGCGGTAGAAAATTACTTACTTCTCCTAATGGCGGACTGTTAATCAATGACGATACAAGAAGGCTTTTAGCCCTATTCTCTGACGGTACTTTTCTTGTTTCGGAAACACACAAATTCGATGGACGTGTATTAAGCTTTGAAGTGTTGGCTCGTAAGAAAAAACTTATGATTGCCAAACCAACTTATGTCAGCCAAAATGAATTAAATGCCGTTTACAATTACGCTGAACGAAATTCTGTTGATATTGAAGCTGACGAAGACTTAGCTTCTTTGCAAATGCAGAAAGACTTTGTCAACGTTATTGCTCGAGCCGCTGAAAAAAAAGTTTCGGATATTCACGTTGTTGTAGCTGATAGTACTCAGATTATGTTTCGTATCAATGGTATGATGACTATTGAAATGGAATATAACAAAGATTGGGGCGAAGCTTTTGTGCGTGCAGCCTTTGCTTCCGCCGATATTTCAGATTCAAACTATGCTCAAAATGAATTCCAAGGTGCGCAAAAGCTAGGTTCTACCCCTCTGCGCGGTTCAAAAGGTAAATTGATGTTGCCTCATAACGTATTGGCTATTCGTCTTCAATTTAATCCTATTGCTTTTGGTTCTCAATATTTAGTTATGCGCTTGCTTTACGCTGATGATAACCCTAATGGTTCCGGAGATTTATCTTCCTTAGGACTAACTGAATATGAAGAAAATTTATTTTTCAGACTTCGCTCCGTTCCTACCGGAGTAAGTATTATTTCAGGACCTACCGGTAGTGGTAAAAGTACTACTTTGCAAAGAAATATGATTAAACTTTTGCAAGAGAAAAATTATGAAATTAACCTCATCACTGTGGAAGATCCTCCGGAATATCCTATTCCTGGGGCAAGGCAAATGCCTGTAACCAATGCTAATACTGAAGAAGAAAAAGACGAACAATTTACCAAAGCATTATCTGCTGCTTTGCGTTCTGACCCTGATGTGATGATGGTGGGAGAAATTCGTACATTATCTGCCGCTCAATTAACATTCAAGGGCGCTCTATCCGGACACGGAATGTGGACAACATTGCATGCTAACTCAGCACCGGCAATTATTCCTCGTCTGCGTGATATGGGCGTAGAATCATTTAAACTTAGCGACCCTGAACTTGTCAAAGGTCTTATTGGTCAGCGTTTGTTTAGAAAACTTTGTCCTCATTGTCGCATTTCGGTTAAGGACCAGCTTAATTTACCTTCCGTACAAAGATTGAAAACGGCCTTAGGTGATTTTGGTATTGAAAATACTTATATTCGCGGTCCGGGATGTAAATATTGTGATGGTTCCGGTATTAAAGGACGAATGAGCATTCAAGAAATTATCTTACCTGATGCTACCTTTTTGGAATTAATCATCAAAGGTGAAACTCGTAAAGCCATTGATTATTGGACAAGTGATTTAGGTGGCAGAACTATGAAAGATGCGGCGATTGAACGCATGGTTAAAGGATATATTGATTTAGATGAAGTAGAGCGTTGGTGCGGATTAATGGATCAACGTCCTACATATTAATTTTTTTTAGTGAGGTTAATATGGCAGAAAATAAAGAAAAGCATAGTTCTTCAAACTCTATACATAAAGCTATGCGACAATTAAACATTATTGAAGAATACTATGCCAAAATGATTTGTATTTTTTCAAATGATGCCAGATTAAAACTTTATCGCAAAATTGCGTCATTAATGAAAAACCGTTTTTCTTTAATGAGTGCTTTAGATATGCTTCATGACAGTGCTAGCGATGGAGGGAAAAGTCCGGGAGAACCTATGGCTATTGCTATTGCTTGTTGGGCACGCGCCTTAAACAATGGTTTGACTTTTTCTGACGCTCTTAAAGGTTGGGCTCCTGATCGTGAACGTTTGATGCTTTCTGTTGGTGATGTTTCTGACCTTGAAGGAGCATTGATGAACCTTATTCGCGTTACCGAAGGGTCCACAAAAATGGTGCGACCAATTATCGGAGCTATTGCTTATCCGTCTTTCTTGTTTATGATGGCAGTTTTGATTATTTATGGTATTGGTGTTTATATGGTTCCGCCAATGCTTGATGCTGCTCCAAATACCATTTGGACCGGAATGGCTCGCGATTTGGTCGACTTATCGGCTTGGATTAAAGAATACTGGTTGGTCGCCTTTAGCGCATTACCTATTATCATGATTATTATCTACGGGACTATTAGTATATGGACAGGGCGTATTCGTGCTTTTGTTGACAATATTCCGCCTTATTCTTTATATAAAGTATTTGTCGGTATTAGTTGGCTTTTGGCTTTATCAGCTTTAGTTAAAGGCGGAACCCCTGTTTCCACAGCTCTAAGAGCTCTTCGCCGTGATGCCAGCCGATATTTAAAAGAAAGAATTGATAAAACTTTAGTCTTCATTAATAATGGTGATAACTTAGGTGTAGCTTTGCAAAAAACTAAGTTAAATTTTCCAGATCGTGAAATTATTGCAGATTTGAAAATTTATTCCGAATTGGATAATTTTGAAGAAGCTTTGGAATCTTTGGCAAACGAATGGCTTGAAGAATCTGTATATTTGATTGAGCAAAAAGCTGCTTTATTAAACATGGTTGCCATTTTGACCGTGGCCGGTGTTATTGCATGGGCGGTTATGGGTACTTTTGCCATGCAAGATCAAATTACAAAACAAATGGGAGTATAAAATGCGGTTAAAAGATTATTTTCACAATAAAAAAATCTTACTCATTTTTTCCGGATGTCTTCTTTTAGCGGTTTTGTGGTTCGGATTATTTTCCGGTCCTGATAGAATTTCTCTAGCTGGAGAACAGGTTATTTCTTTGGCTGATAATGTTCGAAATTTTTATAAAAACAAACCAAATGCTTGGGGACTAAACACTTATTCTGCCATTCAAAACAAAATTATTCCTCAAGATATGCTTAACGGAAGGCAAATAAAAAATGCTCTTGGCAAAGATGTTCTGCTTGGTGCTGACATGCTAGGAAATACGGTTATGCCCGGAAGTAAGACTTTTGCTATTGTATATAAAAACTTAAACAAAAAAGAATGTAACGCTTTGGCTTCATTGACTTTTTCAGAGAAATTTATGCTCTCTATTGATGAAATAATTATCTTGAATGATAATTCCTCCTCTTTTAGTTGGGGAAGTACAAATAATTTGCCGATTTCATCAAAAATGGCTGATAAAACTTGCAAACAAACAAATGATATTCTCTGGAATATTTATTTATAGCCAAAAGTTATATATCTAAGGCTATTCTTGTTTAATCTTTTTTAATTATATATAATTATAGTAGAATATAAAGATAATATTCGATTAATTTTAGGGGATGAAGATGAAAATACTTAATAAATTTGAACAGTCTGGTCGTTCAATGGTAGAGATGCTTGGTGTACTTGCTATTATTGGCGTATTATCCGTTGGTGGTATTTCCGGTTATTCTAAGGCCATGGCTAAATATAAACTGACTAAAGCCCAAGATCAGTTGTCTATGCTTTTGATTAATATTCGTACCGCTTTTGCAAGTTCTCCAAACTATGCCGGATTAGCAAATAATACAGCGATTCAGCTTAATATTGTTCCGGCAGACATGTTACCTTCTGGATTGGGTGTTGCCAATGGTAATATTGTTAATGCTTTTTCCGGCGCGGTAACAATTCAAGCTGTCAATGGTAACACTCAGCACTTTAGTATTACTTTTGCCGGGCTTGGTACAGAAACTTGTACAAGTTTGGCTTCTTCTGACTGGGGTACTGAAGGTTTGGTTTCTATGCAAGTTAATGGTACAAACTATGCTCAGAACCAATTACCAATTAATGCTATTACTGCTGTAGGTGTTTGTAATGTTGCCAACGCAGGTAACTCTATTATTTGGACTTACTACTAATTGGAATTAGATATGAAAATACTTAATAAATTTGAACAGTCTGGTCGTTCAATGGTAGAGATGCTTGGTGTACTTGCTATTATTGGCGTATTATCCGTTGGTGGTATTTCCGGTTACTCTAAAGCTATGGCTAAATATAAACTGACTAAGGCTCAAGATCAATTGTCTATGCTTTTAATTAACATTCGTACAACTTTTGCGGGTTCTGCAAATTTTGGCAATTTAGCAAATCAGACTGCAATTGATCTTAATATTGTTCCGGCAGATATGTTGCCTTCTGGGTTAGGAGCTCAAGACGGAAGAATTATTAATGCTTTTTCTGGCAATGTTACAATCTCTACAACACAAAATGGGCAACATTTCACTATAACATTTGCTGGATTAGGTGCAGAAACTTGTACCAGTTTGGCTTCTTCTGACTGGGGTACTGAAGGCTTGGTTTCTATGCAAGTTAATGATTCTAACCCACATAATCAAAACAATATGCCTATCAATGCCATTACTGCTGTTGGGGAATGTGATAATCCAAACTCAACAAACACCATTGTTTGGGAATATTATTAATATAGCATCTCATCCTAAAAAAAACTCTGAGTTTTCTCAGAGTTTTTTTATTTTCATTTTCTTGACAATTTACTTTTTTTTTACGGAAAATTTTTATTATTCTTGTAAGTGTTTTTTTATTTTAGGACTATGGCAATGGTTAAACTTAATTCTATTCGTTTTTCAGATTTATACATCACTCCCGAAAGAACTTTTTTTGTTCCTGATGGTCGTACTGAAAATGGATTAGCCATTATCAAACCTGAAGATAATGATATTTTTTATACTCTTTTGGAAGAAACATGGAATGGCGAAAATCCAAGTTATTCTGTTTTATACGAAAATATTTTTTATCGTATAGAACGTTCGGTAACAATTTATGGAGTTCAATATTGTTGCAGAAAAATGCCTGAAAAAGTACCACCAATTGCCGCTTTGAATTTTCCACGAGAGCTAACCAGACATTTGCTCTCGCTTAGTAATGCCAGTGGCTTAATTTTATGGTCTGGTCCAACCGGTGCCGGTAAAACTACCTCTATTTCTTCTCTCTTAAAAGAATATTTAACCATGGAAGGTGGTTTTGCTTATACAATTGAAGATCCTTCCGAAATGCCTCTTGATGGCATCTACAAATCGGTAAAAGGTGGTCTAGGATTGTGTAAACAAACTCAACCGATTGATGATAACTGGGGAGATTCATTAAAATCGGCATTGCGTTCTAAACCTCGATATATTTTAGTTGGTGAGATTAGAACGCCAGAAACTGCAAGTCAGGTTCTGCGCGCCGCTACTTCAGGACACTTGGTTCTATCCAGTATTCACGCAAACAATATTACTGATGCTATCAACTCGGTGATTAAATATGCTTCTTCTACCTCTATGAGTGAAGATTTGGCTTATGACTTATTTTCTCGTGGTATGCTCGGCGTTTTGCACCAAACCCTTTTAGGGGTTGATGACAAAAAACCAATCATCAGTTATTTATTTGCCAATCCTGATTCAACCAAAGGCGACCAAGTCCGTGGTATTATTAAAACCGGAAACCTTAATTTGGGTACTTCTATTGAAACTCAAATGACTCGTATGCGTAAAGGAATGAGTCTCTTTCCTGATTTATCTTAATATCTCATTCTTGTTATTCTATATCCCAAGGAAAAACAATCCATTCATCGGACATATCTTGTGCATATATATCCACTTGAGATGCCCCTTGTTTTTTGGCATACACAGTAACAAAAGTTGCTTGCGGATAATATTTTCTTAAAACCTCAATTGTTCTTCCAGAATCTGCCAAGTCATCGACAATAAGTGTTTTCTTGTCAACACTTCCGACATTGGCCTCAAATTCTATATCCTCTGTTTTTCTTTGTTCTTCATTATCATAACTTGAAAAATTGATTGCTTCATTATTACGAATATCTAATTCATAAGCAATGATACCGGCAGGAATTAGTCCGCCTCTGCTGACAGCAATTATTTTATTATATTGACCTTGTGATTTTAACTTTTGACAAAGTTCTTTGGTATGACGATGAAAGTCTTCCCAGCTGATATATATTTTCTGTATCATGATTTTATCCGTGTTGTTCTTTTAAATTTCTGATATACTCAACAACTTTATCATCATCCCATTCGGCGGCACCGCGAATCCTTCCGATTTCTTGTCCTGATGCACCTATTAAAACTGTATGAGGTGATGTAAATATACCCAAATCTTCGGTTAATTTTCCATCAATATCCGTATATAAAGCCAAGTCCGGAGCATTAAACTTATTTACAAAATTGCGTTGTTCTTCAGAGGTTTTCCATTCTGTATTGGGTGAAAGCATTATAACCTTAATATTGTCATCTCGAGTTTTATTAACAAAACCATTAATATTATCAAGTTCTTTTACACAAGGAACACAGTTCCTTGACCAAACCATAAGTAAAATGAAATTGCCTTTGAATGAACTTAATTTGACCTTTTGCCCTTGTTCATTGATGATTTCTCTTTGAGGCATATCTCGCGGAACAGCATATATATTAACTGCATCTTCACGCGCCTTGGCTGAAAAAGCAAATAAAACAAACATAAAAAATGTCAAAATATATTTTTTCATTAACAACTTCTTTTTTAGCTTTGTTAAATTCTATTTAAGAGTATATGCTTAATATATAAATAAAAGATAAAAATATTAAGGTGAAATATGAAAATTTTTGCAAAATTGTTCTTTGTGCTTTTTATTGCCGCATTTGTCTTATCTGCTTGTGGAAAAGTTTCTGCTCCCGTTCCAATTGAAGGAAGCGGTTATCCTCACAGTTATCCTCGTCGTTAAGGAGTGAATTATGGTTGCTGACAATGATTTTATTAATGAAATGATTCCTTATGTCGAATTTGCAGATAATGCAAATGAACGTACGCCTTGTGTTTTGGTTTTAGATTGTTCCGGCTCTATGCGCGGCGAACCAATTAAGCAACTCAATGTCGGTCTTAAAGCTTTGGAAAAAGAACTTAAAGAAGATATTGATGCCAGTTCTCGTGTGCAGCTTTTGATTATTAAAGCCTTCGGCAAAGATGAAGCCGTGGTTTCTTCTGATTGGACGGATGCAATGAATTTTACCGCACCAACAATGGAAGCCGGCGGATTAACCCCTCTTGGCAAAGCCATGGAATTAGCCTTGCAGAAAATTGAAGAACAAAAGTGCCTTTATGATAGTTGCGGCATTACTTCTAAACGCCCATGGATTTTTCTTATCAGTGATGGTGAACCAACTGATTATGATTGGGAAATGGTGGCTGAAAAATGCCGTTTGGCTCAACAAAACAAAAAAGTTGTCATTCATGCCGTGGGAACACAAGAGGCTAATTTAGAAAAACTAGCAAAATTTTCAATTATGGCTCCTAAACGTTTGACCGGCTTAAAATTTACAGAATTTTTCTTATGGCTCAGCCGCTCTGTTTCCTGCATTTCCAAAGCAGCCCCCAATGTGCCGGATTTGCTTGATGATACCGGAGATTGGGATGAAGAAGAAAAATAATATTCGTGTTATTGCGGCAACCATTCAAGGTCCCTTACATTCTAATAAGAATTTGCCGTGCCAAGATTATTGCCGCTATATCACATCCGGAAAGAACTTTGTAGCGGTTGTTTCTGATGGTGCAGGTTCTGCAAAATTTGGGAAAATCGGTGCTCGCATTGCTTGCGATACCTTAATTGACTTATTAAAAAACTCTGCTTTTGATAACATTCAAGAAGCCGTGCGTCATGCTTTGGAAGTTGCTCGAATGAAAGTTTTGCGCCATCGTTTAAATAAAACACATTGCGCTCGTGGAATGATGGACTTCTCTGCAACTGTGGTCGGTGTCGTTTATGCTCAAAATAAAGGCATATTTTTTCACATTGGCGATGGAGCTGCTTTGGCAATTTGCGAAGAAGATATTAATAATTTTATTATATCTCCTCCTTCTAACGGAAATTTTTCTTGTGAAACATTTTTTTACACTCAAGAAAATTGGCTTGAAAATCTGCGTTTTACTTCTTTTGAAAAGGTAGATGCTATCTTTTTGATGAGTGATGGCTTGACTAATTTTTCTTTTTCTGTTGATTTTAAAAATATTGAAAAGCAATTTATTTTGCCAATTCATAGTTTTTTTACGCAAGAAAAAAGCAAAATTAAAGCTCAGCGCGCTTTGGCAAATACATTAAATAATGATAAAGCTCGGCGCCTTAATTCTGATGACAAAACTCTTTTATGGGCAAGGTTATAATTGATGGAAAACAATACGTTAACTGAAATTTCTGAACTTAATGCCGTTTACGGAGACGGACATTTTGAAAAGATTCACCTTGGAGAGTTGATTCATAAAGGCGGTGCTGCCGGAAAAATTTATCTGAATGCCAACAATCCCAATCAAGTTGCTAAAATTTTCCATTCTAAGAGCAAAAGTAGTACGAATCGCCAAAAACTAGAAGCTATGCTTCTTAACCGGCCCCATTTTCCCGATGCCGTTATTGATGGGGTTAATTATGTGCAAATTGCATGGCCCGAAGCTTTGCTTGAAGATGAAAATGGCTTTTGTGTCGGTTATTTGATGCCTTTTATTAAAATGAGCGAAGCTGTCTCGTTAGACCATCTAATGCAGAAAGCTATTCGCAAAAAACTTAATTTGCCCGAAAATTATGCTTATCGCATTTTTGCGGCTTATAATCTTGCATCAATGGTCACGGCTTTGCATAAATGTGAACACTATATCGTGGACTTAAAACCGTCTAACGTTTCCGTTTATAAAAACAATATGATGGTGGCGATGGTCGATTGTGACGGTTTTTCCATTAAAGGGGAATATGGGCGTTATCCGGCTGAATTTGTAAGCGAAGAATATGTATATCCCGAAGGTATGGAGCAAAATTGTACCGATATGGGTGAAGAACAAGATAAATTTGCTTTGGCTGTCATTATCTTTCGTTTGCTTAACAATGGAATTCACCCTTTTTCTGGAACACCACGCAAAAATGATTCTCAGATGTTAACAATACAAGACCGAATCGAACAATATCATTATGCTTATGGTTTATGGCCTGATAGTTATCAAGCTCCGCATCCATACAGTATTCATGAATATTTTGATAAAGACACGCTGGAATTGTTTGAACGTGCTTTTACTAAAAGCGGAAATCGACCAACAGCACAAGAATGGCAAGACCATCTCTGGAAATTGATGCATAATCTTAAAATATGCAAGAAAGACCGAAATCATGTTTATTTTACTTCCAAAGGCTGTGGTCTTTGCATGGTTGAAGATAAGTTCTATCATAAACTTTCAAACATAAAAAAACAGAAAGAAACTCCCGAAATGATCCGCGGATTGGAAGTGGAGTCTTTAACGACAGAACATATGCAAAAAAATAAAGAAGAAAAACAAGCCCTTGACCACAAAATGCAAATTATATCTTACGTGGCTTTGGCGGTTTATATGCTCTTTTTTGCTTTTTTATATAAAATATTAACCCCTTTCGCCGATGAAATTTTATCTATCGGTTTGGGAGTTCAGGCTATTGTGGTCACATTGATTATGCTGGGAATTAATCATGGCATTAATAAATATTATAATTATTTACCCGTCTTAAAGAATCGGGCTATTATGCAAATGATTCAAGTTTATGCTCTTGTTTGTATTATCATTGCCTTAGTTTCTATTAATGATATTCCGCAAAATTTATTAGATTTGGCTATTTTTAATAGTCAATAAATTGAAAAATTCAGGGTAATGATTATTTTTTTCTCTACAAAAAAAATTTTTTATGTTATCGTGCTCGACAGGTAAAATATATTTATAAGGATGAAAATTTTGAAAAAGCTTAATCCGATTATCATTTCAGGAAAAGAAGTCTATCCGCTTATTGAAGGCGGAAAGGGTATAAATGCTTCTGACGGAAGAAGTTCCGGTGCTTGGGCTCATGAAAATTGCGTGGGAACATTCTCCGGTGTTAGTCCTGATTACTACGATGCTCAAGGAAATGTTATTTTAGAAAAATATTTATCAAAAGATCGTAAACAACGTCACCAAGAAATGATTGAACAATCTATCAAAGGTGGCATTGCTCAGGCTCAGATTGCTCACGAGATTGCTGGCGGAAACGGTCGAATCCACATGAATATGCTTTGGGAACTCGGCGGTTCTGAACAAATTTTAAACGGCGTTTTGGAAAAAGCCAAAGGTTTAATTCATGGCATTACTTGTGGTGCCGGTTTGCCTTACAAACTGGGTGAAATTGCTTCTCGTTTCGGCGTCTATTATTACCCGATTGTTTCTTCTGCTCGTGCTTTTCAAATTTTGTGGAAACGTGCTTATGCCAATTTCAAAGATTTCTTAGGCGGTGTTGTTTATGAAGACCCATGGCTTGCCGGTGGACACAACGGCTTGTCTAATGCCGAAGATCCAATGAAACCACAATCTCCTTATGAGCGCTTGGTTGAACTCAGAAAGACTTTAAATAACCTCGGATTGAATGATTTGCCTATCATTATGGCCGGTGGTGTTTGGAATTTGGATGAGTGGGATGACTATATTAATAATCCCGATATTGGTAAAATCGCATTCCAATTCGGTACACGCCCCATGATTACCAAAGAGAGTCCGGTAAGTGATGCTTGGAAAAAATTGATGCTCCAGCTCAAAAAAGGTGATGTTATTTTACAACGCTTCAGCCCGACAGGCTTTTTCTCTTCCGCCATTAAAAATACTTTCTTAGAAAAATTAATGGCTCGTAAAGATGGAGAAATTGCTTATAGCGAATCTCAAAGCGAAGAATTTTCTGCGCCACTCAAAATCAGTGAAACTAAAACTTATTATATTAAACCGGCTGATGTTGACAAAGCACAAAAACAAATTGCCGAAGGCTTGACCGAAATTAAAGAAACTCCGGATAATACTGTTGTCTTTATGACTCCTGAAGATTGGAAACAAATGAAAATTGACCGAGCTAACTGCGTTGGTTGTCTTTCTCAATGCCAATTTTCTACTTGGTCGCAAGCAAACGGGACAACTGGTAGAATGCCTGACCCACGTTCTTACTGCATTCATAAAACTCTTTATGATATCAGCCATGGCGGTAGCATTAAAGACAATCTCTTGTTTGCCGGACATCAAGTTTATCGCTTTGCGACAGACCCACTTTACCGTAATGGTATTCCTTCGGTTAAAGAACTTCTAGACCGTATTAAAATTGGTAAATAAGATATAAAAAAAGCTCTGATTTTTTATCAGAGCTTTTTTATGGTCAAAACTTTTTATTGAAACAACTTACCCTTATATTGGTATCCTTCATCATCTCTGGTTATATGGATGACTTCGCAATTATCTATTGTTGGTTCTTTTACCCCCAGCGCCGCCATCAAACTGCAAATAACACCGGCATGCGAAACGATACCTATTCTCCATTCATCAAATTGTAATTTTGTTTTTTGATAGAGAAAAATGCTATCCAGCAAAGGAAAAACTCGCTGCAAAACATCCCAAGGGCTTTCTCCTCCCTCAAAATGATTGTCAAACTTTTCTACATCCGGCTTATACCACAAATGAGCTTCTTTCGGATATTGAATAAATACTTTGTCTATCGGCATACCTTCAGCTATACCATAATCAACCTCGCAAAGTGACGGACGAACAAATATCGGAATATCACAACGAGAAGAGATAAACATAGCTGTTTCTATTGCCCTTTGCATATTGCTGCTATACAAACGCTCCAAACATAAAGAATCCAGCTTTTCTGCCAAGGCTTTTGTTTGCATTATACCTTGCTTATTCAAAGCGCTATCACTGTCTTTTCCTTGCCATAACTGCAACGCATTGTTGTTGGTTTGACCATGTCTAATAAAATAAAAATTTGTTTTCATATAAAATTATATTTAATCAATAATTTTTTCTCGTTCACGTTTATAGCAATTCTTTTTGGGCAATGCAAATAAAAAAAGCTCTCAAAAGAGAGCTTTTTTACTAATCTATAACTTCATCTGAGAAAACCCCGAATAGATTATTTTTGGGCATCCAACCTTCTATTGTTTCAAATTTTATTAAGCAAAACGATTTACCAGATGGACATTTTATAACCTCGCCCACAACTTCATCTTCTACTTTTGCAATGATTTCTGACTGGTAATTGGGTTTATCATAAATGTTATTTTCTCCTGGGGTTACAACTTTCACACTCCGTTTTCCGCTAAGCATAGACTTATGAACCCAACTTTCTGAGCCTTGCCAATCTTTAATTTTTCTCCATAACTCAAACTCTGCAATAATTTGTACCGGAGCCATTTTTTGCATATATACCCATTCTATCGGATATCTAGAACCGGGACCGGAACGTGCATTAATATGGTTTGAACGCAATGAGGCAAAACGAGGAAGTGTTAAGCCACTTTCTCCTTCATCCGGAAGAGCCTGAGCAAAAGCGCTTGAAATTGACATCCATAAACCCATAAGCGCAAATACTGCTGCCTTCATTTTTTTCTCCCTTTAATCTTTTCTTATTCTATTGTTGTTATTATCTCTTAATATGATGAATAAAACGTAAAAAACTGACATAAAGGATTAAAAATATGAAGGTGATTGATATTGCTCAAAATTTGATGCGTTTTCGGACTGAAACCGGAAATATCCCCGAAATTGAAAAATGCTTAGAATATGCTAAATCTCTCTTTGATGGCTTAGAGGTAAAAGGTGGAATTTATCATTTTGATAATGCTTCTCCGGTATTGTTTTTAAGCAATGAAGAAACCGATAATTATGATGTGGTTTGTTTGGGACACTTAGATGTTGTACCGGCAACAGATGATATGTTTTCACCCTATATTAAAGACGGTAAACTCTATGGTCGCGGTTCTTTGGATATGAAGTCTTTTGCCGCTGTTGCTCTTAATTCTTTGGAACATGTTGTAAAAAACAAACTTCCGCTCAAATTTGCAGTTATTCTTTCTACCGATGAAGAAAAAGGCTCAAAAAGCACACATGCCTTTATGGATGCTCATCCGAATCTGAAAGCGAAAATTGTTTTGGATAATGATGTCGGCGGTGATATTAACAAAATTGTTTCTAAATGTAAAAATCCGGTTTTTGTTAAAATCATTGCCGAAGGACAAGCAGCTCATGGCTCTACTCCTTGGGAGGGAATCGACGCTAACGAGATTTTGATGGAAACCTTACATAACATTCGCCAAATTTATCCTTACTACTCCAAAGGCGGCGTTAATCCTCAAAATAAATGGATTGATACCGTGCATGTTGCCATTATGAATGGTGGTGAGGTCAGCAATGTAATTGCGCGTCATGCCGAAGCTGTTTTGGACTTTCGCTTAACTGAAAATTCTACCGTAGAAAACTTAAAACGCAATTTGGATAAATGTATGGCTCAAGGTGCTACATACAAAATTTCTTCCGAAAGTACGCCGGTGGTGATGGATGAAAATAATCCTTATATTTTGGACTATAAACATTTTGCCGAACAAGCTCTCGGCCATCCGCTCGAATTTGAACATATCGGTGGGGCCACAGATTCAAGAGCTTTTGCCGTACGCGGTTCTATTGTTATCATGCATTCAGGTACCGGTGAAGGTATGCATGCCGAAGGTGAATATGTGGAAGTGAACAGCGTTGAAAAAATTGCCGATACGCAAATTAAATTCTTGAACAAACTCGCTCAAGATTTGAATTAAGCTCAAATGCATCAACAAAAATCCCCGCCTTTTGACGGGGATTTTTTTATTTCTTCAATCTAGATATTAAATCCAACACCGGTAACAAAACTACAACCTTCATTGCTGTCGGCAGCGGTTCCCGTCAAGCCTTCAAAACGAACATAGCCTATTGTTGCGTATAAAGTCCAATAATCATCTACCTGATACTGGTTAGCCCATTGAATGACTTGGTCGCGGTTATCGGTCTTTCGTGCCATAGATTCAAAATAACTAACACCGGTAGTGAAATTTTCATAATTATAACTCAAACCAATATTCCACACTCTACCATCGCGAAAACCATCATAATATGCCGGCGTCAGCTCATTATTGATTTGTTGATTTATCGGATTATCACTATCGGCATCGGTTTGTCGATATGAACCTCCCAAGGTCCAGTTAGCATAGTTTAAACTCACGCCCAAACTCATATCTTGATGATCATCTACATACAAGCCATAACCCGCATAAGATGATACATTGATATTGCCAAACTGATGTTCATTGCTCACGGCAACGACATAGGCTTCATTATTATAGTAAGGCGCGTAACCATTGAGCAAACCTTCGCGGTTATAAGCAGAAGGCATATAAGAAAAACCAAATTGTGTACCGTTATAAACCGGACTTATATAAGAAAACTTCGGGGCGATATTATCCGTATCTAATCTGGTAGAATCCAATGTTGGGTAAAAAGCCGCCTTACCGCCTATTCGGTTCCAGTTTGGATTACTCAAAAAATCAGTAATACCACTATCATTAACACTTAAAGCTCCTACTGACGGCGCACCAACGTACATCAAATAAGCAACGTTATAATTCATACCAACCTGAAATTGTCCGTATGGGGTTTGCACGGCACCATAAACTTGTTGATCCCATTCTCTTGGTTCATAATTCTTCAAATATTCCGTACCGCTGGAATCCGGCAAATAATAAACACCAACTTGATAATCTTGATTGAAATTGTATGCCGCAGAAAAATTTAAGTTCAGTGATGTATAGGTTTGGTCTTTGTCATTAACCGAATCAAACTTATGGGAAAAAGAATTATATCCATACAAAACTTTGGCATTAGCACCGGCGTTAAAGGTCCAATTTTCATAATTAAACTGCTTTGCTTGCAATGGCTGCGTTGATAAAAAAAGATAAGATGCGATGAGCAAGCTCAGTTTTTTATTCATGAGATTTTCCTCAAGATATTTCATCTTTTTTTAATATAATGTCATATTACTTAATTTCTACTTTATTTCTTGAAATTTATTGTAAAAAAATTTATAAAATTAGCGGCGGGTCCCCGTAGCTCATCAGGATAGAGCAACAGTTTCCTAAACTGTTGCTCGTTATTTTTTAATATTTCAGCTTGCCTTTTCATCTTATTGTAATATACTGTTTTACATAGAAATTTAACAATACTTCTTTATCGCTTGCTTTACTTGATTTTCTCAAAATAGATAAAAAAGTAGGCACTGTGTAGGCACGGAATAGACACATGGATAAGAAATTCAAATTCACAAATGCAAATATTAAAAACTTACCAGCTCCGACAAAAAGGACTTTTGTTTATGATACAATAGAGGTTGGTTTGTCGCTTCAAATAACCCCAAACGGAGCGAAGAGCTTTTACTAGCGAGGAGTTGTTTTAGGAAAACAGATACGCGTTAAGCTCGGAGAGCCTTCCTATATGAGTGTTGACGATGCCCGACAAGCCGCTCGTAAGGCCAAAATCAACATGAAAAAAGGTATCAACCCTATTGAGGAACGAAAAAAGATAACGGGCGAATCCTCTCTTGAACAATTATATACTCGTTTTATGGATGAAAAAGAACAACATATCCGTCCGATAACAATGGAATATTATAAGGATTTGTGGAAACGTTGTCTATCTACACTTGCCAATAAGAAAATATCCCAAATAACACCTGATGAACTTAAGCTACTTCATAAAAGATTGACATTGAACAATGGTAAGCGTTGTGCAAACCAAACAATCGTTCTTCTGCGAACCATTTATAACCATTTCATCAAACAAAACATATATCAGGGATTTAATCCGGATAATGCCGTGCAGCTTAACAAGCAAATCGCACGGACAAGGCATCTAAGCGGAAATGAATTAGAATCGTTTAGAGATGCTATCAATGAAACTGAGGATTCTATACCAAAATTTGCAATTATGATGCTTTGGTTTACAGGAGCAAGAAGACGTAATGTCTTTTCAATGAAATGGGAAGACATAAAACTTGAAGAAAAGCTTTGGACGATTCCCGAAACAAAAACCCAAAATGACGCTAATGTTGTTTTAGTAAATGCAGCAATAGATATTCTCAATCAATTAAAAGATATGAGATACAATGAATATGTGTTCTTCTCGACAACATCCAAAAGTGGACATATTGGCGGAGTTCGAAAGACGTGGGAAGGAATCTTAAAGAGAGCAAAAATAACCAATTTTCACCTGCATGATTTAAGACATACCTTTGCGACATCATTATTAGCCAATGGAGCTGATGCTTTTATGGTCAAGAAAACCCTCACCCACAAATCATTACAGAGCACGCAAATCTATGTAAATCTGGAAGTTAATGATTTACGAGAAAAACTAAATGAAACCGTTAATAAAATGATTGGAAAGAAAGATGAGCAAGCCCTATAACCCAACAAAACATTTGAAACTAAACAAATTTAAGCAAGAAGGTTATGCTTACTTTGAAAACATAGATTTTTCTGCTTCTGATAATAAAGATATATTAGCGACAATGCTTTTAGATTTTCCAAGGATTGTTTTTCAAAAATGTATTTTCAAATCTCTTATAGCAACCAAACAGATTTTTAACGCTACTATATCTTTTGATGAATGTAAGTTTGCGGGTGAAGTTGACTTTAGCGAATCCATATTTAATAAAATTGTTTCTTTTAAGAACTCTTCCTTCCATGGCAAAACTTTGTTTATAAACACTGTATTTAAAAGCACTTTGGAGTTCTTTAATAATGTAATCAAGCCTAATATAAAAGGCGAAGTCAGCTTCAAAGTAGATAAAGCCATTGGGGAAAGTAATGTTTTCAGCGGTCTTCAATTCAACAATGTTAAGTTTGGAACTGAGACATCTTTCTTTGGTAGGGACTTTGGTCTTGTTGGCTTTCTTAAAAATACAGAGTTTGGGGATTTGTTTTGGATGACAAAATCTTCATTCGGAGAGAAGTTTGAAATGACAAACCTTAACTTCACAGGAGCAAAAAGAACTGAGTTTCTAAAATGCTTGGAAATATTCAAGAATTCGCTCAAACGCTCTTCTTTTGACTTATATGCTGATGAAGTAAACAAATACGAAGAGCTTATGAGAAGTAAGGTTTCACAACCCGTTATAAATATTCATAATATGCCAATTCCTGAAATACCTGTCAAAGAAGGTGATTACAATCTATATACGACTGAGGAAACTGCCACGATTCTCCATGTAAAACAAAATACTTTGGAAAGATGGCGTTGTGAAAGGAAAGGCCCAAAAGCAACCAAAATAGGCCGCAAAGTTTTTTATAAGAAATGTGATTTAGATGAATATATAAACAAATATAAATAAATGGCGTCAGCGGCGGGACTTGAACCCACTACCCCTGGTTTAGGAAACCAGTGCTCTATCCGGATGAGCTACGCTGACTACCTAGCCTTTGATTATAATTAAAAAAAATAAAAAGCAAGTTAAAATTATATATTTTTAAGCCATCTTTTGCTCTTTGTTTTAATTGGCCAAATATTAAACTGCGGTATTTTCCATATATAGGAATAAGAAAAAACTATCGTTATTATCTCCATCTAGGTGTTACATAACAAATAGTATAAAGAAAGTAATTATTTCTACAATTAAACAGATATTCTTATTGAAAAATCAACCTTTTTACTTTAGGCTCCAAGTATTACAGCTAAAATAGATTGGGAATAAAAATGTCTGAAAAGGAAGCTCTTGCGAGAATTAAAATCAATAAGTTGTTAGAAGAAGCAGGCTGGCGTTTTTTTGATACCGAAAAAGGCAAAAAGAACATAAGTCTTGAGCATACAACACATATTGAAGATAAAGATAATCCAAAGTTTATTGATTACTTGTTGCTAGATGATAATGGCTATCCTATTTGTGCATTAGAAGCCAAAAAAGACAGTATAGACCCATTATTTGCCAAAGACCAAGCAAGAGCATATGCAGAATCGCAAAATATTCGTTTTGTCATCTTATCAAACGGAGATATTCATTATTTATGGGATATAAAATCAGGCAATCCGCAGCTGATTACCTCAATGCCTTCACCGGAATCTTTATCATCCAGAAAATCATTTATTCCTAATCCCAAGCTTTAGCAACAACAAAGATTATTCCGGAATATGTAGCTTTAACTCAAAACCCCAATTTATTAAATGAGCCTTTGTATTTAGATAAAAAGACCAGAGGCAAATATTGCTGGATAACGGAGCGGTGCTTTATAAAAATTGAGAAGACTTGACATTCGGGGGATTATTTAACATAATCCCCTTAAAAGTGAATTTATGCCAACTTGTCCCACTTTGACCAAGCGGACTAAACAGGAGAAATATAATGACAGTCAGCTTTTGTGTTCAGGCGGCCACGCCTGATAAAGAAGTGTTGCAAGCCTTGTTTGATAACTTAGACTTGTTGCAACAACATCAAGATTTAATCTTATCCAATCCCCAATATTACAATATTCATATTCAAGGCAGCGGTGTGTTTGCCTTATATATTCCGACCTTTTCTTTGTGCTTGGGGGAACTGTTGCTTTTGTGGCAACACACGCCATGGAAACAAGAAGATGCTTATTTTTATTGTATAACCGGAAGTCCGCTTTTAGGAAGCAACACATCAAGATATTGGAGCAAAGAACAAGGACTAGCCAACAAATATACGCCGACATTCGGCAAACAGCTTCGTTCGGCGATATTTGTCCGCCGCACCGGTAGTCCGATTTATGACGAACATAAACCAACTCCGGTTTCCGTTCCCAAGCTCCAAGCCTCAGATATAACAATCTTTGAACTGATTGAGGAATTAAAGCAAATCTAAATCTTTGGCATAGATTCACTTTTTTATAAAGCTTTTATATGTTGCCCAGATAATAGATAAACATAAAACAGCGATATAAGTATAGTAGATAAAATTAAGGTATTCAGCCGGAGCTGGCGAAATTTCGGAGCCATTATATTGAGCTTTACTTGCCTGATATCCATAAATTATACCAGGGATTGTTATAAATAAAACACTAAAATACTCAACAAAACCAAGAGCGGCTATATAATTGGTAGTTCTAGGAAATTTGTTTTGAAAAATATTGATAAAATTATATTTTCTTTTGAAGCACAAAACAATAAGCATTATGAAAAAAACGGTTGAAATTACAACATCGGCAATGTCGATTACAATGTTTTGTGGTAATAGAAATAATAAGGAGATAACAAAGTAAAATCCACCTAAAATTAAAACATGCCAAGCAAAAGTTTTCATTGAATATTATCTCCTTATAAAATATTTTAATCTAAATAAATAAAATCATTTATTTTTTTCGTTTGCAAGTATCATTATATGTTTGTTGTGCAACAAATGCCATTTTGCCAAGATTAAATCCTTGATTCCATTTTTTTATAATTTTGTTTTGCCCCAAGGCAAAGTCTATTACTTTATTTCCTGTTTTCAAAGTATTTTTTGCATTAGACATTTTATATACTTTGGCAGCTCTCTTTGCAATGCCAGAAGGAGAGCAATCTCCAACATACTTTGTTTTATCTGTTTTTTTAGGCATTTTATCTCCTTTCTTTTCTTAATTGTTAAATACAAAAAAAATCCGAAGAACTAAATCTTCGGATTTTGGACACACTTAACCTAAGTGATAAGTAATTAATAACAAAATTATATGCAATTTTCAAGATATGAACAAAACATATCAACAACTTTTGATGTGATTCCATTTAACCATATTTTCAATTTTGCAATATATGCTAAAACACATCTAAATCTTAGGAGTTTAAAGAATGAGAAAAGGTGTTTTGATATTTGGTGTGATTGCATTGATGAGCACATCTTGTGCTCTGTTTCATCAAAATAAAGAAGAAAAATTTGTTAATCCTCTGTTTTATAAAACACTAATTTCTATTTCTCATTTTACGGATAAAGCTAAAATCACGCCTTCAAGTGTGAATATTGTAGAAATGGGAGGATTTGAACGTAATTACAAGTGTAGATTGGTTAATAATCAGATGGATAGCATCACGTTAGATTGCCAGAAATCTGATAATGTTTCTCAAAAAGATAAAACAGTTTCTTTTACTTATAGTATTAAACCCTGTCGTCAAGAAAACGCTTGTTTGGATGAAGGTGGTTGGCTTGTTTATCAAAAAATGACCCCATATATTCTTGAAAAAATAACAACTTATATTATACCATCTCAATCTGATGATGCTCCAAAAGATAAATTTGTAAATCCTTTATTTTATAAAAAATTATCTCCTATATCCCGAGATACGAGACCAACATTTTTAACCCCGACATCACAAATATATTTTGACTTATATAACAACAAAGTGGTTAGACAGTGTAAAATGCTGGAAAATACGCCGATGTTTATCACATTGGAATGTTCTTTTTATAATGATTTTCTAAAAAATATACAAACAGATGTATATAGATATACATTGAAGAAGTGCGATGAGCAAAAAGAATATTGTTTTGACGGAGAATGGTTTGTGCTTGAAAAAATGAACGGGGTTTCAACATTTGTTATAGATAAAAAAGATATGGGGCAGTAAGAACTGCCCCTTTATGGCTACCAAGATTTGATATTTTTTATTTGTTGCTCTGTCCATAAGTTTCGGTCTTCTCCGACATCTTTGCGATGTATATTATCAATAATTCCTTCATCACCGAACAAATTTTTCTCGGCAATAGCTTTTCTGAGCTTAGGCCAATTTTCTTGAGATACATTGCCGGTATTGAATTTTATATCCAATAACACATTTTGCAATTCCAGTGGATAAGAAGCAAAATCAGGAAATTCCTTCTGAAGATATTTTATATCGTCTTGTAAATGTTGTTTGAGTAATTTGTTAATTTCCTCATCATTTAATGTCAATTGGCTATAACTCTTGTAAGCATCTGCTTTTTTATTATTTTTAATAACATTTCCTTTCGCGTCTTTATTTTTCAATCCTATATCAATATCTTTTTGATAAATATCAAAAGCGGCTCTTTTTTCTTCTTCTGTTGCGGCTCTTCCATTAATTTGCCAATTTATATTTTTAAAAGTATCCCAATCGTTTACATTAGCTCCAATACCACTTGTTTTATTCCACGTTGTATCAATATAAATATGATTTTTAGGTTCTTCCATTTGGTAAAGAACTGGTGTCATTCTTTCAATTAATTCTTCATCTGTATTTTTTTTAATTGATGAAATGTTCACATCATTTGCTATATTAGGTTTGTTATTTTGAGCAACTTTGTAGGAAGCGGCATCATTTCCGATTGATTTCGGAGATAAAATTGTGCCGATTTTGGAGCTTTCTTCAGTTGCAGTTTTTGCAATGGATTGTGGTAAAGATGTATTTGAAGAAGGTTTTTCATCAGATTTAATATTGTTAAAGATGTTTGAAATTCCACTCATAAAAGAACCTTCATCCTTATTTTGTGAAGATTTGTTTGATGTTAGAGAATTAAAGCTATTTTCCAACAAATTTTTAGAGCTGAATTTATAGCCTTTGTATTTGTCTTCTTGAGATTGTTTTTGAATAGGAGCCCAAGATGTTGAATATTTAGTATAATCTAAATCGTTCTTTCTCATTTGTTTTTCAGGATCTTCCTGAATGATATAACGTATAAGGTTACTCATAATTTTTTCCTTTCTTGTTAAGGTTGAGGGTTTAAAAATAGATATTCCCGGTAAACCCAGGGATATCTATAAAAATTATTCGCTTGCTAAGTTTTAGTTTTGAGTAATTTTATTTATACCAAATTCAACAAGAGCTTTTTTTATGCGAGATGTCGTTTTTTTACCGAGAATTCCATCTTCTTTTAATTGTGGTAAAGAAGTGTCTTCCTGATAAAGATTGTTAAGCCTGTTTTGCAATGTTTTTACATCATGGTTAGATGTATATTCTGCTATTTTATCAAATCCTTGCTTTAAAG
>CALXVY010000007.1 GCA_944392255.1 uncultured Alphaproteobacteria bacterium | reverse complement strand
GTGCAATTGGTTTTATTAGCACTAGGGGTACAAGATTTTTTAATACATCTTGAACCACAGTACAAAGTACATTTATCATTAGGATAAATAAGCGGTGTTTCAGCTGGGCATACGCAATCTCCGTTAGACATTAAGTAAGGAGCTTTGCAAGCATAAGCACGGAATTTGCGTACATCAAAAGGACATCTTTCACATAAAGCTCCTGAAGGACAAGAAGAAAGGGTATAGCTTTCGCAGTTTCTATCGGGTTGAATAGATTTGATAGAATCATAATCAGATAAACCCAAGTCATCATATCTGTCAGGTAAGAAAGTTGCTTTTGCTAATTGATAAGAAGAATCTGATTTTGTATCTGCAGAGAGATTAATATTTAAATTATTCTCAATTTCTGCAGACGTTGCCGGTTTTGCCATACATATAAGTACAGCAAAACACACTGCATGACATGCAGTTGTTAAAAATTTTATCATTCACACACCTCATAAAAATAATCTTATACATTTTCTATGATACTTGTTTTTTTAAGTTTTTTCAACTCAAATATTTAAGCCATAGTAAATGTATTTTTTATAAGGTATGTTGTTATTAAGCATGACCGGAAAAATAAGACAAACGGTTGATGTCGATGCCAATTTCATCTATGGCTTTTTGCCATTTTTCTTCATCTTTGGTTCGAAAAACCAAATCCGTATTGGGGGTAATAATCAACCAATCATTATTTTTTATTTCATTTTCCAGTTGTTCAGCACTCCAACTGGTGTAACCAAGGGCGATTAAATTATCTTTGGGGCCTATACCGAAAGCAATGTCTGTTAATATGTCTATTGATGAGGATATGGCGATGTTTTCATCAATAACAAAAGTATCATTTTTGATATAGTCGGTGGAATGGAGAACAAATCCACGAATTTTTTCCAAAGGTCCACCTTGATGCAAATCTATCGGGGCAATGGGGTGAAGCGGATTAATAGGCAATTGGGTTGCCAAATCGGCAAATGAAAATTCTTTTATTTTTTTGTTAACAACAAAACCCATTGCTCCATCTTTGCTGTGGGAGCAAATGTATATTAACGATTGCGAAAAACGTTCGTCGGGCATATTGGGCATGGCAACGAGGCATTTTCCGGTTAAAAAATCTGTCTTGTTATTCATTCCAACACCTATTATATTGTTCTTATACTAAAACACTAACTTGTATAATATCATAAAATATAATATTATGAAAACAAAATTTCACGGATTATGGTCTTTAAAATGAAAAAATTTTTGTTGCTTTTTATTTTTTGCCTTTTATTTGCTCCTTTTTCTTTGGCTCAAGAACAAAGGCAAAAAATTATTTTTGATTTCTTACCCGAAGATGAATCCATTGAAAAAGCTGATGAAACTGATTTTTCTATTTATGACCAAATTGAGCTTGTTCTTGATAATTATCATTATTTTGAGCAAAATTTCCCCGGGGATAAAATTGATGGAGATATCTTGCCCGCAGTTATGCAAAAATATCCTGATTTATCAGAAACGGAGCAAGAAGAAAAAGCTGATGATATCAGAGCTCGTGTCAAATTTTATCGTTACTTAAAAAATAAATATGCCGAGATTAAGGAAAAGCTTTTAGTTCCCCCACCGCCGCCGCTGCAAGTGGAAGAAGATGAATATGATTTGCCCAAAAAATGGGAATATGTTGATACTGGTTCTGATAAGCCGCTGATTATTCATGATTTTAAAAAGGTTTTGAGCTATGGCAGCAATCCAAGAGATTTTGAAGCCATGGAGCTTTATTATAAGAAGAAAATGCAGCGCGAAAGAGAAGATTTACAAGGATTTTTCCGTCTTTCGGCTCTGGTCGATGAATTGGAGTGGAGTAAGCTCTTTTTCTATGGCATTGTCTATGATAATCCTTTTACCGGAAAAAAGGGAATAGGTGTTTGGCAAAAATCAGATTATGCGGATTTACGTTTGGTTTCTAATGAAGTTTCTATCAATGCAGATACCGTGCAAGCTATTTTTGATTTCAAAATAAAAAAAGGCTATATGCTCTTATGGAGCGTGGAAAAAAATATTATGCCGCCGCAATTTGAGTTTGCCGGTTCTGAAAATGTAGAAAATGCAGAAATTTTGTGGCCCATGCCAACGCGTGTCATTGATAATACAGATGATAATATCATAGGTTATATTGGCGATTTTGCTTTGCCGGTTTTGGTGACTCTGAAAGATAAAACTCAGCCGATGAAACTCAAGGCTCAGGTTAAAGCCAATATATGTGGCGAAAATCAATGTCATCCGGTGGAGTTTGAACCGGAGTTGAGTTTGCCGGTGGGTGATGATTATTTAAAATCAGGTTTGAGCAGTTTTATTGAACGCACTTATAATAATTTACCTAAATCTCATAGTGATGTTATTTCTCTTAAAAAAGCCGTTGTCGATACAGATGCCAATGGTGCGCAAACATTACGCATTGTTTTGCAGACGAATAAAAGTCCCGAAAAGGTAAAAATATTTGTTGATTCTAAAGATGATATTCTTTTAACCCGCCCAAAAATTACTCTTAATGATGATGAAATTATTGCTCGCTTGAAAGTGAAAAATGAAAAAGAAAATATTATTGGTAAAGAATTTATGCTTACGGTCGGAATTAATGCTTTTGATACTCTACGCAAGCAAATTATTCCTGAAAAAGCTTCAATTTTTGATACCAATAAACCAACGCTTTCCATTATGTTAATCATCATGGCTTTTGCCGGCGGGGTTATCCTCAATTTAATGCCGTGTGTTTTTCCGGTTTTATCATTGAAGTTTTTAACGCTTACTCGCTATGGTGCCATGGAAGAAAAAGCCATTCGTAAAAGTTTTGCCTATACGGCTTTAGGAATTATGTTGGCTTTTGTTCTTTTGACAGCTCTTCTTTGCTCTTTGAAAGCCGCTGATGTAGCTATTGGTTGGGGCATGCAGTTCCAAAATCCATATTTCTTGGTGGCAATGGCAATTGTGATGGTGTTTTTTATGGCGCAGATTTTCGGTCTTATCGACATCAAAACACCCGAATTTATTTTGAAAAGGCTTAAAAATAAAGATCCGCGGCAGGATAATTTTATCAATATTTTGGCAGGGCTGTTTATTGTTTTGGTCGCCACACCTTGTACGGCGCCTTATCTTGGTACAACACTTGGTTTTGCGCTTGCCGGCACGATGACGGATATCATCATCTTATTGCCAGTGGTCGGTTTGGGTTTGGCAATGCCGTATCTGCTTTTGGCAACTTATCCTAATCTCGGAGAATTGATGCCCAAACCCGGTCCGTGGATGCAAAAACTCAGCGCCTTTATGATTTTGATGCTGGTTTTGACCATTGTGTGGTTGCTCTCGATTTTGCAAGCGCAGACCGATTGGCATACGGTTCTTTGGGTGGGGGCAGGGCTTGCCTTCTTCCTCCTGATGTTTTATATGCGGCGCTTGATTTATGATTCAATCGAAAATCAGAATGAAGATTTAGCCGTGCGCCAAAATGCCAAAAAGTTGGTGCGCCGTGTGATTAGTCTTTTATTGCTTGCAGTGACAATCGGGTGCTTGTATCAAGCCGATAAAGCCTTCAAAATCCATATGGCGGAAGTGGCTCTGACCAAAGAAGTGAAAATTGACCGCGCGCAGATTGATGCCTATTTGAAAGAAGGAAATATCGTGATTGTGCGTGTGGGGGCTGATTGGTGCCTGACTTGCAAATTTAATGACGTGACGGTGTTTGACAATAGCAAAATTGAGGAATTGGTAAAGTTTTACAAAGTGAAATATATTGATGTGGACTGGACTGATTATGACCGCAAGGTATTAGAGTTTATGCGCCAGTTCGGACGCTCCGGTTTGCCGTTTTATATTATCTTTAGCCGCAGTGTGCCGGATGGAATGGTCTTGCCCGAGATTTTGACCGAAGATGAGTTGACTAAAGTGATTAAAGGTTTTGCGGATTAGGAAACCTTAAAATTCAGGTAATGTTGCCGATAAAAATAAAATTTCTATTATCAGTAATGATGCGCCAATTAAAAGATATTGGTCTTTTTCATATTGTTTCAGTTTGCTTGAAGTTTTTTGCCCTAACTGCATCAAAAGAGTTATCAGATATGCGGTTCCGCAGAGTATTTTGATGCTTTGATATATGAAATCTCCATGATAGGTGTTGTATGTATGTTCATCAGGCATAAAAAAGAATAAGCCCAAAACAAGGGCTGATGTTAAGATTGCAAAGAAAAAGCTCCAGTAAAAAAATGATTTAATTTTTTGTAGCATGTGAGAATACCTTATAATTGTTTTTAGATATTCTCACATATTTTCATAATAGTCAATTATGGAAGCTTTTGTTCAAGTAAATTTATACATTTTCCTTTATTTTCAAGTCCATATTGTAAACCTTTCCAGTTGTTTTTTATATCTTTTTGACTATCTTTAAAAATATTTACCACACCATTATACCTTTTTCGAGCATTTGGGCTTAATGTTTTTTTAGTTAAATCAATGGCTTCTTTACCAAGACCAATTCCCCAACCTGCAATAGCTTCTGCTTTTCCTCCTCGTCCAGCTAAGCAGCTCATATATTGATGTTTGTTTTCATCTGTAATTCTGTTATCGTTTAATTTACTTATTTTTGAATATTCGCGATACCAATTAATTCCATTTTGTATGAAATTATTTTCCCTAGAAATGATTTTTTCTTCAGGATCTGCTTGTGCAATATATTGTATTAAATTCATTTTTCCTCCAATATGTTAAATAGTAAAAAAAAAGCCCTGTTTATTAGACAGGGCAAAAAAATCACTTAAGACACAATTATCCTAAGTGATAATATTATATTTAGGATATTATTCCTAACGTGTCAAGAAAAAACTTGCTTGATGCTGTTGGTTCAGGTATAACATATGGTGTTGGTTCAGCTAGAGGCAGTTCGGATTATGCAGATTCAACAGCGAAAAGCGTTACAGGAGCTCTGTTGGGGCATAAAGTTGTTAAATCTCTGCACAGAGCTCGAGGAGGAACTCCTCTGGTCAGAGGTTTAATGGACGAAGGTGTTGGAAAAGGTGTCGATAAAGTATGGGATGCGGTCTTTTCCAAGAAAGATAAAAATAAATAATTAAATATTATGAAAAAGGAATAAGCTATGCAAAAATTAAAGAAAATTCTGAATGCTCTTTTTCTTGATGCCAGTGGTTTTGCTATCGGAGGGGCTGTTATTTGTAGTTTGAGTGAGGCTGTTCCTTTTTCTTTTTTGTTTGTGTTATTGTATATGAGTATTGCATTTTATTTTATTATGAATTGGTTTTTTCAAGATAAATATTTTATGCTATCGACAAATCTGATTTTTGTTTTTTCTTGGTTGATATGCTTTTTAAATTGGGAGTTTTTGTATCATTTGGCGATTAAAATGTGCTATCAATTTTGGGGAAAATGATTGAAGATTTTTAGGCTTAAAAAAAGAAAAACTCATCTTCCATGCGGAAGGTGAGTTTTTTTGTGAGGTTAGGGATTACTCATAAACAAGAGTTCTGAGTATATCCCATAACGCAAATTTGTCTTTTTGGCAGAAGTAGGCATATACCTGATACAGCCCAAAATGGTTATTACTCCTTCAGCCCCTATGAATAGAGCAAAGAGTAAATCTGGCACATATAGCAAGTTGCTTTCACTCCATACTTTAGCAACGTCTGCCCATATTGTAGGAATGTGAAAGCATGTTACCCAAGCTCCGCCAATGCTTGCTGCTTGGAAGAACAAAAATCTAAACCACGCCCATACTTCATGAGAAATTTCTTTCATTCTTTTAATAATACTTTTCTTTTCCATATACTTATAGTTTTTAATTAGTAATATTTTTTCTGCCTAAGGTTATATCACAAAATGAGAGGGGGGTAAGCATAAAATAGACAATTTTGTCAAAAAATGTTTTGTAAGTTAAAGAGAAAACTTGATTGGTGCGATTGTTTTAATTATAATCAAGCATATTTACGATAATAGGTGAGTTTGAGATATGCAGGCAGAAGATTATATTCGGACAATAAAAACCATTGGAATGGGATTATTTGCTTTTGTTGCTTATGCTTCAATATCACTCTTGAATCTCTTTGTTGTCTGGAATTTATTGTCTTATCCTTTGTGGGTGACGATTTATAGCTTTTTTATCTATTTTTATTCTTATGAGCAAAAAAGAATTGCCAGCGTTCGTGAAGAGCCGGTTCTGATGGCGGTTGTGACTATTATCAATTTGGTTTTGATTTATATTTATGAGTTTTAATCTTTTTCTAAAAAGCTTTTGGCGGCATCGCGGGCGAGTTTATCCACGCGCTCGTTTTCAGGATGTCCGTTATGGCCTTTAACCCAAACCCATTTGATTTTGTGCTTGGGTAATAAACTATCCAATTCTTGCCAGAGTTCCAAATTCTTCACTGTGGATTTTTTATTGGTGGTGCGCCAGCCGTTTTTCTTCCAATTAGGCATCCATTCATTGACGCCGTCCATCACATAACGGCTATCGGTATATAGAGTGATTTCACATTCTCTTTTTAAGGCCTTCAAAGCCTCAATTACCGCGGTTAATTCCATGCGGTTGTTGGTGGTTTGCGCTTCGCCGCCGCTTAATTCTTTTTCGGTTTCACCACAGCGCAAAATAACGCCCCAGCCACCGGCTCCGGGGTTGCCGGAGCAGGCTCCGTCGGTAAAAATTTCAATAGCCGTCATCTCTTATCTATTCCATATTAATTAAAAATTCTGAGAAAAATTCGTTTAACAATTTGTCGGGATTTTTACTGTTTCTCAAAGCCTTGGCGACAAAAGAACGCAGATTGTTTTTGGCAATATGCACGTCAAAGTCTTTGGGGGCGCATTCATCAGCACCAATCACGCCGTCTAAAACCAAATCATCTTCGGCAAAAGGCGAGAGGATAATATCCACGTTGCAGAATTTGAAAATGCCTCGTGGCGGAAGCCTTAACTCCGGCTTGGTTATTAAATTGAGCTGATTTTCAATTCCGGGGATTGAGTCCATTTGGTTGAAATTGGTAAAACGAATTTTGTTATATTCACTTCCGGTGCTGACCGTGCGGCAGGTTAAATAAATCTCTCTGGCAATGACATTACTGACGTTTTCGGCGTGAATGGCAAAGCTGATTTTGACATATTTCTTGGGTGGGTTTTTCATATTCAGCGGATAAATCAAATCTTCATCGGCATTATCCAAAACTTTGATTTGCTTATCGGCCAAAATCAATTCCACATTGGGTTGTGGACGCTTGCCGAACATTCCGGCAATGACCGAATAAGGCGCAGGAACGTTGTTAGAACCGGAGCGAATGTAAATGGCGCCGTTGGTGGTGGACATTAAAGGAGCTAAGTCTGATTTGGGGATATAGGTGGCGATAAAACCATCGCCGTTTTTATCACAGCTGATGATGTGGTTTCTGACTTTGTTGTGGCTTGGAATGGTGCAGCCGGAAATGGCATTTTCAAGCCAGCTTAAAAAGCGATGCACGTTTTTGACTTTTACTTTGGCCTTGGCCACATCGCCAATTTCGTTATCACGCGAACATTCCACACCCCAAATTATCACGCCGCCTTCTGAGTTGCCAAAACCGGAAATGGCTTTAGCTAAATTTTTGCGGTCGTCTCTATGCAGAGTAACAAAGTTTTTGCCAACAGATACGGCTTGCTTAAAGTCCAAAAACAACTCTTCGGTTTGTTGGTTGATGATAAATTCATCAATAGCATCTTCCCCAAAATAGATGAGCTTTTGAAAAATGTCTTCCGCGCGTGACATGGTTCTTCTCCCACTTTGTCAGAGTTTGAAATTTACCTTTTCATACTCTACTTTTACATCCATAATCTTAATATTATCATAATGTGACTTTAATTGGTAGAGTAAATCTTGTACCAGATATTCCGGTGCCGAGGCTCCGGCGGTGATGCCGACGGTCTGATACTCCTTTAACAAAGTCCAATCAAGCTCATTTGCATCATCAATCAATATGGCTTCTTTAGCACCGTTTTTTGTAGCCACTTCTTTTAATTGTTTGGAATTGGAAGAATTTTTTGAGCCGATGACAATTATCAAAGCTGCAAGTTTTGCCATTTCTTTAACGGCTTTTTGGCGGTTGGTGGTGGCAAAGCAAATGTCATCTTTGCGCATGGCGGAAATGGTTGGAAATTTTTGCTTCAGAGCGGCGACAATCTCTTTAGTATCATCAACTGAAAGGGTGGTCTGGGTGACAAAACCGACTTTGCTTTCCGGATTTATATTTAAACTCTCAATATCTTCTTTTGAATTGATGATATGCAATTTATTGCTGTTGGGAATTTGTCCGACTGTGCCAATGATTTCGACATGATTTTTTTTGCCGATGACAATAATCTCCATATCTTCTTGATACAGTTTTTTAATCTGATTATGTACCTTGGCAACCAATGGGCAGGTGGCGTCAATTGTTTTAATACCATGCTTTACGGTTTCATCAACCACGCTTTGCGGAACGCCGTGGGCAGAGAAAATGAGCGGGCGGCTCTGGTCTTGCATTTGTGCCAATTCGTCAATGAAAATCACCCCTTTATTTTGCAAATCTTCTATCACGTGTTTGTTATGAACAATCTCATGGCGAACATAAACCGGTGCACCATAATCTCTCAAAGCTTGTTCAACAATTTCAATAGCTCTTCGGACACCGGCACAAAAACCGCGCGGTTCGGCAATATAAACAGTTAAATTTTCACTCATGCTTTCACCTTTATTGCATTGCACAAATCTTCATAGGGCATATATTTATCTATTGCTCCCAACAAAGTGTAAGTTGGCTTAGAAGAAAAGATTTTGCATGCAGTGTTTTGGATGTCATCTAAAGATACTTGCTCTATCATTTCAACCATTTCTTCTACCGGAATAATACGGTTGAAAATGAGCATTTGGCGCGCTAAAACTTCAGCTGAAGAAGAGCAACTCTCCAAGCCCATCAACATGCTGGCTTTGAGTTGAACTTTGGCTCGTTGAAGTTCTTTTTCGCTTACTTTTTCTTGGCAGACTTTGTTAACCTCGGTTGCCACAACCGGCATCAATTCTTCCAGCTCTTTCTTGCCCGTTCCGGCATAAATTCCGAATAATCCGGTTTGTGTATGCGCATTGGCAAAAGAATATACCGTATAAACCAAGCCTCTTTTTTCTCTGATTTCTTGGAATAAGCGAGAGGCCATGCCGCCGCCAAGCAACGTAGATAAAATCACGGTCGGATAGTAGCTTTTGCTCTCGTATTTTGTGGCTTCAAAACCAAGTAAAACATGGGCTTGTTCAATGTCTCTTTTTTCAATGAAAAAGCCACCCTGATATTTTTGTTTTTCGGGAGTGAAAAAGGTTTTTGGTTGCAAAGAACTCATGCGTTGTTCTACCATTTTGACAAAGGCATCGTGCTCAATGTTACCGACGGCGCAAGCAATCATATTCTCACCGGCATAGTTGGTGGAAATATAATGACGCAAGGTGTCGCCATTAAAACTTCTGACTTTTTCGGCAGGACCTAAAATGGTGCGTCCCAAAGCTTGGTTGGGAAAAGCGGCTTCTTGAAAATAGTCAAAAATGATGTCGTCGGGTGCATCTATGGTTTGTTTGATTTCTTGCACAACAACTTCTCTTTCTTTGACCAACTCGTCTTCAGGAAAGGTGGCATTTAACAAAATGTCAGCAATGACATCGGCAGCCAATTCGGCATCATTTTTAAGCATTTTTGCATAATAGGCGGTAAACTCGCGTGAGGTATAAGCATTCATTTGTCCGCCGACATCTTCAATCTCTTCGTTGATTTGCAGAGAGTTGCGCTTTTTAGTACCCTTAAAGCAAGTGTGCTCAAAGAAGTGAGAAATGCCGTTCATTTCTTCTTTTTCATAAGCCGAACCGGTTTTTACCCACACACCTAATGATACGCTCTCTAAATTGGGACGTGTGGAAGTGATTATTCTCAAGCCATTTTTTAAGGAGGTCATTTGCCATTGCATTTTTTATTGCCTTACTTATCTAATTTGTTCTTGTTATTTTAAGTTAACTTATTATATATTCCTTAATAAATTAATTACGCAAGAAAAGAAAGGAAAATATTATGTCTGAGCGTCCACAAATTGCTATTGTTCTCGCCGGATGCGGCGTTTTTGACGGTAGTGAAATCCACGAAGCTGTTTTAACTATGTTCGCCGTTGACCAACAAGGTGCCGAATATCAATGTTTTGCACCAAATACTTGGCAGGCTCGTACCATAGACCATTTCACCGGTCATGCCACAGCCATTGCCGGAGATGAGGATAATCGCAATGTGTTGGCCGAATCGGCACGTATTGCTCGCGGACAAATAAAAGACTTGCAAGAATTCAAAGCCAAAGATTATGATGCCATCATTTTCCCCGGTGGTTTTGGTGCAGCTCTTAATTTGAGCGATTTTGCCGTCAAAGGTGCGGACTGTGAAATCAATCATGAAGTACGTCGTGTTTTGGAAGAAAGCTATGATGAAGGAATCGTTATCGGAGCAATGTGTATTGCACCGACCGTGATTGCGCGCGTATTAGGCAAACATCATGTCAAACTGACTATCGGCAATGATACAAAAGTGGCTGCCGGTTTGAAAAAAATGGGGGCCGAACATGAAAATAAGGCAGCAACAGAAGTTTGCGTAGATGAAGAGCACAAGATTGTGACCACGCCATGCTACATGCTTGCCAACTCCATAAAACAAGTGGCGGAGGGAACGCATAATCTCGTGGAAGCCGTCTTAGATTTGATTTAAGAAATTAAGCTCTCATTTGAGAGCTTTTTTTTATATCTATATACATTCGAGTAAGTTAATAAAAACTCTTGAAATCTTTTATAAAAGAGTGGATATTTCCGAAAAATGGATTACATTTATTTGCAGTTGTTTCTGAAATAATGAGGATTAATATGTTGTTTAATAAGAAGTTTTTGACTCTGGCTGCCATGCTTTTGGTATTGGCCGGTTGTAAGCAAGAAAAATCACAAAATCAGCAAGCCGTGCAGGCTCCCAAAGTTTCTGTTATTCAAGTGGAACCGCAAAATGTGCCTTTGAGTTTTGAATTTGCTGCTCGAGCTCAAGGCTCAAAAGAGACTCAAGTTCGTGCTCAAGTTGGCGGAATTTTGCTCAAACGTAACTACGTTGAAGGTTCTCATGTGGAAGAGGGTAGTGTTCTTTTCCAAATTGACCCTAAACCTTATAAGGTCGCTTTAGATCAAGCTAAAGCTCGTTTGGCTCAGGCTGAGGCTGAAGTTAAAAATGCCAAAATCCAATTAGAAAGAACCTTAAAGCTCTTCAAACAAGGTTATGCCAGCGAAAAATCTAAAGATGATGCTCAAGCAAACTATGATGCATTGCTCGCTAATAAAGAATTGGCTCAGGCCGAAGTTGAAGCTGCGCAGCTGAATTTGGATTATACAACCGTTACTGCGCCAATCAGCGGTTTGACCAGCATGGAAGTACAATCTGAGGGTAGTCTTATTTCAACCTCAGGCGATGCCGGTTTGCTCACTCATTTGACTCAAGTCGATCCCATTTATGTTATCTTTTCTGCTTCTGAAAATGAAGTTATGGCTTTGACTAATATGGTTGAAAGCGGAAAAATTCAAAATCCGTATAATGATAGCGCTATTCATGCCAAAGTAAAACTTGGTGATGGACAGACCTATAAATATAACGGACAAATTAACTTTATTAATCCGACCATTGATACTTCAACCGGTACGGTTAAACTTCGCGCAGTTTTTCCGAATCCTGATAAAATGATACGTCCGGGACAATTCTTGCGTTTGGTTATGGAAGGTTTAACCCGTTTGGATGCTTTAATCGTTCCGCAAGATGCCGTTATGCAAGGAGCTAATGGCGCTTATGTTTATCGCGTTAATCCGCAAAATATTGTCGAAATGGTTAGCATTAACACAGGCTTGTCTACTGAAAACGGCGGCTGGATTGTTGATACCGGCTTGAAAAAAGGGGATAAGGTTATTATCAGCAATTTGATGAAAATTCGCCCCGGTATGACCGTTACTCCCGAACTGACAACCGATGATAATTTGGAAAAAGATGCCCAAGTGGAAGATTAAAAATAAAGGATAAAACCGATGTTTTCTAAATTTTTTATTGAAAGACCAATTTTTGCAACGGTTGTTTCTTTGATTATTGTTCTTTCCGGTTTGGTGGCTATGAAAGCTTTGCCGATTGAACAATATCCAAACATTGTCCCAACCGAAATTCAAGTTTCGGCAACATATCCCGGTGCAACAGCCGAAGTGTTGGCAGATACCGTGGCAGCACCTCTGGAGCAAGAAATTAATGGCGTTAAGAATATGATTTATATGTATTCTAACGCAACATCTTCCGGTTATTTGACCTTGGGTGTGGTTTTTGATATCGGAACTGATCCGGACCAAGCCACGATTGATGTGAACAACAAAGTGCAAATGGCAACACCAAAACTTCCCTCAGAAGTAACTAAACAAGGTGTGACCGTGGAAGAAAAATCTAACTCCATTTTGCAGGTTATTGCCATGCGCTCTACTACCGATCAATATGATACGGTTTATGTTTCTAACTATGCGCTTTTGAACGTGTTGGATGAAATTAAACGTATTAAAGGTGTGGGTAGTGCATCTCTTTTTGCCAGCCAAGATTATTCAATGCGTATTTGGCTTTCTCCTGACAAATTGGCTGACCATAACCTCACTCCGCAAGATGTGATTACTGCTGTTCAAGAGCAAAACTCGCAATATGCAGCAGGTCAGTTTGGGCAAGAGCCGATGGAAGAAATTCAGCCTTATACTTATTCAGTGAACACTAAAGGACGTTTGGTTGATGCTAAAGAGTTCGGTAATATCATTCTTTCCACCGATGAAGACGGAGCTATGCTGCGCCTCAAAGATGTGGCTAGAATTGAGCTTGGTGCACAAGATTATAGCGTAAGTTCTCGTTTTAACGGTGAGCCGGCAGTAGCATTTGCGGTTTATTTGCAATCAGGCGCTAATGCTTTGGAAACTGCCGAAGCTGTTAAAGCCAAAATGGAAGAACTTGCTAAAAGCTTCCCGCAAGGTATTACATATGATATCCCTTATGATACAACCTTGTTTGTGAACGTTTCTATTGAAGAGGTTATTCATACATTCTTCGAAGCTGTGGTTTTGGTTATTGCCGTGGTTTATCTCTTCTTGCAGAACTTCCGCGCAACCCTTATTCCGATTTTGGCTGTGCCGGTTTCAATTATCGGTGCTTTTGCCGGAATGTATATTTTGGGCTTCTCTATCAACTTGTTGACCTTGTTCGGTTTGATTTTGGCCATCGGTATTGTGGTGGACGATGCGATTATCGTGCTCGAGAACGTGGAGCGTATTATGAGTGAAGAGGGGTTATCTCCTAAAGAAGCAGCCATCAAGGCTATGGAAGAAGTTTCCGGTCCGGTTGTTGCCGTGGCTTTGGTTTTGTCTTCCGTGTTCTTGCCGATTGCATTCTTGGGCGGTATGACAGGTGTTATGTATAAACAATTCTCCGTTACCATTGCCGTTTCCGTGTTGATTTCAGCGCTGGTGGCTTTAACTTTAACACCTTCTCTTTGCGCTCTTATCATAAAAAAAACACATGGCAAAAAAGAGCCAATGGCTTTCTTTAAATGGTTTAACGTCTTTTTTGAAAAAGTGACCGCATGGTATATTCATGGTGTGGAATTTTTCTTAAAATGGCGCAAATTGGCTATTTTGAGCTTTATCGGTTTGATTTTTGCCATTATCGGAATGTTCAAAATTATTCCGACAGCATTGGTGCCGAATGAAGATATGGGTAACCTCCTTATGGCCTATAATATGCCTGAAGCATCTTCACTACCCAGAACCGAAAAATTCAGCTCAAAAATTGCTGATATGGTTAGAAGTAATCCCAATGTTTCTGACGTGTTGACGGTTAATGGTTTTAATATGCTGTCTTCCAGCCAGAATACCTATTCCGGTGTAAGCTTTATTACTTTGAAAGATTGGAACCAACGTTTGGAAGCAGACCAATCTGCCGAGGCTTTGGCTAAAACCTTTACCGGTATAGGTATGAGTCAACCGCAAGGTATAGCTTTTGCCTTTAACTTACCGCCAATTATGGGTATGAGTACAACAGGCGGTTTTGAGGCTTATATTCAGAACAAAACCGGTAAATCATCTCGTGAATTGATGGCAAAAACGCAAGAGTTTTTGAATGCTGCTAACAAGCGTCCGGAACTTTCTAACATTACCACGACTTTCTCTGTCAGCACACCGCAATATACTATTGATTTGGACAGAGAAAAAGCCATGGTTTTGAATGTGCCGATTAACAGCATTTATGCGGTTTTACAATCTACATTCGGAAGTCTTTATATTAACGACTTTACCTATATGGGTAGAAACTTCCGCGTAACCTTGCAATCAGAATCAAAATTCCGCAGAACACCTGATGATCTTCGTTATGTTTATGTTAAGTCAACAAAAGGAGATTTGGTTCCGCTTTCAACCCTTATTCATGTTAAACGCGTAACCGGTCCGGAACTTGTTAACCGCTTTAACATCTTCCCAGCTGCCAAGGTAATGGGAGATCCTGCCGAAGGATATTCTTCCGGTCAAGCTATTGCCGCAATGGAAGAAGTTGCTGAAGAAGTTTTGGGCGATGAATACTCACTGTCTTGGATTGGTTCTGCATTCCAAGAAAAATTGGCAGGCGGTGCATCTACCATGGCATTTGCGTTTGGTGTGATTATGATTTTCTTAATCCTCTCGGCGCAATATGAAAAATGGTCTTTGCCGATTGTGGTTATTTTGTCCGTGCCGTTTGGTGTGTTCGGAGCTTTGCTTGCCACATGGATGCGCGGTATTCAAAACGATTTGTACTTCCAAGTCGGTTTGGTAACCTTGATTGGTTTGTCCGCTAAAAACGCCATTTTGATTGTGGAATTTGCCGTGATGAAAGTGCATGAAGGTTTGACCTATGCCCAAGCGGCTATTGAAGCAGCAAAACTTCGTTTCCGTCCGATTGTGATGACCTCTTTGGCCTTTACCTTTGGTGTATTGCCGTTGGCAATCTCAACAGGTGCCGGTGCAGCCAGCCGTCACTCAATCGGTACCGGTATGATTGGCGGTATGATTATGTCAACCTTCGTTGCAACTTTGTTTGTGCCGATGATGTTTGCCATTATCGGAGAAGTGTTTGATGAAGAAAACATCAAGCTTCGCAAAATCAACAAACGCGCCGAAAAAGAAGGTAGACCTAAACTCAAACGCCAAATGCGTTAAAAACAAAAAAACAGCAGGGATGAAAACCTGCTGTTTTTTTGTAGTTGCGTTTTGAAAGATTTTTCTTGTATGTTTTATAAAAGAGGAGGGAAGATGAGGAATAATCAAAAACAAATGCCACAAATCATATTACTATGTGGCTTTTTAGGTTTTGGCAAGACAACTTATGCTCAAAAATTGGCTTTGGAATTGCCGGCCAAACTTTTTACCCATGATGAGATTATGAAGGAGCGTTTTGGTCGCAATCCTGATGATTTTGCCGCTAAATATAAAATTGTTGATGATTATATTCGCAAACAAACCAAACAAACCATACAAAAGGGACAGAACGTGATTTTGGATTATGGCTTTTGGAGCAAATCAAAGCGCCAAGAATATTATCAATGGGCAAAAAGCCTTACCTCAAATGTTGTTTTTCATGTTTTGGAGTGTGATATGACGCTTGCTAAGCAATGGGTGCTTAAACGCACGCAAACCGATGATAACGCGCTTTATATTGATGAGAATTGCTTTGATACTTTGCTTTCCCAGTTTGAGCCGTTTGATGAAAAAGAAGGCTATCCGTTTGAGCTAATCGAAAATAATTAAAGTTTTTCATTGTTTATGTTTTGACATTTTTATCTTGCTAAAATTTGAAAATGGATATATGCCGAAGATAAAGGAAAATTATTATAGTTATTTTATGAAACTTCTTTATTATATCTCTTTTCTATCGTACTGAAAAATAAATAGATATTTTATGTCGTTTGTTTAACCTAAAATTTTATGAACATGATGGAAAGAAAGAAAAACATTGAGACAATTAAAGCTGAAATTTTAAAAAAATTTCCTAATGCCAAAATCAAAAATATCGGAAGGGTATTTTTTGTAGAGGATGTCGCTCCACAAGAGCTAAAAAATTCTATTCTTGATATTATTCATAATTCAGGAGTTTGGTTTGAAGTATTGGACTTAGATGCGGCTTATTATTTCGGAAGTTGCACTAGAGCTATGGCCTTGCAGGAAACTTTTGGCGGTAAAACTTATCTTTTGGATGAAAATGCCGGTAATACAACACCATATGTTTGGGAACAATGTTGTGGTCAGACGGTTTCTCATCTGAATTATGATGAAGTTGTCGATGTTATTTTCTATTAAATGAAAAAAACACCATATTTTGATTTACTAAGCTTTAATCAGATATGGTGTTTTTTTATTTTATGTATAATATTTTTATTTAATTTTGTCTTTCAATAATAAAGTCAGCTAAGTCTTGCAGAGTTTGGGCTTTAGCTCCAAAAATTGAGATGCATTCTTTAGCTTCACAAATTAAATTTTTGGCTATTTCTTTTGCTTTATCTAAGCCATAAATACTTACGAATGTGGCTTTGCCTTGGGCTTCATCTTTTTGTAGTTTCTTACCCATAAGCTCTTGATTGCCTTCTACATCTAAAATGTCATCGGCAATTTGGAAAGCCAAACCAATTTTTCTGGCATAGTTGACAATTGCCAATCTCTCATCCATATCGGCTTTACCCAAAATGGCTCCGGCTTCGCAAGCATAGCGAATTAATCTACCGGTTTTCATTTCTTCAATATGCAAAATCAATTTTTCATTATTTTCTTCTTTAGGTGCAGTTTCGGCATAAATATCAAGCATTTGTCCTGCTATCATGCCATTGTAAGCTCCGGCAGCATTGGCGAGTAAATTAATCAACTCACAACGGATATTGGCGTCAATATTCAAGGTTTTGTGACTCAAAAGCTCAAAAGCTTGGGTTAATAAACCATCACCGGCCAAAATAGCTGTGGCTTCATCAAAAGCCTTATGGCATGTCGGTTTTCCACGGCGTAAGTCATCATTATCCATTGCCGGTAAGTCGTCGTGAATGAGAGAATATGAGTGCAACATCTCTAAAGAAGCCGATACGAGCGCTGCGGTTGGGTAGGTGGAAACACCATATAATTTAGCTGTTTCACAGACCAAAAACGGACGCAATCTTTTACCACCATTCATAACAGAATATTTCATGGCTTCAACTACACGCTTTTCCGGCCCATTTGGAAGCGGAAAATATTGCTCTAAGTGAGTGTTAAAGTCTTGTGAAAAAGATTGGAGTTTTTCTTTGATGTTAGACATTATTCTTCTACCTTATCTAAGGGGGCGGTGGAAATTTCGCCGTTTGGTGAAATCTCTATTTTTTCAATTTTTAACTGGGCATCTTTGAGCTTTTTTTCACAGAGTTGTTTTAAGGACACTGCTTTTTCATAAGCTTTGACAGCATCATCTAATTTTATGCGTCCGCTTTCTAGTTCACGGACAATGTTTTCTAGTTGAATCAGCGCATCTTCAAAGCTCAAATTTTGAATTTCATTTTCAGGCATAATCTTCTCCTTATTTAATTTATCCTCATCTTAATCTACTTATTTTTGATTGGCAATTTTAAAAGTAAAACTATCGGCTATGTATTTAAGTATATATAGCAATTAGTTCGCCTAGAACTGGGCAAGTATTTCAATCTATGCTAAATTAAATTGTAATTATATATATCAGGAGGTGTAGATGAAAAATGTGGCAATTGAAAGCAGTGCTAAAATTTTTCGAGCGCTTGGAAATATGAAACGACTTGAGATTTTATTCCATTTACTTGGCAGAGAACTTAATGTCGGAGAACTGGAAAAACTCATTGGTATAAGTCAATCGGCATTATCTCAGCACTTAGCTGTTTTGCGTAGCGAAAAAATTGTTAAAACCAGACGCGAAGCACAAACTATTTATTATTCCATTCGTTGCGACAAGGTAATAAAACTGCTTCGTTTTATGGATAAAGTTTATAATCAACCTTATTATTTTTGAAAGAATATATTATGCCAGAATTAAATTCTCATTTATTTTAACAACCCTGATTTTCGGGGTTGTTTTCTTGTAAAACAATGCCGTGTTTATCTTTATCATAAGCAATACAGACATTGCCGTTTCTAAGTTCTATGGCATCTTTGCCGAAAATGTCATAACGCCAGCCTGAAAGAGCCATGCAGTTTTCATCTTGAAAAGAGGATAATAATTTCAAATCCTCATCCGTGGCGATTAATTTTGCTACAACTCCTTGTTCTGCCGAGCGAATTTTTAAAAGCAGTTTTAAGAGTTCATACAATGATTGTGCTCCTGATGATAAAGGTTTGTCTTTTTCTGGGCGGACATATTTTGAAGAGGGGATTTCTTTGCATTGCTCTAAAACTTCTAAAATTTCAGTACCGAGTTTACCCTGAGCCACATCTTTGCGCATATTGCGGATTTGTAAAAGTTCATCTATGTTTTTGGGGCAGATAGCGGCAATGTTTGCCAGCATGTCATCTTTAATGATAGATTGGCGTGGTGTATTTTTGCTCTTTGCTCTTTTTTCGCGCCATGCAGCTAACTCGCGCAAATAGGTGAGAACTTTGGCATTGTGGGAACGATGTCTGATTTTGTGCCAAATCTCGTAAGGGTCAACATCATAAGTTTGTGGATTGCGCAAAATATCGAGTTCGTTTTCAAGCCAACTTTCACGTCCGTTTTCGACTAATTTTTGTTTGAAGTGAATGTATAAATTAACCAAATGAGTTACATCAGATAGAGCATATTGCAATTGTTTTTCATCTAAGGGACGAAGTTCCCAATTGGAGCAGCGGCTGGTCTTGTCTAAATCTATCTTCAATATGCCTTTGACCAAACTTTCATAGCCGGCAGATTCTCCATAACCACATACCATGGCAGCAATTTGAGTATCAAACAATGGTGTGGGAATTTTTCCGGTCAAATTATATAAGATTTCAATATCTTGGCGGCCGGAATGAAAGACTTTTACAATGTTTTGATTGTTCAATAGGTCGAAAAATGATGCCAAGTTAAGCTCTTTGCTCATGGGGTCGATGATGGCAGCTTGTCCTTCTGCGCCGACTTGAATGAGGCAGAGCTCTGCGTAATATGTTTTTTCACGCATGAATTCTAAATCTATGGTGATAAAAGGTTTATCGTTCAAAGATGCGCAAAATTGTTCCAATTTTTCAGTTGTATCAATCAAATTTATCATATTTCTTCCTTAATTAAATTTATGTTTCTTATAAAGCAAAACCTATAAGGATTCAATATTTTTTATTGAGATTATAAAAAGCTTGATTTTGTCTAAAAATGTGGTAGAACTTTGTCATTAAAAATATTTTTATAGAGATTATCAATTTTATTACTAATTTAAAAAAATGAAAGTTATGGAAAAAACAAACGTATTTCCCGCTGTTGTTGTTATGCCGTCAAATAGAGTGCATAATTTTGTAAAACAAATTCCAAATATTTGTGAAAAACATACGGCTTTGATTTGGGGAATTAGATGCAGAGAAGAGGCTTTGGCTTTGGAAGCACCTTCAGTTGATAAATTGCAGCAATTGTTATCTGATTATCCTAAAAATGCGGCTGTTCGCTATTATTTACCACAGAAAAATGATGAAGGAAAAGCTAAACTTTGTACTTTTACCCTGCAGTTCGAAGATGAACCGCAGCTCTATGCTGTTTGGTGTCAATGTGGTAAGGTTGTGGCTGGGCTTAATCAAGATGAATTGAAAATATTGCGCTTTGCGATTTTTGAAGATGTTAAAAATAAGCAAGTTTGCTTTCAATCGTATTCGTTGTGTCCTGACGATAAGTGGATACAGCTGATGCTTAATTTTGCCCATAATATTCAACCTGATGCATATGAATGGGCAGCATCCGAAATAAAAATTGAAAATTGCGATATCATTTGTAATCTTTAACTTAAATTTTTTTACCATGTACACATTAAAATCTTATTTCTTGCTCGTTGCTGAGGCAGCTCAAATGCAACAAATGTCAGAAAAGTATCCTGAGTTGAAAATTGCTGACGCCAAAGTAGTTACGGAAGCTGATGATCAAAATGTTCAGGTCGTTGAAATTTCCGATATTGCTCTTGTTGAAAAGTTGCAACAGGAATTTGCTGCTCAACAAAAAGATTTTTGGAAAGTGCCTGAAAAGGTTGATTTTTCTGTTGTTTTGCCTCAAAAAGATTGTAACAGCTTTGTCCTTCCGGTGTATGGAAACTTTCGTGATGCCGGACGTTGGGCGGAAAAATGGCAGGAAGCATCTTGGGAAGAAACTAAAAAATTCTATCCGGTTATAATTTCCTGTCATAAGACAGAAGATGCTTCTTGGGTGGAATTCAGAGGTCATACCGAAATGCCGGACGAATATTGGTTCGAAAATGTGCGGAAGATTTGTAAACGTTTTACAAAATCAACGCCGACTTTCTTCCACGCAGAAAAGTTGTTGTAAGATTTTAACTTGAAAAAAAGAGTTATGACATAAACGTCATAGCTCTTTTTTTGTTGCTTTTCTTTTGTTTTGAGTCTACAACATAAGGGCAAAAAAAATAAACAATATTTTGTGAGGTTTTGATATGAATTGCTATCGTACACACACCTGTGGCGAACTTCGTGCCGCAGATATTAATAAAGAGGTGAAACTCGCCGGTTGGGTTCACCGCAAACGTAATCTCGGAAACTTGTGCTTTGTGGATTTGCGAGATCATTACGGAATTACTCAATGTGTGTTTGATAGTCATTCCGATTTGTTTGAAACAATCCAATCTATCCGCCCCGAATCGGTTATCGGTATTACCGGTAAAGTGATTATGCGAGAAAGCGTGAATAAAAATATGCCCACAGGCGATATTGAAATTGCTGTTAACGGTTTGGAAATTTATTCTCAGGCCGATGTTTTGCCATTCCAAGTGGCAATTGAAGATGATGCGCCGGAAGAGTTGCGCTTGAAATATCGTTTTCTTGACTTGCGTAAAGACCGTATTCATAAAAATATTTTGCTCCGTTCAAAAGTTATTCAACGTTCTCGTGAATTGATGCGTGAGCAAGGCTTTACCGAGTATCAAACGCCGATTTTGACGGCTTCTTCTCCGGAAGGTGCGCGCGACTTTTTGGTTCCTTCTCGTTTGAACCCAGGAAAATTCTATGCTTTGCCGCAAGCTCCGCAACAGTTCAAACAATTGTTGATGGTATCCGGCTTTGATAAATATTTCCAAATTGCACCATGTTTCCGTGATGAAGACCCACGTGCTGATCGTTCTCCGGGGGAGTTCTACCAAATGGATATGGAAATGAGTTTTGCTACTCAAGAAGATGTGTTCAAGGTTATTGAGCATACTTTGGGTACAATCTTTAATGAATTTGCCAATGGTAAAAAAGTTGACCAAGCACCGTTTATTCATATTCCGTTCCGTGAAGCTATGGCAAAATATGGTTCTGATAAGCCGGATTTGCGTAACCCGCTTATCTTGCAAGATGCAACATCATTCTTCGGTAACAGCGGCTTTGGTGTTTATGACGGCTTGGTTAAAGAAGGTAAAACCGTTAAAGCCATGGTGGTTGAAGGTATTGCCGAAAAACCGCGTTCTTTCTTTGATAAGCTCGATGCTTATGCTAAAGAAGAAGGTATGGGCGGTATTGCTTATGTGGCTTTTGCCTCAGCCGGTGCTAAAGGTATTGCCAAACTCTTGAGTGAAGAAAAATTGAACGAACTCAAAGCAAGCTATGGTGTTAAAGATGGTGATGCCGTTATCTTTATGGTTGGTAAGGGTATGAAGTTTGATAAGTTCAGTGGTCGTTTGCGCAACAAGGTTGGCGAAGAGTTAGGTCTCGTTGATGAAAATTCCTTCAAAATGTGCTGGATTGTTGACTTTCCTTTCTATGAAGAAAATGAAGAGACCGGTGCGGTTGAATTTTCTCATAATCCGTTCTCTATGCCGCAAGGCGGAATGGATGCTTTGTTAAACAAAAATCCGTTAGATATTTTAGCTTATCAATATGACTTTGTTTGCAATGGTGTTGAGCTTTTGTCTGGTGCGGTTCGTAACCATGAACCTCAAATTATGTACAAAGCCTTTGAAATTGCCGGTTATGATAATAGTGTGGTTGATAACAAGTTCGGTGGTATGATTAGTGCGTTTAAGTTTGGCGCTCCTCCGCACGCCGGCTCAGCTTATGGTGTTGACCGTTTGGTTATGTTGCTCTTGGATGAGCCGATTATCCGTGACGTGATTTTGTTCCCATTGAACGGTAAGGCACAAGACTTGATGATGCAAGCTCCAAACTATGTGACCGAGCAACAACTCAAAGAACTGCATATTAATGTGGTTCCGGTAGAAGAAAAGAAATAGGTGATAAAAAAGAAAATCCTTCCTAGGGGTAACCATAGGAAGGATTTTTTTGTGCTTGCTTGACAGATAATGAAAAAATGCTATCCTTATCTTTATGAGTGGGGCAAGCGCTCGGAATGTTCGCCAAAGTTTTTCATTGCCGCTTTTTTTATTTGTTTTTTTATAATTTCTCAAAACAACTTATTTATACCCATCGAACAGGTTTATGATGAGTTGTGGAAAGGAATTGTCATGATTGAATATATTGATATTTTTAAATCTTAAGCTAAATCTCTGTTAAAAGAATATCGGGCGCAAAACAGCACAGCAAAGCTTCGTTGCCAAAAAGTTTTTGGTAAAAAAGAAGATTTATCCTTAATGAATATGCAGCACGTGATTGCTAAAGAATATGGTTTTGATAGTTGGAATAATCTGCAAAGCTCAGATGATACTAAGTTAGCCACCGCGCTTATTGAACACAAAAATCTCTCCATGCAAAAGCCGTTGCGCTTTTATGCTGATGATAAGGGTGAGGCTATGTTTGAAGCCAGTAAACAAAAATTAATCACTCAAAATCCTCATATAGATTTCAAAACTTTTCAAACGCAAACCCCGTTTGGGGATTTTTCTCTATGGCTCGATTTATCTTACATGGATTTGTCTGCTTATGACTTATCTCAAATGGATGTTTCTTTTGTTACCTATTCCGATTTAACGGTTTGGCCGAAACATGCCTCTAAACTTCCGCCGCATTTTCAGCCGAAAGAATTTTTGGAAGAACGCAAAAATTTTGGTCTTGGAATTAAAAATTTGCATAAACAAGGTATAAGCGGACAAAATCGGGCCGTGGCGGTAATTGATTGGCGCAAGCTTTCTAATCATTTGGAATATTATCAAAATATCAAAGGTTATGAAGAATTAGATGTCTTGCCTGAAGGTGGAGATATGAGTGGCGGACAGTTGGTTTCGGCATTGGTCGGTAAAACTTGCGGAGTGGCATCTGATGCCGATGTTTATTACTATTCGGTTGGTACTATCGGGCGTTCGCAAACATATTATGCCCTTGCACTTAATGAAATTTGTGATTTGCATGAAGAATTAATCAAGATCGGTAAAAACGGAATTGATGCCGTTTGCCTGTTGCGTGGTTTGTTGGCATCATGTTTTCAAGATGATGAAGGCGCAGCAGAATTTAAGCAAGCGGCAGAGCGTGCGCATAAGCTTGGTATTTGGCTTTCCTTTGATTATCAAAATTATGGAGCAGTTGGGGTTGGATGCAAAATCGGTGGAGATGTTGAAAATTTTGAAGATTATGAATTGTTTTATTCCCAAAATCCACGGCGAATACCTGATGAAAAACGTTTGCGTCAAACTTTGTGTTTTCCTGCCGGAAGACATACGGTTGCCGGAAGCGATACGTTGAAATCTTATATTTTTAATCCATATCCGACTAATTTAGAGGTTTATAAATGTGGATTGTATTTGTTGGCAAAAAGCGTTAATTCAAATCTGAGCGGACAAGAATTTTGGCAAAAGGCGCTTGCAACCGGTGATTTTAAAGAAAATATCGGTATTATTATCAATCCGCAAAGATTAATTGAATCTATAAGATAAAATTTTAACAAACCATTTGACAAGAGCAATAAAAAGGCATAGATATAATGCGTTATTAGTTTTATTGCTTCGTCGTCTAATGGTAGGACAGCGGATTCTGACTCCGTCAATCTTGGTTCGAGTCCAGGCGAAGCAGCCATAAAAAAACTCTCCTTTTAGGGGAGTTTTTTTATGGCTAGGCACAGCCCGACGAGAACCAAGATTTTGGTTCGGAGCGGATAGTTGTTGAAACGAGGTGCAATTTCTTAGCTTTAGCTTGAAATTGTGCCGAAGTTGAAACTTACGACGCGAAAGGGGCCCATTGCCAGATGTGGCAATGGGAATTTACAGTCCAGGCGAAGCAGCCATAAAAAAACTCTCCTTTTAGGGGAGTTTTTTTTATGGCTAGGCACAGCCCGACGAGAACCAAGATTTTGGTTCGGAGCGGATAGTTGTTGAAACGAGGTGCAATTTCTTAGCTTTAGCTTGAAATTGTGCCAAAGTTGAAACTTACGACGCGAAAGGGGTCCATTGCCAGATGTGGCAATGGGAATTTACAGTCCAGGCGAAGCAGCCATAAAAAAAGCCTCCGAGTTCGGGGGCTTTATTTATTTTTTGGGGAGATTATTCTTCGTTTACTAACTCAGAAAGAAATTCTCCTTGTTCCATCATCTCTAACAGCTTTTCGCTGTTTTTAATAATGGAACGATTTTCTTCAATTCTTTTATTTGCCCGCTCAATGCGAAGCCTTAAGGCTTGCGTACGGGCTTCGGTTTCTTCAACGAGATTTAAATCATCTTTCAGAGCCTCTTCGGCGTCTGTTAAAATAGACTCAATGTCATTGGTGGAAAACTGTAGTGAGGCTAAGGCGCGGAAGTTGCCCTCACGGAGGGCGTTTTTAATCTTACACATATTTCAAAATTTTTTTAAGTTAAACATTAGCAACCACGCCGGCTAAAGAAGTCCCCTTAAAAATAAGAGCTACACTTTAGTTTTTTCCTTAATAGTTGCCATAATTATTTTTTTTGATAGACTCTTTATATCATATTTTATGGACTTAAACAACACTTTTTTGTCCAAAAAAATAAAAAAAGCCCCTTAAAAAAGAGGCTTTAACTGAAAAATCAATAACTTATTACAAATCGGCAATCACGCTCATTGAGATGATTTCATCGGGATTGCTGACGGCACCGTTGGAACCGGTACCTTTTTTAATCATATCTACAAATTCCATACCGGAAGTGACTTCACCCCAAACTGTGTATTGCCCATTGAGCCAATCGCAATCATCAAAGCAGATAAAAAATTGACTATCAGCCGAATCGGGAAACATGGAGCGTGCCATGGAAACCGTACCGCGCTTATGCGGCATTTTGTTGAACTCGGCTTTGAGCTTTTGACCGCTGCCGCCGGTACCATTTCCTAACGGGCAACCGGTTTGAGCCATAAAGCCTTCAATCACGCGGTGGAACTTCAAGCCATTGTAGAAACCTTGTCTAACCAGCTCTTTGATTCTTTTAACATGGTTTGGTGCAACGTCAGGGAACATTTCAATGACGACATCGCCATCTTTTAATTTGAGTAACAAAGCATTTTCTGGGTCTTTTACTTGATAAGAATGTTTAATCTTTTTGGCTCTGGTTTTGCTCACACCCAATTTTTTGGTTTCTTCTTTGGGTAAACTCTTAGTCTTTGATTTTTCAAGTTTTTGAGTTTTGCTACCTTTGATTAATTTTTGTTCTTCTGTCATCTTTCTTGTCCTTTGTTTTGTATCATCTATTTCATATATAGGTATGAAACTTTTGCTTTGCTACTATTTCTTACCAAAATTTAAAACAAAATCGACACGTTCTTCCGGTGTTAAGCCTTTGGGATAATAATGCTCAATGCGTTTTAACACGCCTTCAATGCCTAAGCCGTTGGCAATTTGAATGGCTAAGCCGGGGCGGGCATTTAACTCAAGCATCATTGGGCCTTTTTCTGCATCAAGCACAATATCGGCGCCCAAATAGCCAAGTCCGGTCATTTCATAAGCTTTGGCGCCAATCAGTAAATGTTCGCGCCAATAAGGAACGGAAATTTCGCTTAGTTTTGCGTTTGTATCTGGGTGCTGTTCAATTGGTAAATTGTTCATTACAGCTTTTAAGGCCGTTCCTTTGCTGATGTCCAAACCAACACCAACAGCTCCTTGGTGCAAGTTAGCTCTGCCGCCGGAGGCTTTGGTGGCAAGTCGCATCATAGCCATAGCTGGATAGCCTTTATAGACAATGATTCTGACATCGGGAATACCTTGAAAGCTATAATCTTTGAATATATTGCTGAAATGTACCAATTCCTCAATTACGGCAACATCATATTGTCCGCCTAAGCTGTATAATCCACTCAAAATGTTGGAGATGTGCTTATAAACATCGTGAAAGGTCAGAGTTTCTCCTGATGCTTTAACAAAGCAATCTTCGCTAAAAGACTTGATAACCAAAACACCTTTGCCACCGGAACCATGAGCTGGTTTAATTACAAAGTCTTTATTCTCGCCAATGACTTTGAGCAAGTCTTTTACCTCGTATTGGTGTTCTATCACACCAATCAGGTGAGGGGTGGTAATGCCATGCTGTTGAGCCAGATTTTTGGTTTGAACCTTGTCATCTACCAACGGATATAATCTTCTGTCATTATATTTGCTGATGAATTTGTAATTGCGGCGGTTCATGCCCAAAACACCGGCTTTTCTTAAACTGGATGGACTGGCAAAAGAAGAAAAAAAGTTCTTAAAAAACATCTTAATCCCTTTCGGCAATCGGTGCAAATCTTCTTAATTCAGTTAAGCGGTAACCTGTGTACGTACCAAGCAACATAACAATGAATAAAATGACAAGATTTAGTTCGTTAAAGGCATACATAACGTGTCTTATCATTTCGTTGTTGATGACAAAATATGTAGCTAAGGCTGCAATTAAGCTGTTAACAATTTCTTGGCAAGCATTTATAGCGCCGTCTTCTTCCCAAGTGATGGATGCTCTCTCAATAATCCAAGCCATGATAATGATGGGGAAAAAGGCTGCTGCAGATATCATGTCCAGCTTAAATCTGTATCCTAAAATTGTGAATGTTTGCATTATCAAAATAACAAAAATCACAACGGCGGCAATTCTCGGCACCAACAATAAGTTGAGCTTGGAAAGTAGGGCACGCATGGATAAACCAATGACCATGATTAAACCAAAACTGATTAAACCTGCGGTCAATCCGGTTTTGACCAAAGACATGGCAAGTAACATGGGGGTAAAAGTTCCCATGGTCTTTATACCGACAATGTTGCGTAGTAAAACAGTAATTAATATGCCTAATGGGAAAATCATCAGCCATTTTAAGACGTTTTGTTCGGCAACCGGCAGATTGTAAATGGAATAATCAAACCAGCTCTTTTGTTTGGCTATGTCGGCTCTTTTGCCAGCCAAGTTGATAGAAGATGTGACAGATTTGATAACGGAAAACTTAATGGTTGAATCTTCACCACCTTCTACATCAAGTAAAGAATCTCCACCTCGTTGGAAAAGAATAAAGTTTGATGGAACACCTATGCTGCCATCTTTGACATTATAGGTTCTCCATTTGCCTTTGATGTAGGCTTCTAACATTAAATCGGCACTAAAAGATTTTTTCTCTTCGGCCAATCTGATGCCGCGAGCCGTGCGTGTCGGAATATTTTTTAAGGCCAATAAATTACGAATGGCTTCAATGGTGTCTTTGGTATTTTTTTTCAAAGGACGAAAAGCTAAAACATTGGCATCAGGTGTAGGTTGATTGAACAGATTGATAATTTTTTGCGCATCATCTCCAGGCATTTTTTTGGCTGCTTTGAGAATGTTTTGCGCCGTGGCATAAGTTTGTTCGTCAAAGAAAGGTTGTTTGGGGGCAGCAGGAGTAGGTGCTTTGGTTTTTCCTTTGGCATCTTTGTTGTCAAACAGCATAACGCGATAGTAAATATTTTGTACACCTTCTTTGGCCGGAGAAGTCAATATAACGCGATTGGTTTCGCCTTTGACTTTTTTAACTTTATATCCTTCGGCAATGACATCTTGTTCCAAAATTTTGAAATTGTTGTTTTCCGAAGGGGTAGTTAATGATACTTTTATTGGCTCTCCATTGGGGGTAAAGCTTACATGCGCTTCAATTGTCCATACGTCAGACATTTGTTTGGGTGCAAAACTAAAGCCCCAGTATTTGATTTTATAATAAATGCTATAACCGGCAAAAATTGTTGATAGCAATAATAAAAAGGAGAGTACTCTACGGACGGTAAAAAATTTTTTGAACATGTTTTTTTCTCTGTTTAGTGTAAGGTATTGGCAACAGAAGTATCAACAATGGCTCGGCCAGTTAAAATGTTGCGGCCGACAAGTGCTTGATATTCAAATTTGTCGCGTTTGGCTAATGAAAAATTGGCTTCGAAGGTTTCATCACCGAATTTTACATCCATTACGACCATAGGACGTTTTTCTGTAACGTGAATGCGTTTAATACTAATATGGCGATCAATTTCTTTTTCAAAACGATGTTTTTCACCGCTTTCTCTATTGATTAAGGTAAAGGCAACCCATTTTTCTCCATCTCTTTCAAAATATTTTATGTTATCAGCATCAATGGCTGATTGCTCGGCACCGGTATCAATTCGGGCGGCAAATGGAGTCTTCATAGGTGGAAAATAAATGGGCTCAACTTCACCAATGATATTTAAGCGGTGAAGAGATGATTGAGGAGTTTCAACAGCAGGAACAATGCTTGGACGAGGTGTTTGTTGACAAGCACTAATGATAATGCTTAGCATGCTGATTAATATGAATTTTTTTGTTTTTTTCATCTTAAGAATCTTCGTTGTTTGTTATGATAAATTATGCCATATTTAGCGGCAAAAATGCATATTTGTAAAGTTAAATTTTAACACCTTCTTAATAAATGGGTATGTGAAAATAAAGTCTTTGATATTCAAATGGTTGTGGATTTTGCTTGACTTTTGTTTCGCAAAGAGTATGTTTAGGGCTTCTTTTTTATATTTTGTTTAATTATTAAATCTGAATTATTTATGGAAATAAAAAGATTCTTTTCAGGGAAAAAAGAGGTCGTATTATCCCCTTGCGATTTTAAAGAGGTTATTCTTTCGGCTTGTCCGAGTTTGACTGAAAAATATAATATCGGAAAAATTTTCTTTGCCGAGTGTTATGAACGTGAATTGCGTCATTATCCTCTGGTGATTATGAAATTGACGTCAAAAAATGATGATAAAACGGATTACGCCTGTTTTATTCCTCTGAATGCAAAAATGCAAATTTGGAGCGGAAAATTGAGCTATCGAGAATTAGGTTATCGCGATGTGGCTCATAAAATGGAACTTTGGGTAGATGGTCAATTACTTGAAGGTAAAATTGTCATGAATGACGGGGAACTCGGTTTTCGTTTTAGAACGACTTAGTTTATCTTGAACATAGTTCTTTGCTTAAATTTTGTGTATCATGAACGGGTTTGGTTGTGAAACCGGACTCGTTTTTTTTTGTCTTTAAAAAGCAAAAGAGCGTCTTCTCACGAGGACGCTCTTTCTAAAAATTCTACTATGAAAAAAAACGAAAAGAAAGGAAGGTTATTTTTTGTTAGCTATCAGTTCATTATATAAGCCAATGAGCCTTGCTAACATTATTTTTTCCTCTTTTGTTGCTCCTTCTGCCAGCCCGTTGATTTCCCGAACAATTTCTTGTGCTAAAGGTATGTTGTTGGTTATGATATCTGGATAGCGATGAAGAAGTGAAAATACTTCAACAGAAATATATCCTCCTCTAACCAACTCCAGCATCAAAACAGTATCAACCATTCCTTGTTCAAGAAGTTCTGCAACATAGTCACTGGCTAATTGTTTGATCAGCTGTTTTCTGAAACGGAAAGCTGTGATAATCAATCCATTTAGCTGGTCTCGATATTCAGCATATAACTCAGTTTTGAAGAACTGTTGGATGATGTTGCAATCATCTTTATCAACAAATTCGTTCAACCTGCGTTTTTCTGTTAAGAATGCAGTAAGAGTGTTTAATACTCTTATGTTGCGTTCTTTTGTTTTTTTACTGTTCGAGCCTTGTACTTCAATGGAAGACATATTTTGAGTTAAATAGTCTTTCAAATGAAGCTTGTTTGACAAATTCCGAGGCTTTTTACGAGCAGTTTCAACAACTTGAAGCCATAGTTTGCCACCCGATTCAGGAAACTCTTTTCTGATGAGTTCTTTCTTTTCATCAAGAGAAAGAGTCTTATCTCTGCTGATGAAGCTTGTAATAATTGTTTCTTTTTCTTCGGCAGAGATAGAATTTTCAGCTTTAATACGTGCAATTTTTTCCAGCAACGGCAAGGTCGCAAGAGTTTCAAAAAACTTCTTTTTTTCCATTTTTTTAATATTTTTTTAATTAACAAAAAAAAATTATCTGCAAGCGTTATTCAATATAGCATTAAATTCACCTGCTAATGTTCTTAATTCTGGGTTGCCGCTCATACCGAGAGCTATAACAACCTCGTAGCAGCATTTCTCAATGCCGTCAAATTTCTTTTTTGAAAAAATGTTTTTGAGGCGATTAATAGCATCCGGAGCCAATTGTTTTGAATGTTCAACCTCGGAAATAGCTTGTCTTAAAAACATGTTTTTCTTTACTGTTGAGGAGATACCCTCAGATTTCTGATTTTCCATAATAAATTTTTTTATTGTTAATACTAGCAAGTTTGAACATTTTTGTTCATTCTTGCGTTAATAATTATATGCATATGTATAAAATACTGTCTTTAAATATAGACAAAAAAATGAAAAAGACAAGAATTTTATGGATTTTTAAATAAATTTGCTTATTTTAAAAACAAAATTGATGCTTTTTTTATAGTAAAGGTTGTGAAATGATGCATAAATATATAAAATATGGTGTAATCGGATGTCTTTTGTTTGGAGTCGGATTCTTTTTATTGACTCCGCAAAAAAATAATAATGAATATATTACCCAAAAACTCTCAAAAGGTAATATTATTGAGAAAGTGACGGCTTCCGGCATCATTAATCCTATTTCAACCATTAATATTGGTACGCAGGTTTCCGGTACCATTTCTGAAATTTATGTCGATTATAATTCTAAAGTGACAAAAAATCAGGTTCTGGCGCAGATTGATCCGGCTTTGTTTGAAGCAACAGTAGCTCAAAAGCAAGCTGCACTTGATATCGCTAAGGCTCAAGTCGATGTGGTAAAAAATGATATTACTTACTATAAAAAACATTTGGCTCGTATTCAAAAACTCAATAAGTCACGTTATTCTGCCGATGCTGAACTTGAATCTGCCGAACGTGACTATGATAATTCGGTAGCACAACTGGCTTTGCAAGAGGCTCAAGTTAAACAAGCGGAAGCGGCCTTAAATTCAGCACTCATTGATTTGAACTATACCAAAATTGTTTCTCCGGTAGATGGAATTGTTGTTTCTAAAGAAGTGGAGGTTGGGCAAACCGTGGCCGCTAGTTTCCAAACACCGACTCTGGTTACGGTGGCTGAAGACTTGACTAAAATGCAAATTGAAGCATCGGTAGTGGAAGCTGATATTGCTAAAGTTAAAGATGGACAGAAAGTTGACTTTAGTGTTGATAGCTACCCTGATGAAATTTTCCATGGTGTTGTAACCCAAGTGCGCAACCAAGCAATTACAACTTCAAATGTTGTGACCTATGAGGTGATTATTGAAATTGATAATAAAGATTTGAAACTCAAACCCGGTATGACCGCTAATGTGGAAATTATTACTTCTAATAAAGAAAATGTATTTCTCGTCTCTAACAAAGCTCTGCGCTTTTATATGACTGATGAAAATGGTACTTCGACCAAACGCTATAAAGACAAAGGTATTTGGATTTTGCGCAAAGGACAACCTGTACGTATTACCGTAAAAACCGGTGTGAGTGATGATAATAATACCGAAGTTTCTTCTGATGATTTGAAAGAAGGAGATGAGGTGATTTTGGAAAACAAAAGTGCTGAGGAACTTGAACGCCAAATGAGATTAAGGATGCCGAGATAATGCCGCTTATTGAACTTAAAAATATTGTCAAATCTTATCCTCTGGACGGATTTAATCTGAAAATCCTCAAAGGTATTTCTTTGGAAATTAATCAAGGTGAGTTTGTGGCAATTATGGGACCATCGGGTTCAGGAAAATCTACTCTGATGAATATCTTAGGTTGTTTGGATAAGCCCACTTCCGGAAAATATGCTCTCGACGGTGTGAATGTTGAGAAAATGACCAACGACCAATTGGCCGAAATTCGTAACAAAAAAATCGGTTTCGTTTTTCAGGGGTTTAATCTTCTTTCCCGAACCTCTGCCATTGAAAATGTTGAACTGCCGATGATTTATGCCGGTGTTCCCGATGAAGAACGTGTAGAACGTGCGCAAAAAGCTCTTAAAAGCGTTGGACTTAAAGACAGAATGAACCATATGCCTAATCAGCTTTCCGGCGGTCAGCAACAACGTGTCGCAATTGCTCGTGCCATTGTTAATGATGCGCCGATTATTTTTGCCGATGAACCGACCGGTAATTTGGATACCAAAATGAGTGTGGAAATTATGGATTTATTTACCAAGCTCAACAAAGAAATGGGACGCACCATTATTTTGGTAACTCACGAAGAAGATATTGCTCTTTTTGCTGATCGTATTATCAAAATCGTAGATGGTGAGATTCATTCCGATGAAAAAGTCAAAAAGAAAAAACATGTTCAAAAAGATTTGTTTGCCGGAGAATGATGATGATACAACTCAAAACAATTTTTAGCATTGCTCTTCGAGCCATTAAGGCTAATAAAATGCGTTCTATTTTGACCAGCTTGGGCATCATTATTGGTGTGGCAGCCGTAATTGTTATGCTTGCTATTGGACATGGTGCGCAAATTTCCATTAAAAACGAAATGAAAACCATGGGCTCTAATTTGATTATCGTTCGTTCCGGTGTGGCAACTTCAAGCGGAGCCAGAGGCGGACATGGCTCCCAACCAACGATGAAAAAAGCCGATGGAGATGCTATTCAAGCAAAAATTCCTTCGATTAAATTAGCCGCTCCGGTTTTGGAGGAAACTGCGCAGATTGTTTATGGTAATGCAAACTGGTCAACAACCATTACCGGTACGGATAATCGTTATTTTGAAATTAAAGAATGGAATTTGTCTTATGGGCGTTTCTTTAATGAATCTGATACAAAAAATGCCAATAAAACAGCTGTTCTCGGACAAACCGTGGTGAATGAGCTTTTTGGTGATGTTGATCCTATTGGCAGAACAATTCGTATTAAGGGAATTCCGTTTCAAATTGTTGGTGTGTTGGAAGAAAGAGGGCAGAGCGGTATGGGAATGGATCAAGACGATGCCGTGTTTATCCCGATTACAACCGCACAGAAAAAAGTGATGGGAATTCAATTTCCCGACCAAGTTAAAATGATTATGTTGCAGGCTGTTGATGCAAAGAGTACTTATACTTCGCAAGAAGAAATTACCGAGCTTTTGCGTCAACGCCATAATTTAGGCGTTAATAAAGAAGATGACTTTGTTATTCGTAATCTTACGCAGATGATGGAAATGATGGAAAATTCAACTAAAATCATGACTATCCTTTTAGGTTCAATTGCCGGAATTTCGCTTCTTGTTGGGGGTATTGGCATTATGAATATTATGCTTGTGTCGGTGACAGAGCGTACGCGTGAAATTGGTATTCGTATGGCTATTGGAGCTAAAGCGTGGGATATTCGTTTACAGTTTTTAACCGAAGCCATGGTGCTTTCGCTTATAGGTGGACTTATCGGTATTATACTTGGCTTTGTCGGTGTCTACTTGGTGTCAATCTTTTCTACATTAACGCCAATTCCAACTTTGATGTATGTTTTGTTGCCGTTTTCATTTTCAGGTATTGTCGGACTTTCTTTCGGGCTTTATCCGGCGTACAAAGCGTCGCTCCTAAATCCTATAAATGCACTCCGCTACGAATAGTTAGTTTTTTCTATGGAAATCTAATACAGATTTTGCAGATAAATTGCTCGGTCACGTCCCTCTATGTACCAATTCCGACTAGGCTTTGTTGCGAAAGCTGTCGCATTCTGCCAAAGCCAAGTCTCATTGCGTCTCCTTAAATTTTTTCTGGTTTCTTATTATTTCCCTCGTATAAACAATTTTCTTACCTGTTTTCAAACCTTGAAAAAAATATTTGCATTTTTCTTTATTATCTCTACAATGGCTCTTGCAGATTAGAGATAGTCTGTGGTGTCTGAAAAACACGTCACAAAAAAAATCCACCTTTGGTGGAGTGCTCGATATAAGCCTTTTTAGGTCGAATAAGAGTGACTGATTTTGTGCAGTTTTTCAGCTCCACCGCCTTGAGTTTCTTCTCTCGGCGGTTTTTCAAACTGTAATATAAACAGATAAAAGGAGTTGAAATATGCTAAACAAAAAACAAGCAAAAGAAAATCTTAAACAAACACGTCTTAACCTTGCCGAACAAATTACATCCTTAAGACGTTTACATAAAATAACTATTCTAGATTTGTCCACGCAAACCGGTGTTCCTTCTTCTTATTTGGAAAAACTGGAACTAGGTCTTGCCGAAATCAATATCGGAAACTTGCATCAAATCGCTCGTGCTCTTGATATGAAAATTGATATTTCTTTAGAAATATAATCATTAAAAAAAAGGCTGTTTTTTACAACAGCCTTTTTATCTTATTTATTCAAAAACTTTTCTGCTTCCAGCGAGGCAATGCAGCCAGAACCGGCCGCCACAATAGCTTGGCGAAAGTTTGGATTTTGAACATCTCCTGCCGCAAACACACCTTCAATATTGGTTTGGCAACTGTCCGGTTTGGTTATCAAATAACCTTCTTCATTCATATCCAAAATTCCTTTGAATAAATCTGTATTAGGATGGTGACCAATGGCAATGAAAATGCCATCAACTTTAATTTCTTTCTTTTCTCCGGTTTTAACATTTTTCAAAATGGCTCCGGTAACACCTTTGGGCATTTCGCCCAAAACTTCATCAACAACAGAGTTCCATTCTACTTTGATTTTTTCATTTTTCAAAACGCGTTCTTGCATAACTTTATCAGCGCGCAATTCATCGCGACGGTGAATGAGAGTGACAGATTTGGCTATGTTTGCCAAATATAGAGCCTCATCGGCAGCCGTATTACCACCACCGACGACAGCCACGTCTCGACCACGATAGAAAAAGCCGTCGCAGGTAGCACAACCGGATACACCAAAACCCAAAAATTTCTTTTCGCTTTCTAAGCCGAGCCAACGTGCAGCTGCACCGGTGGCAATAATGACACTATCGGCAATAAAGGTGTTGCCGTTTTCTGATGTGCAGACAAACGGACGAGAACTGAAATCTACATGACGAATAAGGTCTGATACTAATGTGACACCTACATTCTCAGCTTGTTGCTTCATGCGTTGCATCAACTCTAATCCGCCAATGGGTTCAGGAAAACCAGGGAAGTTTTCAATTTCGGTTGTGATAGTTAATTGTCCGCCTTCCTGATTGCCGGAAACCAAAATCGGGTTTAATCCAGAACGAGCTGCGTAAATCCCTGCAGTGTATCCTGCCGGACCGGAGCCAATAATCAGCATTTTGGTTTTATATTCTGTCATGTGTTTTCTCCAAAAAATTCATTATTGAGCATAAAGTAGTGTTTTAATTTTTCTTTGGCAAGTGTTATGTCCGAGTTATAAAAAAAACAGGTTAAATTTTTTCAATTTAACCTGTTTTTTTGATTTAGGCACTTTTATTTAAGATAGCAGTTATAATATCTTCCACGGTTTTCCATTTTTGAGATTCCGTTTTTGTAATTGAGATATTATATTTTTTTTCAATTTCTTTTCTTAACACCGCCATATCAAATTTATCCATATGTAAATTGTCTCTTAAATGAGATGAGAGTTTGACATTTTTGGGATAGTCTTTGAAAAGCAAGAGCTGTTGTACTTGTTTAAAAAGTGTGTCTTTATCCATAATGCGTAAGTTTTAATAATTTATTTTGACGTGATTGTAATTTTGTTAAATGGTAGTGTCAAGAATATAAAAAAAATCGTCAGAAGTTTCTGACGATTTTTTGTAAAAACTAAATATAATCTATTTCTAAAATTTCAAAAGATTTTTTACCACCAGGAGCCATATATTCGGCAATATCGCCAACTTCTTTACCAATCAAAGCCTTAGCTAAAGGTGATGATAATGAAATTTTGTTACGGTCAATGTCTGCTTCATAGTCGCCGACAATTTGATATTTCTTTTCTGCATCAGTATCTTCATCAGCAACCAAAACGGTAGCACCAAAGCGGACAACATCGCATTTGCTTTCTTTGGGGTCAATAACTTGAGCACGGCTGATAACGGCTTCCAAATCTTGAATACGTCCTTCAATAAAGCTTTGCTTTTCTTTGGCGGCAGAATATTCAGCATTCTCTGACAAGTCGCCATGAGAACGTGCCTCGGCAATGGCGGCAATGATATTTGGGCGGTCAACAGCTTTTAAGTGTTTTAATTCTTCTTCAAGCTCAATAAAGCCCTGTTTGGTCAAAGGAAACTTTTCCATTTTACTCACCTCACTAAAAAATTACTGATTTTTAAATGATTAAAATAAAACTGCGATGGAGCTCCATCACAGCTTTTTTTCTTTGTTTACATAACTATATATCATCAATCTTTTTATATTGCAAGCTTTTTCGAAAATTGTTTGTTTTTCTGGGAAAAACTTTAATTTAAACTATACAACCAAACCGATTGTGATATCTTATAACTGTTATTTTATTAACGGAGGTTTTTATGAAAAAAGTTGTTTTAGCATTTGCTGCTGCTGGAATGATGGCTTTGGCTTCTAATGCACAGGCTATTGATAGTACCGGTTGCGGTTTGGGTTCTATGGCTTGGCGTGGTCAAAGCGGTATTGCTCCTCAAGTTTTGGCTGCAACAACCAACGGTTTGTTCTTTAACCAAACTTTTGGTATTACATTCGGAACATCCGGTTGTGACCCGAATGGTCGTGTAACCGGAGGTACCGGCAGAATGGTTTTGGCTTTTATGGAAAACAATATGGAGCAATATGCTCTTGATGCGGCTGCCGGTCGTGGTGAAACCATTGATACTTTGGCTGGTATCTTGAATATGGACAGCGCTAAACTCGGCGAAATTTCTAAACAAAATTTTGCTTATATGTTTGAAGATGAAAATGTTGATGCCGTTAATGTTACTTTGAAATTGATGGAAGTAACCAAGGCTTAAACTTGCTGATGTTTGGTAAAGCGGTTCGGATATTTTTATTTTTCGGACCGCTTTTTTGTTAGGAGTTGAATAGTGCTGAAAAGGTTAGTCTTTGTTTTTTCTTTGCTATTGATAGCAACACCTTCTTATGCTGCTTTTGAAAGCGCACCTGAGTGGCTTGCTTTGGTGCATTATCAAGAAAAAAACGGAGAATATGTCAGTACAATTGACTCTGAGCCTTTTTTCTTATCGCCCGATGGCAAAACAAATCCTAAAGCCGAATTGCAAGCAACAATCAATTTGTTTGAAAATACACAAGATACCGAAAAAAAATGTCTGTTTCCGGCACGCTACAAACTTTTGCAAAAAAATGGCCTTATTTCTAAGCCTTTTCCCAAATGTAAAGATTTGGAACAATTTTATGACGATTTGCGTCCCGCAGGCGTAACTCTTCTCTTTACTGATGCTTATATGAACAATCCGTCATCATTGTTCGGGCATACGCTGCTTAGAATCGATACCGCGCGCAAAGGTACGCAACTCCTTGCTCATGGTGCAAATTATGGTGCTTTTACTGCCGGACAAGAAAATAGTGTGCTTTTTGCTATTTGGGGATTGACCGGTGGATATTTTGGTGGTTTTACCGTTAAACCTTATTATGATATTATCAATACTTATAATAATATTGAAAACCGTGACATTTGGGAATTTAATCTCGGCTTTACACCGCAAGAGTTGGATTTTTTTGTGGCGCATCTTTGGGAAGTTGGGCACAGCCAAACCAGATATTATTTCTTTACGCAAAATTGCTCTTATATGTTGATGGAAGTGCTAGATGCCGTGCGTCCGTCCATGCGGCTCTCTCAGCAATTTCCGGTGCAGACTATTCCGCTTGATACCATCAAAGCAGTGTTAGAGCGTCAAGGTTTGGTTAAAGATATCAACTATCGTCCATCACGACAGGCTAAAATCAGACATCGTTACAAGATGATGAACTCTCAACAAAAAGAGCAATATTTAGAAATCATACAAGAACAAGAATATGACTTAACCGGGTTATCTGAGCCGGAAAAAGCCGATGTCTTGGAAACAGCCTACCAATTTGTACAATATCAATATGTGGCAAAAAATTTGAAACTGGCAGATTATCGCAGACAAAGTTTCAAGCTTCTGATGGCACGCAATAAAGTAAAAGAGCAGGGAAGTATAGCTGAACTTGATAAAGGCAAAGAACCATATCTTACTCATGACTCTATGCGTGCAGAAATCGGAACCGGTTTTAGAAACGGCGAAGCTTTTCAAGAAATATCTTATCGGCCGGCGTATCATTCTTTGACTGATGATAATTATGGCTTTTTACGTGGGGCAGAAATCAATTTTCTTAATACAACCTTGCGTCATTATGATGAGCAAAACAAAACTGTGCTACAAAAATTTGATATTTTGGGCTTAAGGTCTATTTCACCTATGGATGCTATGTTTAGACCTTTTTCTTATGAGATAAAATGGGATATTGCGCGAGAATATAATCCAGATACCGAAGATGAGGGCTATGTCACCCACCTCAAAGTCGGAACCGGTGTCAGCTATGCTCTTACTGATGAAATATGGACTTATGCGCAGCTTAACAGCTATGCGGCATATGGCGGATTTTTGCCGGATAATGCTTATCTTGGATTAGGAGGGGCTATCGGTGTTTATGCCGATTTTGATAAATGGCGCTTACTGAGTGAAGCCGAGCAAGTTTATGCCACCGATAAGTTTGGCGAAAAGACCAAGCTCAATGTTGAAGGGGCTTATACGCTTAATCGAAACAATGCTTTGGCTTTGCGCTATTCAAAAGAATGGCGCAGCGGTAAGGATATGGAAGAAAGTTTATTGTCTTGGCGACATTATTTTTAGATAATTTGCCTTGCAATTTTAGCTCTAAGTGTTTATCCTCAAGACAATTGTTTATTTAAGGAGAAAAATAATGTTAAGAGATGATTTGCAAAATACCTTAAAAGAATCTATGAAAAATAAAGATATGACAACTGTTTCTGCCGTTCGTTTGATTATTGCCGGCATGAAAGAAAAAGATGTTGACGCTCGTGGTCGCGGTCAGGAAAAAGCAACCGATGCTGAACTTCTTTCCATGATGCAAGGTATGATTAAACAACGCAAAGATTCAATCAAAATGTATTTAGACGGCAATCGTCAAGATTTGGCTGATAAAGAACAATCTGAAATCAATATCATTGAAAGATTTTTGCCGAAACAATTGAGCGGTGCCGATATGGAAAATGCCATTAAAGCCGTGATTGCCGAAACCGGTGCTCAATCAATGAAAGATATGGGTAAAGTTATGGGCGCTCTCAAATCTAAATATGCCGGTCAAATGGATATGGGTGCGGCTAACGGTATCATTAAAAGTTTGCTCGGCTAATTTATTTGTCTTCTACATAAATGGCAGATTTACAAAAATTTTGCGACGAATTGCGTGAGAAAGTGTCGATTGTTGATGTGGTCGGTGCTAAAGTTAAGCTCATCCGCAAAGGTCGCGAATATCAGGCTTGTTGTCCGTTTCATAATGAAAAAACACCTTCTTTTACCGTGAATGAAAGCAAAGGTTTTTACCATTGTTTTGGTTGCGGTGCGCATGGGGATATTATTAAATTTGAAATGGAAGCTAATAATCTGTCATTTATGGAAGCTATTGAAAAATTAGCTGAAAAAGCAGGTTTGCAAGTTCCGAGAGATTCTTATGCCAAGCCCGAAGAAGTGGAAAAACGCAATTCTCTTTATGATATCATGGAACTTGCCTGCAAGTTTTTTGAAAAATCTTTACGCATGCCCGATGGCGTACGTGCGCTGGACTATTTAGCTCATCGTGGTTTTGGTGATGATATTATTCAAAAATTTCGTTTAGGTTATGCGCCAAACAATAACGGACTAAAAACTTATCTCTCCTCAAAAGGGGTGAATGATAAAGAAATGAACGAGCTAGGTCTTTTGACTATTCCAGAAGACAAAACACGCCGTCCGCACGACTTTTTCCGTGATAGGGTAATGATTCCGATTATGGATAAACGAGGCAAAGTGATAGCTTTTGGCGGACGTATTATGGGAGACGGACAGCCCAAATATCTTAACTCGCCGGAAACACCGATTTTTAACAAGCGTCGTATCCTCTATAATCTCAATTATGCCAAAGATGCCGGCTATCAAGAGAAAAAGCTGATTATCTGTGAAGGATATATGGATGTTATCGGTATGGATAAATATGGTATTCACTATGCCGTAGCGCCTTTAGGTACAGCTTTGACCGAAGAGCAAATTCAAGAAGCATGGCGTGTGGTTGATGTTCCAACCTGTTGCTTTGACGGAGATTTAGCCGGTCGAAGAGCCGCAATTCGTTCCGTTGACAGAGTATTACCGATTTTAAAAGCAGGTAACTCTTTGCAATATGTTTTTTTGACCGGGGCTAAAGATCCGGATGAGTTTTTGAAAACACTGGGACGAGAAGCTTTTGATAAAGTAATATCTGAAGTTGTGCCACTTAAAGATTTGTTATGGCAGAAAAATGTTGATAATATAGAAACATCGACGCCCGAACAAAAAGCTTTGGTAGAGAAGAACATAAAAGAAGAAGTGGCAAAGATTGCTGATGGAACGGTGCGCAATTATTATATTCAAGAAATGCAAGATAAAATCTATAATGAACTAGGTAAGGGGGCGAGTTGGCGCAAACGTCAACAAGTGATACAAGAACAGACGCCTGAACCGGTTTATCGTCGAAATTATGTACCTAAAGCTCGTTTTGCTACCAAAAACAGTGCTCCTGTTCATCAAGCGTCTCTTGCCACACCGAAAGTTCATTTAGATGGGTTGGTGGCAAAATATGTGGTTTCTGCTTTGGTCTTGTATCCAAGCCTTATAGATGAATACGAAGAAAAAATATTTAATTTCAATATTAAAAATCAACAACTTAATTCTCTACTTGAAAATATATTCGAGATAAATCAAGAAGAGAAAATTGAAGATTTTTCTGTAATGATGGATAAACTCAAAGAACGCAATTTGCAAAAATCGGTCGATGAACTTCTAGAATTTAAAATGCTGAAAATTCAAAATCCAAACGATGTGAGAATGCGCGAAAATTTAGATTTGCGTATTCTTGAATCACAGCTTAAGCAACTTGATATTGAGATTAAAGAATGTTTAAGAGTTATGGAAAATTCCGAATCGCTTTCAGATGAGGTCTATAAGCGATATGAATCTCTTAAAAAAGAAAAAGAAAATTTGCTCGCAACCCAAGATTTTGATTGATATATTATTTTAAGTATAAAATTTTCCTTTTTTATCCTTTTTTTTCTTTCTGATACTTGACAAATTGCATAGAAGTCTATAGATACTTCTACAGCTAGCAATTTATTATAAATAAAATCGATTTTAAAGGAATATTCATGTCAGATATAGATAGTCCAGACCTGTACGAAGGTACTGCAAACGACACCCCTTTGATTGATAATCTCGGCAGTGCCGTTAAACGTTTGATTGATAAGGGTCGTGTCAGAGGCTTTATTACTGTTGAAGAATTGAACAGAGCTTTGCCTCCCGAAAAAGAATCATCCGAAAATATTGAAGATATTATGACCAGCATCTCCGATATGGGAATCAGTATCATCAATGAATCTGATGCCGATGATTATAGTGGCGAAGAAGATGATGAGATTGATGATTATGATGATGAGGACGATAGTGGTAATTTTGATGAAAGAGAACTTGGCAGAAGCGATGATCCTGTCAGAATGTATCTAAAAGAAATGGGCACTGTTGAACTTCTTTCTCGTGAAGGTGAAATTGCCATTGCAAAACGTATTGAAGCTGGAAAAACCGTGATGATTGACGGTTTGTGCGAAAGCCCGATGACGTTAAAAGCTATTGCCGGTTGGCGCGATGATTTGGTTGAAGGTCGTATGCAACTTCGCGATATTGTTGATTTGGAAATGATGTATGGCGATGATGCAGACGCTATGGCCTTTGAAGAAGATATGGCCGCAACTGATGATGATTTCGAAAAAGTTGCCGAAGAAATTGAAGAAAAAGACAGTCTCGACGATATTGATGACGATTTGACTGATGACATTGAACTTGATGATGCTGATGATGATGTCGAGGATGATGCCGATGATGTAGATAGTGGAGAACATGATGGTTCATCTGACGATGTTGATGATGAAGATGGTGTCTCTGGTAGAATTTCTGCATCTGTTTCTTCAATGGAAGAAGCCTTAATGGAACCTGTATTGGAGATTTTGAATAAAATTTCCAGCTATTATGACGATTTGAAGAAAATTCAAAGTCAACGTGTTGCCGCTATTATTGCCGGAAAAAATGTTACTCCTGCCGTTGAGAAAAAATATATTCAGGTTAAGAAAGAACTCGTTGAATTGATGAGCTCAATCCATTTGAATGCAGTGCGTATTGAACAGTTGGTTGAACAACTTAATGAGATTAACCGCCGTTTGATGGGCTTGGAAGGCAAGCTCTTGCGCTATGCTCTTTCTTGCAAAATTAAACGTGAAGATTTCTTGGTTGCTTATCAAAAGTCTGAGCTTGATCCTAATTGGCTTGAGAAAATTTCTAAAAAGACAGATAAGCATTGGAAAAATTTTGTAGAAAAATATGGTTCTGAAATTATTGAACTTCGTGAAAATATTGCTCAAATGGCTACAGAATGTGGTTTGCCGATTAGTGAATATCGCCGTATGGTTGATACCATTAAGAAAGGCGAAAGAGAAGCAGAACGCGCTAAAAAAGAAATGATTGAAGCTAACCTCCGTTTGGTTATCTCTATTGCCAAAAAATATACCAACCGTGGTTTGCAGTTCTTGGATTTGATTCAAGAAGGTAATATCGGTTTGATGAAAGCCGTTGATAAATTTGAATATCGCCGTGGCTATAAGTTTTCTACCTATGCAACATGGTGGATTAGGCAAGCTATTACACGCTCTATTGCAGATCAGGCGCGTACAATCCGTATTCCTGTGCATATGATTGAAACAATCAATAAACTTGTACGTACCTCTCGCCAGATGTTAGCAGAAATGGGGCGTGAACCGGTACCTGAGGAATTGGCAAAACGTTTGTCAATGCCTTTGGAAAAAGTACGCAAAGTGATGAAAATTGCTAAAGAGCCGGTTTCTTTGGAAGCTCCGGTTGGAGATGAAGAAGATTCTTCTTTAGGTGATTTTATTGCTGATGAAAGTGCTTTACAGCCTTTGGATTCTGCAATTCACTCTAACTTGAAAGAAACTTGCACACGCATTCTTTCTTCTTTAACACCGCGTGAAGAACGTGTTTTACGTATGCGTTTTGGTATTGGTATGAACACAGATCACACTTTGGAAGAAGTCGGTCAGCAGTTCAATGTTACTCGTGAACGTATTCGTCAGATTGAAGCAAAAGCTTTGCGTAAGCTCAAACATCCGAGCCGATCTCGTAAGTTGCGTTCTTTCTTGGATAACTAAAATTAAGGCCCTCCCATATAAGTTGGAGGGCTTTTTTTTATTGACAAAAGTTTTGTTTGTTTATACCCTATACTTAATCTATTTATTATTAGTTTTTAATTTTTAGTTTTTTTGAGTTATGGAAAAAAATGAACTTCTTTGGAAAAAGGCAGAGCAGTCTTTTGTTGATGCTTATGATTTTGCTGTTGCAGTTATGGATGGAAAACAAAATCTTTCTCAATTGGAAAAAGAGCGTTTGTTAAAGCTCTTGAAATTGTGGCTTTCTGCATTGGAAAATATGATAGAACATGCTTCTGATGCAGAAATGACTAGAGATTTTCAAGTCTATTATAATAAGCTGGAATCTATTTTGCAGCGTTCTGAGGAAAAGTTTTATAATTAAAAAGCATTTTTATGGACAATGCAGTTGTTCTTCAGCGTGCAAATGAAGATTTTGTAAAAGCTCAAGATTTGGCTATTTTAGTTCTTAACAGAAGAGTTGTCTTAAGCAGAGTAGAAACTTTTGAATGTTATAGAATATTGAAAAAATGGATTTCATATTTTGATGATAAAGCTAAAACTACGCCAAGTCAGAAAAATAGAAGAAATTATCTTTATTTAAGAAATCGGTTTAAGGGATATTATAAATCTCTAACGTAATTGATAAAAAACACTTGAGTCGATTTGAGACTTGAGTGTTTTTTGTTTTAAATTATAACAATAAAAAAAGGAGAATAAGATGACACAATATAGCCAACAAGATAAACATGATATGGAAATTGCTTTTGATGCCAGAAATGCATCTCGTTTACAAGAGTTGATTGATTTTTGCAAAATATCCGGCTTTAAGAAAATAGGTGTAGCTAATTGTAAAGGCGTGCAGGAATATGCCGATAAATTTGTAAAAAAATTGCAAAATGCCGGATTTGAAGTATGTGCTATTAATTGTAAGCAAAGTGGTTTGGATGGGGCGGAAATTTGTGAAAGAATGGCGGGTCCTAGTTGTGATCCAATTTCTCAAGCCAATTTTTTGAATGAATGTCAGACAGATTTTAATATCAATTTTGGTTTGTGTTTAGGTCATGGATTGTTGTTTCAAAAATATTCAAAAGCTCCGGTAACAACATTCTTAGTTAAGTCTATGGGAAATAATCATAATATAATTGAACTTCTTGATTAAATTTTATTTGACAAAAAAAATAATAAGATTAAGCTTTATGTTTATCTAAATATATTTATCAAATTATTGTATCATTTAAATTTTTGATTATGAAAAGAATGTTAATTGTTCCATCTTTGGAACAAGCCACGAAAATGATTAAATCTTTTTTGGCAGCAAATGCATTGCCGGTTCATAATGATTTAAAAGTTTTATTTGGTTGGTTTTCTAGAAACATGGAAGATGACAATGTTGTTGGATGTCCATGTTTTGTTTGTGATTGCGGTCAGTTTACCTTGAGCCATGTCAGAACAAATAATATTGTTGTATATGTTAAAATCTTTGCCAACAAAGATTTGAATGTTACTAAACTGTATCAAATTACCAGTGATAAATGTATGTTCTTTGACCCGATAGGGGATGGGGAAACTTTTGAAATGAAGGACGTGTTACAACGGTATGAAAACCAAAGTTTTATTTATAAAGAAGGTAGAATTTCTGAAATTTAAACTTTATTTGTTATGAAAAAAAGAAAATTAGTCGTTGAGAGTGCTGAAAAAGCTCTGAAATTGATGTTATCAATGTTGTCGGCCAATATGGTTGACAATGAGTTAATTAACTGTGATGCCTCTGAAAAAGGAGTAGAGCATAATGGGGTTAAATATCCGATTAAATTGGTATGGCTTGAACGAGGCGACAATGATTTTGTTGGTTGTCCTTGCTTTACATGTCGATTTAATGGTGTTTTGCCTACAGGAGATCGTGTCGAGGCAGATGTCTATGTAAAAACTTTTGCCGTTAGAGCATTGACGATGTGTAAGATGAATTTGCACCATAAAGGAAATACAATGCAGCGGGAAATTGAAGATGGACAGACCTTTGTTATGGATGATCATAGTAAAGGTTATGGAGAAGAAAAATATATCTACAAAGATAATAAAATTATTCCTCTCTAATCGCGTATAATATAATAATCCTGACAGGTGGAAATCTGCCGGGATTATTTTTTTTATTCAGCTTAAAAATAAGGCTTGACTATAAGATATGAATCGCCTATTTTCATAGCTGTCAACTGGCGGGCCCTTAGCTCAGTTGGTTAGAGCAGGCCGCTCATAACGGTCTGGTCGTTGGTTCGAGTCCATCAGGGCCCACCATAAAAAAATCCCTTCCCAAAGCGGAAGGGATTTTTTTTGTGGATTTAACGTTGCTCGACCAACGATAGGCGTTGGGCTCACGGTAATATATAAAACAGCGCCTTTGTTTTTCACAGAAAAAAAATATGACTATAAAAAAATGAAAAAAAGAATTATATATAATTTAGTTTGACTTTAAGGAGAATAAAAATGAAAAAACTTTTATCTTGCATTTTTGCTTTGATTTTGACAGCAGCTTGTTCTGCACAAGAAAATTCTTTCAAAGGTAAAGAATATAAAATGAACGATGCTGTTAACAAGGCTGAAATTACATTGGGTTTTGATAAAACAGAAAATCGTTTCTTTGGTAAAGTGGTTAATAATTATTTTGGTCAATATGAAATTGATGGAAATACAATCAAATTTGGTCCTGCTGGAGCAACCATGATGGCTGGTCCTGAAAATTTGATGAAAGCAGAAAGCCAATATTTGATGACTTTGCCTAATGTTAATGCTTTTGTTTTAGAAGGTCAAAAACTCACTCTTAAAACAAGCGATGGTAAAGAATTGATTTTTGAAGAAGTTGTAGAAGCTCAAAAGTAGGAAGAACATGTTAAAACTTTTATCGGTCTTTTGCATATTGTTATCATTTGAAGCTCATGCTTTGGTGAATACCAGTACTCTTAAGGGACAGATGCGTCAATTTGATAAAATTTGTTGGGAAATTGGGCGTACGGCTTCTTTCCCTTCAATGTGCAAAAGTCCGACAAAAGTGGTGTATAAAAATGTTTTATGTTGGGGATGTCCAGAGGCAACACGTTGTAATCCGTCCTGTACAGGAGGTAAAGTATGCATTAATCAAAAATGTGTATGTCCGCCGAATCAGCTTTTATATGATTGCAATGGAAGATGTATACCGCCAACGGTTCCTTGTACAAGATGATTGAAAAAATATGCCAGATTTTTCTTTTGAAGATAAATATACCGAAGAAGTTGTCGGAATTGATGAAGCAGGGCGGGGACCTTGGGCTGGTCCGGTTGTTGCCGGTGCCGTTGTTTTTCATAATCGTAACGAGAGTGCTGAACTTTTGCATGAGTTGAATGATTCGAAAAAACTTTCAGCCAAAAAACGTGAAAAACTTTATGCTTTGTTACAAGAAGAGCAGGCCAAGGGAAATGTTTCTATCGGGATTGGTGAAGCCAGTGCGCAAGAAATTGATGCTTTGAACATTTTGCAAGCAACTTTTTTGGCAATGAAGCGTGCTTATCAAAAATTGGATAAGCATCCAAAGTTTGCATTAATTGATGGTAACAGAACCCCAAAAGATTTTCCTTGTGCTACTCAGACTATTATTAAAGGAGATGCCTTATCAATGTCAGTTTCGGCAGCATCAATTGTGGCCAAGGTTTATCGAGACCATTTGATGCAAAATTTGGCAGAAAAATATCCTTATTATGGTTTTGAAAAAAATGCCGGTTATGGAACAAAGCTTCATATAGATGGATTGAAGGAACACGGCATATGTTGTGAACATCGAAAATCTTATAAGCCAATACAGGAATTTATGAAATAAGCGTTTGACAAAACGCTTATTTTTTTATATTTGTGGTTTCAATGAAAAATTATTAATCTTTTAAAAATTGTGCTTATGAAAAAAGAAGATTTTTTAGCAGAAGTGGCAAGAATTTATTTTATTGTCAACAACTTTGTCGAATTGCTTGTTTATCTCAAACATGGTTATTGCCCAAAAGTGATTGATGCGCAGCTAAATATTATTCGCTCTGTTGATGAGGGGGAAATTTGGTTTCGAGTGAATTCAAATAATATTTTAGAATATGTTTCTGATATTGAAGAATATATTGATAAAAAAGGCAATGAATTAGGTTTGAGATTTTTGACTTTTGAATTGGATGAAAATGAGAATGTTGATTTGCAACTTTGGTTTTCATGTATGCTTATTTTAGAAAGTTTATCGAACATACCCAGTTGCTTCTTAGAGACGGTTTTGGATTTCTTTGTATTGCATCTGAATTGTTTTTCTGGTTTTCAATATGTACAGTTACAGCAATTATTGATGCTTGAAGATATGAATGAAAATGCTCTTGAACTTTCTGAAAAGGTGCATGTTCCCAACGATTTGCCAGAAGATGTTTGTATTCAACTTTATGATGCAAAATATTCTGCTAAATTTTAATAATATGGTAAAAAAAAGCATTCTTCGGAATGCTTTTTTTGTATTTTATTCTGAAAAAAATGTCTAAAAATGAAAGTATATAAAATTTATCTTATTGATTTTACATAAATAAAAAAATATTTTTTAAAAAAGTCAAATTTTTTTGTCAATGTTAATAAATTTATAACCAAATTTTACGATACTGTCCTCATAAGATAATTTAACAACAAAAACGGTTGAATGAAATGAGCAGTAAGCAACACAAAACTATTCTTAATACCATTATCAATGACGATTGTATTAAAGCAATGAATCAGATGGAAGAAAATTCTGTGGATTTGATTTTTGCTGATCCTCCTTATAATTTGCAACTCGGCGATGCTTTGACCCGTCCGGATAATACAAATGTCAGTGGTGTGTATGAAGAGTGGGATAGCTTTGAAAGCTTGGCAGCTTATGATGCTTATACTCGCGAATGGATGACCGCAGCACGCAGAGTTTTGAAAGAAGATGGTGCTATTTGGGTTATCGGTTCTTATCACAATATTTTCCGTGTCGGATATATTTTACAAGATTTAGGCTTTTGGATTTTGAATGATATTATTTGGAATAAAACAAATCCGATGCCAAATTTCAAAGGAACTCGTTTTACGAACGCACATGAAACTTTGATTTGGGCATCAAAGAATCCAAATTCAAAATATACTTTTAATTATGAAGCTATGAAGGCTTTGAATGATGATACGCAAATGCGTAGCGATTGGCAAATTCCTTTGTGTACAGGAAAAGAACGCTTGAAAGATGAAGAGGGAAATAAGCTTCATCCTACTCAAAAACCTGAGGGGTTACTTTATCGTGTAATTATGGCATCAACAAATGTGGGTGATGTTATTTTGGATCCGTTCTTTGGTACAGGTACAACTGGTGCCGTGGCTAAAAAACTTGGTCGTAATTTTATCGGTATTGAGCGTGATGTGAATTATGTTAAAGGTGCTCAAGCTCGTATTGATGCGGTTAAGCCGGTTGATAATGCTATGTGTTTGGAAATGGTTTCTAAAAAACGCCAACCTCGTATTCCTTTTGGTAGCGTTATTGAAAGAGGTTTGCTTACCCCTGGAGATGTTTTGTATGATGCCGGTCGCAAACATTGTGCTGTTGTTCGTTCGGATGGAACGTTGAAGTCTGAGACAATGGAAGGTTCTATCCATCAGGTTGGAGCCGCAGCTCAAAATTTATCCGCTTGTAATGGTTGGGTATATTGGTATTTTGAAAATGAGAAAAAAGAACTTGTTTCAATTGATGAGCTCAGAACTCAAGTGAGACATGAAATCTATGGTGAATAATTCAAAATCGGGGATTGTCCCCGATTTTTTTTGCTTAAATGATAAAAAAAACTTGCTCTTAGCATAAAAATTGGACATTATAAAGACAATAGTATTTTATAATTAACTAATGAATTGAAAATTAATGCAAAAATGGCGAAAAAAACAAAATAACATAAAGCCATACAGCGATAGAAAAAATAGCCCATCTTTTTTGGAACCCAAAAATTATGCGGCGATTGATTTGGGAACAAACTCTTGTCGATTGGTGATTGCCACACCAACGCCCAGTTCGTTTAGAATTGTGGAAACTTTTTCTAGAATCACTCGTTTGGGTGAAGGCATCATCAAAGATAACGAACTTTCCCATCCGGCGATTAAACGCACAATAGGTGCTCTAAAAGTTTGTGCCGGTGTATTGGCAGAGTATGCGCCAATTTATAAAGGACGCTATGTGGCAACCGCAGCTTGCCGTCGCGCGGTAAACTGCAAAGAGTTTATTGATGCGGTTAAAAGAGAAACCGGACTAAATATTGAGATTATTTCTTCCAAAGAAGAATCTCGATTGGCCGTGGTTGGTTGTATTCCTCTTTTGAATCGGAGCATTAAACGTGCTTTAGTGTTTGATATTGGCGGTGGTTCTTCGGAAATTTCTTTGGCCAGAGTTACCAATAGTGGCAAAACTTTTATTGAAGGTTTTGTCTCTCTTCCTTACGGTGTGGTAACCATATCTGAGGCTTTTCCTGCACAAGAAATGACAGATTTGGCTTATGATACCATTATTGAAAGAACCCATAAAATTTTGTCAGAGTTTGAGGAAAAGTATCAAATTAGCGAAGCTATTCGCAATCAAGAAATTCAAATTATCGGAACTTCAGGAACAGTTACGGTTTTGGGGGCTGTTCATCTTAATTTGCCTCGTTATAATCGTTCAGCCGTAGATGGTTTGTCTATCAGCAGACAAGATATTGAACGCGCAATTGCCAAAATTAAACGAATGGGCGATGAAGGACGCCGAAAGCATGCTTGTATCGGTGCGCAAAAAGCAGATTTGACCATGGCCGGATGTGCAATTATTGAAGCTCTTTGTTCTTTTTGGCCAATTGCGGAAATTACCGTGGCAGACAGGGGAATTCGTGAAGGAATTTTACTCGATTTGATGCATTCTCAAAATGCTAATCGCAAACCAATGAACAAGAAAAGACGTTATCCTTTTGCTAGAAAGGGAAGGAAGTATAACAATGAGCAAAAATAAATGTTTTGCAGCAATTGATTTAGGTACAAATTCTTGCCGACTTTTGATTGCTAATCAGAATAAAAAATATTTGTTTAGCGAGGCTTATTCGGTTAAGCTGGGAGAGGGTATGTATGAACATATGAAATTTACTCCCGAGGCAATGAACCGTGGATTGGAATGTTTTTACAAACTCAAGCAAATTATGGATAGATATCATATTGTTAAAACCAGAGCAATTGCAACTGCGTCTTGTCGTATGGCTCAAAATTCACAAGAGTTTATTGATAAGGTTTATCATGAATCAATGATAAAAATAGAGGTGGTCGATGGTTATGAAGAAGCTCGCCTCAATTTGAAAGGTGCATTAGAGCATGTTTGCGGTAAAACCGAATATGTGGTTTTGTATGATTTAGGTGGCGGTTCTACCGAAATTACTTTGGCTACCAATACCAAAAATCCAAAAATCATCCATACGATTTCTATTCCTTGGGGGGCACGCAATTCTTCCGAAGCATTTGATTTGGTAGAGTATGATGCTCAAAAGGCACAAAAACTGCATGATGAAATTGCTCGTTATGCTAATGATTTTGTTAAAGATTCAAAACTTGATGATATCAGAGATAAAGTCTGTTTTGTGGCAACATCAAGCACGCCTTTGCGATATGTTTCCATGATTGAAAAATTTGGTAAATATGACCGCGATAAGGCTGATGGACATGTTATTCAATGTAAAGATATTGATGAACAAATTGCCGAAGTTTATAAATTAACGCGAGAGCAAATGATGGAAAACCTGTATATCGGACAAAAGCGTTCCTCGATTTTTACCGCTGCTTGCGTTATTTTTAAAACAATATATGATTGTTTGGGGGCAAAAGAAATCACAGCCTCTTTGAAGAGCGCTAAAGACGGAATCGTTTCCGAACTTATTGATGAATATAATAGGAAAAATAATGGTAAAGTTAACAAAATCAGCCAAGGAAATTCGCGGTCGACACCAACTGACCGTGCGTGTTAAAACGGCAAAATATCGAGATAAATCATCTAACCGTTGGTTGGAACGTCAGCTTAATGATCCTTATGTTGCCGAATCTAAACGTTTGGGATATCGTTCTCGTGCAGCTTTTAAGCTTATTCAGCTCGATGAAAAATTTCATTTTCTAGGCAAGGGTAAAACTATTGTTGATTTGGGGTGCGCCCCCGGTGGCTGGACACAAGTTGCTGTTGAACGCAACAAAGGAACGGGCAAGGTTGTGGGTATTGATATTTTGGAAGCCGAACCGATTAATGGGGCAACACTTATTTGCCAAGATTTTACTGAACCCGAAGCTGCCGACAAATTGAAGGAACTTTTGAACGGCGAGGCAGATATTGTGATGAGTGATATGGCTGCCAACACGACCGGACACCAACAAACAGACCATTTGCGAACGATTGCGTTGGTTGAAATTGCTTATGAATTTGCCAAAGAAGTTTTGGCTGAAAATGGTATTTTTATTGCCAAAGTTTTCAAAGGTGGTGCCGAGGCTGGTTTGTTAAATGATATAAAAAAACGCTTTAAAAAAGTATCTCATGCCAAGCCTGATGCCAGCCGTCAGGGATCGCCTGAGGAATATTTGGTGGCTATCGGTTTTAAAAAAGATATTCAGGAGTAAAAAATATGGTTCATCGCGGGCAAATTTATAAGCACTATAAAGGCAATCTCTATTTGGTTTTGGAAGTGGCAACACATACCGAAACCAAGGAAGAGTTGGTTATTTATTGCAATGTTAAAAATAAAGCTCAAATTTGGGCACGTCCTTTAACCATGTTTGAAGATGAACTTCCCAATGGCAAACCTCGTTTTGAACTTTGGGAAGATAGATAGGAGTTGTTTTCATGCAACAAGGTGCGCGCTATCAAGCCGTTTTGGAGCTTATCAGCGAAATATTCAAAGACCTTAAACCGGCAGATGGAATTATTGATGCTTATTTGAAAGCTCGCAAATATATAGGCTCCAAAGACAGACGTTTTATTACCGATACGGTTTGGACGATTATTCGTAATCGTATGAAGTTGGAATTTGATGCGCGCTCCAAAGAATATCGCAAAATTTTGCTGACCTATCTCAAACAAAAAGGCGAAAATATTGATGAGATTTTCAGTGGTGTACAGTATTGCCCTTCAGCATTGACCGACGAAGAGAAAGCTTGGCTTGAAGAAGATAATGAAGATGTTTATCCACCCTATGTAGAATCCGAAACACCGGAATGGCTTTATAAAAAAGTGCAAGATGTGCGTTTGCTCAAATCTTTAAACGAGCCGGCAGAAGCAGATTTTCGTATCAATGTCAAAAATCGGGAAGGGGTTTTGGAAAAACTCAAAGCCGAAGGTTTTGAAGTGTTGCCAACACCATATTCTCCTTACGGAATCCGCTCGCTCAAACGCATTCCCTTGGGCAATTGCATCGCTTATCAAGAAGGCGAAATTGAGGTACAAGATGAGGCTTCACAGATTGCCGCAATTTTGTGTGACGTGAAGCCTGAGCACAAAATCATAGATTATTGTTGTGGTGCCGGTGGCAAAAGTTTGGCTATGGCTTATATTTTGCAAAATAAAGGTCATATTATGGCGCATGATATTGAAAAAAAGCGCTTAATGGCGATTAAACCCAGAATGGAGCGCTTACATATCAACAATATTGAGTTGATGGATTTTGTAGCAACCTCAGATAACAATTTTGACCGTTTTATCGTAGATGCCCCTTGCTCAGGTACAGGTACATGGCGTCGTTCTCCTGATGCTAAATTCCGTCTTAATCAGAATATGGTCGATAAGCTTAATCGCATTCAGATTGACATTTTGCAAACCGCATTTGAAAAGACCAAAGTCGGCGGACGAATCATCTATATTACATGCTCAATTTTGAATGAAGAAAACGAGGAGATTATCGCCGCTTTCTTGCAGAACAATCCAACCATGCATCTCGTTAATATCAAAAAACTCTGGGAAAGTAAGATAGATGCGCCTTATCCGTATCATTCAGAAAAATATTTAAGATTATCTCCGCTCACAACGGAAACAGACGGATTTTTCATTTGTGTGATGGAAAAATTGGCTTAATCTTTGCTGATTTCTTTGCCATTTTGTTGGTAAATATAAGAAATGATTTCGGCTACGGCAGAAAAGGCTTCAATCGGGATTTCGCTATCAATATCCACGGCTTTTAAAATTTGCAATAAATCGGCATCTTTGCGGATTTCAATGCCTTCATCAATGGCAATCTGAATGATTTTCTGAGCAACATGGCCTTGACCTTTGGCCAAAACTTTAGGGGCTTTGTCTTTATTTGGCTCGTAGCCCAAAGCGACAGCATAATCTGTGGACAAGCTGTTTTCTTGATTGCTATTTATTAATCTTTCGTTAATATCTTCTTCAGACATAAGTGTTGCCTTTTTATTGGTTCTTGTAAAAGTATATACTTTTGGGGAAAAGTTGGCAAGAACTTTTAATTAAGGCACGGTTTTTGCATTAGATTTTTGTATGGGAAACAAAATCATAATGTTTGGGGAATGAAAATGGATTTAAATAATCTGCAAGTTGTTGATTTGATTAAGAAAAACATGCGTTATCAAACTGCTAAAGAACGCGTGATTTCTGAGAATCTGGCTAACTCGACTACCCCAAATTATTTAGCTAAAGACGTGGCTTTGCCTGATTTCAAAAATGCGTTGGCTGCTGAGCAAACCCATAAACTTGAAATGGTGACAACAAACGATAAGCATCTTACCCATGCTAATGCCGTGAAAAAATCTGATGATGGTGAATTTGAGGTCTATACCCCAAAACCAACATCTCCACTGACGATTGACGGCAACGGCGTCATTATTGAAGACCAGCTTAACCAAGCCAATAAAGCTAGCGGTGAATATAATCGTATGATTACTATCTATGGTAAATATATGGATATGCTTAAACTTGCTAATACAAAAATTAATGCGTAATGGAGTTTTTAATTGATGAGTGATTTGTCTGTAACATCTGATATCGCCGTTTCGGGTATGAAAGCACAAAGCGAGCGTTTGCGGATTATTTCCGAAAATATGGCAAATGCCGAATCTGTTGGTATTCGACCCGGAGAAGATCCTTATCGTCGTCAGGTTGTTACTTTCAAAAACTATGTTGATAAACAAACCGGAGCTGAAATGGTCAAAGTGGATAAGGTTGTTCAAGACCAATCGCCGTTTGTTAAAAAATATGCCCCCAATCATCCGGCAGCAGATGAGCAAGGTTATGTTTCCATGCCCAATGTCAATACACTCGTTGAGATGATGGATATGAAAGAAGCGCAACGTGCCTATGAGGCTAATCTTACCATGGTGCAAACTGCGCGAGATATGAATTCTAAAGTTTTGGATATTTTGAAGTAATAAGGAGTTATAATCGTGGTTAGTAATATTTCAAGTGCTCTCAATGCTTATCAAGCCGCTCTCAGCAGAATAGGGGCGCAAACTCCTGTCAAAGAATCTGCTCCGGTTCAAGTTACCGGTTCCACTTTTTCCGATATGGTAAAATCCAGCATTGAAGAAGCTCAGGATTTGGGTAAAAAAAGTGAGCAAACAACCCTTGCTGCCATTCAAGGCCGAGCTAGTGCTCAAGATGTTGTTCTCGCCGTTTCCAACGCAGAGCTTGCTCTTGATACTGTTGTTGCTTTCCGCGATACGGCGATAAAGGCTTATCAGTCTATTTTCAACATGCAAATCTAAATTTAAAATGTGTATAATGGAAATCTAGAGCGATTATGCGTCGGCTCGAAAAATTCATGTACCTCTATGTACATTAGGATTTTTCTCGCTCCTTAAATCACTCTATCTTCCTCATTATACCCATTTTAATACGCTACCTTATATTTTTGCTGGTTTCTTATTATTACGCTCATAAAAAAATTATAAAATGTGTGTAATGCTATCTTTTTCATTCTTCTGTATTTCGTTTATTTTCTTTCTTGCTAAATTGCCATTTTTTTTGTATATTGTTTCTACTTAGTAATTATTATGGAGGCGATTATTTTTGTGGTATTTTGCTACGTGTAGCACCGGGTAGATAATTTTATCGAACAGCCTCAATACTGCACTTAAAACTTTTGCATATGGAATGGGTGTTTATTATATTAGGATCAATACTTTTTTGTATTTTGTTGATTCTTTTGTTTAGAATTTGTCCGAGTATACTTTTGTTTGTATGCGTAACTGTGGGTGTTTATGTATTAGGGCTTGCTGCTAGCGCAATATTCAGTTTTTTTGGTTGGTGGGCTGTTACCGCCTTAACCATTATTCTAATATTTTGGGCTATAAAATATTGCAGAAGGTTCTGCTAAAAAAATATCAATTTCTTTCTTTGTTTTTATTAAAATAAATTGTACATGACAGGAATAGAAATATTAATTGGAATAATACTTTTTATTATTCTTGCAGCTATTTTTATCAAAGTGATAGCTGTTGCCTTTATTTTAATATGTGCTATAGCCCTTGGTTTGTTGCTTTGGTGGTGTATATCATCAATCTATTCAGTTTTTGGATGGTGGACTATTTTAGTAATTATCATTATCATCATAGTGATAAAAAAATAACACCTTGTTTTAAGGAAAGGGCCTTGTTTGGGCTCTTTTTTTATGCTACAATATCTTTGTGATTAAAAATTATTGTGGAGGCGATTATTTATGCAGTATTTTGCCACGTGTGGCAACAGGTAGATAGTTTTATCGAATAGCCTCAATACTGCACTTTAAATTAAAAAAAATATGGCAATACTTAGTGTCATTTTATGTTTGTTTTTTTGTATTTTTATGTGGGCTTTTTTGATGCAGCTTGTAGGTGTTGCATTGGGGGCTCTTAAATACAAAAATTTATGGATTTATGCTTTTGTCGGCATTTCAATTTATGTTATGTTGTTTTGCGGACAAGAGTCAAAACTATGGGTTTTCCCAAAAACATTAGGTCTAATCCTAGATTGGGGCGGCAGTCTCTTCTGTTTGATTGCCGGAATTTACTTAACCTGGAAAGCTTTTACAAACTGGAAGTTTTTTCTAGGCTTATTGGGCTTTAGTGCAATTATTCTTTTAATTGGTTTAATGCTCGATTGAGGCAATAGTTTTCAAACTATTGCCTTTTTTTTTGTGGCATATCTGATAAAATTGGATTATATTCTGATAAAATTTTTTATAAGAAGGATGTATCCATGCTCAGAATTAATAATATCAAAGTACCGTTATCGGTTTCTTTGTCAGATTTGCCCGAATATGTGAAAAAAGAAATTGGCTATTCGGGAACATGGTTGTCTTTTAAAATCATTAAACAAGCCATAGATGCCAGACGCAAATCAGATGTGCATTATGTCTATGGTTTTGATGTTGAAGTTGAAAATGAACAAAAGTTTTTATCTTTTTGTAATAACAAAGATATTTTTATCGCTGAATGTGCGGAAAAATATATCCTTCGACAAACAAAATCACCCCTCAGACCAGTGATTGTCGGAAGTGGACCAGCTGGAATGTTTGCCGGAATTGCGCTTGCTGAAGCCGGCTTAAAACCGATTATTCTTGAGCGCGGTCGTCCGGTACCAGAGCGTCAGCAAGATGTGCAAGCCTTTTGGCAAGGTGGTGAGCTTAATCCGGAATCAAATGTTCAGTTTGGAGAAGGTGGTGCCGGTACTTTTTCTGATGGTAAGCTGATGAGCGGTATCAAAAAAGACAAATACACCGCTAAAGTGTTGCAAGAGCTGGTTTCTGCCGGTGCTCCGGAAGAAATTCTTTATCTTGCAAAACCCCATGTCGGAACAGATATCTTAGCTAAAGTAGTACAAAATATCCGCCATAAAATAGAAAATTTGGGTGGAGAATATCGTTTTGAAAATAAGCTTGAAGATATTGTTATTAAAAATCAACAAATTAAAGCAGTTAAAATTAGTGACGCCAAAGGTAATATTTATGAACAAGCCGCTGCTTCCGTCATTTTGGCGATTGGACATAGTGCACGAGATACTTTTGAAATGCTTTATCGTTTAGGCTTTATGATTGAGCCAAAACCTTTTGCAGTTGGAGTTCGTGTAGAACATAAACAAAGTCTTATAAATCATTCACAATACGGAAAATTTTCTTCTAAACTTGGCGCCGCTGATTATAAAATGGCTTACCATGCACCCAGTGGTCGTTCGGCTTTTACCTTCTGTATGTGTCCCGGTGGTGAAGTAATTGCCGCGGCTTCTGAAAAGAATAGGGTGGTGACAAATGGCATGAGTGAGCATGCTCGCAATAAAGAAAATGCCAATGCCGCACTTTTGGTCGGTGTTACACCGCAAGATTTTGGTGGAACTCATCCTTTGCAAGGTATGTATTGGCAACGCGAGCTCGAGGAAAAAGCTTTTATTGCCGGAGGTCGAAATTACCATGCACCGGCGCAGCTTGTTGGAGATTTCTTAAAAAATAAAGATTCCAAACAAGCAGGTGATGTTAAACCCAGCTATACTCCAGGGGTAACTTTTGGAAATATGGCGACCGTTTTACCTTCATACATTCTAGATACCATGCGCTTGGCGATTGTGGATATGGATAAAAAGCTCCACGGTTTTGCCTCTTATGACGCAGTAATGACAGGTGTGGAAAGCCGTAGTTCTTCTCCAATCCGCATATATCGAGATGAAACATTGCAAAGCTCGGTTAAAGGTTTGTATCCTTGCGGTGAAGGTGCCGGTTATGCCGGTGGTATTATGTCTGCTGCTGTTGATGGACTAAAGTGTGCGGAAAAACTAGTGGAAATGTTTTCTTAAATGGTGGTAATTCACAGCCTCTCTGTTATAGTGTAAAAAAATTACAGAAAGGATATAAAATGAAAATTGCCATTATCGGAACAGGTTATGTCGGGCTTCCCACCGGTGTCGGTCTTGCCGAACTTGGAAATGAAGTTACTTGTGTTGATAAAGATGAAGCTAAAATAAATGCTCTATCTTCCGGAAAATTAACAATTTTTGAAGATGGACTTGCTGAACTTTTTGAAAAAAATGTTCAAAACGGTCGTATCAAATTTACCACAAACATGAAAGAAGCTGTTGCTCCTGCCGATATTGTGATGATTGCCGTTGGCACACCACCACATCCTTTTACCAAAGAAGCTGATATGCAGTATATTCATGCTGCAGCTTATGAACTTGCCGAATATCTTACAAACTATACCGTAGTAGCTATAAAGTCTACTGTTCCGGTTGGTACTGGTGACGATGTTGAAGCCATTATCCGCAAGGTTAATCCAACGGCTGATTTTGATGTGGTTTCTTTGCCTGAATTTTTACGTGAAGGCTTTGCTATTCATGACTTTTTTAATCCCGACAGAATTGTTGTCGGCACCAACACCGATAGAGCGCGTGAAGTTATGAAAAAACTTTACCAACCGTTTGAAAATAAAACACAATTTCTGTTTGTAAAACGCCGCTCTTCCGAAACCATTAAATACGCCTCAAATGCCTTTCTTGCTATGAAAATTCATTACATTAATGAAATGGCAAATTTTTGCGAAAAATCAGGTGCTGATATTAAAGAAGTGGCACAAGGTATGGGGCTAGATTCTCGTATTGGCAAGAAATTTTTGAATCCAGGTCCCGGATATGGTGGCTCTTGTTTTCCGAAAGATACCAATGCCATGGCGCAAATGGCAAAAAAATATGGTGTGCACCTCAATTTGATAGAAACGACCATTGCTAAAAATGATGAACGCAAAGCAGAGATGGCTGAGCGCATCTTGTCGCACCTATCTGACCGCAATCATGGTCGTGTGGCGGTTTTGGGGTTGGCTTTCAAAGGTGGTACGGATGATTGTCGAGAATCTCCGGCCATGGATATTGTTCGCGACATGCTCAAAGTTAATAAAAACATTTGTGTTTATGATCCTAAAGCTCTTGATAATGCGCGCAAACTCCTTATCGAAAAAGTGGATTATGCCACAGACATTTATCAAGCTTGCAAAGATGCCGAAGTGGTTGCTGTTTTAACCGAATGGGAAGACTTTAGAAATATTGATTTTGTTAAATTAAAACAAGAAGTTTTGTGTCCTAATATAGTAGATTTGCGCAATATCGTAAATCAAAATGAGGCTGCTGAAAATGGATTTAGCTATTATTGTATTGGTTAAATTTCTCAAAACTAAAGGAGATAATTATGGAAGATAAAAAGACTTGTTCTTGTGGTCCTGATTGTACTTGCGGATGCAATGAAGGAAAACCTTGCACTTGCGGATGCGCTTGTGGAAAAGGTTGTAAATGCGGTAAAGGTTTTACACGCATTTTTTCTGCTTTATTAATTGGTGCAGGTTTATGTGCCGGTGGCTTTTTCCCAGGATATTATTACTACCAAACCAAAATGAACTCAAACTATGTAACGGTTAAAGGTTTGTCGGAAATGCCGGTACGTGCTGATTTGGCGGTTTGGGATTTGAAATTTGTCGTTACCAATAACGATTTATCTTTAGCTCAGCAAGAAATTGCTCAAAAGGCTCAAAATATTATTTCTTTTTTGAAGCAACAAGGTTTTTCTGATGAAGAAATTGTTGTTGAATCAATTAATACCAACGATTTAATGGCTAATCCGTATCGTAATGAAGGAGCCGCTACATCTCGCTATATTTTGAACCAAACAATTACAGTTCGTTCACAAAAGGTGGATTTGGTGGCTAATAGTTTAGGTAAAACTGGAGATTTGATTGCTCAAGGCATTGTTTTTGAAAATCAATATAACACACCGGTTTCTTATGTGTTTACAAAACTAAACGAAATTAAGCCTAAAATGCTTGAAGAAGCTACTAAGAATGCAGAAGCTTCGGCGCAAGAATTTGCTAAAAGCTCAAATTCTACCGTTGGAAAGATTAAATATGCCAATCAAGGTGTCTTTTCAATTTTGCCTTCTGAGCAAACTGCCGGAGCATCTGAATCATCGCAAATTGAAAAGAAAGTCAGAGTGGTTTCCACCATTGAATATTGGCTAAAATAAATGATTTATAAAGAAAAAGCTCTCGATTTCGAGAGCTTTTTTTTTTTGACTTACATTCAAAACTATTTTCTCATTTTAGAGCCTTCAATTTCTTTGAAATATTTAACAGTATCGGCTTTTAGCTCACTGGTAGCATCATCATCACAGACAATAATGCCGTGTTGGTGCATTTGCAAAATGCTGACCGGCCACATATGATTGATGCTGCCTTCAATAGCATGATGCAATGCTCTGGCTTTGTTTGAGCCAGTTGCCATGATGATGACTTCTTCGGCATCCATAATTGTACCAATGCCTACTGTTAAAGCCGTTCCGGGGACTTTACTGATATCATTTTCAAAAAAGCGTGAATTAGCTTTAATTGTTTCTTGGGTCAATGTCTTGATACGCGTACGGGAACTTAATGATGAACCGGGTTCATTGAAAGCAATATGGCCATCTGAACCAACACCGCCTAAGAACAAATGAATTTTTCCATAGCTCTTAATGGCATCTTCATAATCTTGGCATTCTTTGGCATAATTTTTAGTCATGCCATCCAAAATGTGAACATTGGCTTTTTTGATATCAATATGTGAAAAGAAATTTTCCCACATAAAATAATGATAGCTTTGCGGATGTTTAGCATCAAGACCAATATATTCGTCCATATTAAATGTAACCACGTTGGCAAAGGAGACCTTGCCTTTTTTGAACATTTCTATCAATTCTTTATAAACGCCCAATGGGGTTGAGCCGGTTGGTAAGCCCAAGACAAATGGTTTTTCTGCTGTAGGGCGGAAACGTTTGATTTTATCTGCTATGAAGTTAGCCGTCCATTTGGCACATTCTTCATAATTTTTTTTGATGATGACGCGCATTATTTTTCTCCCTTATAAATTTTACCGTCGATGATGGTATTAATGGTTGTAAAATCTTCATTAAAAATAATTAAGTCGGCATCGAAGCCTGGGGCTACATAGCCCTTGTTTTGAATCTTTAATATTTCTGCCGGACTTGGGGAGGAAACATGAATGGCTTGTTCCAAAGTTAGTCCCCAATCTACTAGATTTTTGACTCCTTCTATCATAGTCATGGCAGAACCGGCAATGACATTGTCTGATTTGCGATAAAAACATTTATCAAAATATACTTCTTCATTATTTGCATACAGAACTTTAGCACGTTGTTTGGTCGGTTTTAGAGAATCCGTTACCATAACCAATTTATCTAATGGTTTGAATTGAAACAGAAGTTTTATTAAGTTAGAATCAATATGAATTCCGTCAGCAATAAATTCGCAAGACATTTCCGGATGGATAAATACGGCGCCAACGGCTCCGGGGTCACGATGGTGCATACGGCTCATAGCATTGAATAAATGAGTGGTATGCATGATTCTGGCTTGCATGCCTTCAACCATTTGGGCATAGGTGGCATTGGTATGTCCTGCTTGTAAGATTATACCTTTGGAAATGCACCATAGGGCCAATTCGCGCATATCTTTTAACTCGGGAGCAACTGTCATATTGATAATATGACCTTTGGCGGTTTTGTAAAATTTTTCCATAAGCTTGATATCTACCGGACATACGGCATCTTCAGGTTGAACACCTAGACGCTCTTTGGAGATAAAAGGTCCTTCCAAATGCATTCCTAAAATATGAGCCCCTTTTTCTTTGCCTATGGCTTTTACTACGGCTTTGATATTTTTTATCATATCATCAGGTTTGGCGGCATAAAGTGTGGGAATGAATGAAGTGACACCATATTTTGGTAAAATTTCTGACATTTTTAAGATTGAATCGGCATCTCCGTCATCTGTTCCGAATCCGCCAATGCCGTGAATGTGTGTATCTATCAAGCCGGGGGCTATGTATGAGCCATTAACATTGATGATTTGAACTTTTGATGAAAAACTTTTTTGTTGAAATCTTTTTTCACTGAAAACATCTACTATCTTGTTGTTTTTTATGAAAACTGCGCAATTTTCCATAACCGAAAATCCGGTTAAGATTGTTGCGTTATGAAGACAAATTCCACTGTCCATTTAAGCATTCCTTAAGTTTTGTTTTATATGGCACATAGTCTAAAAACAAAAAGTAAAGATAGTGTATAAATCAAAAGTTTTTGTACACATATTATACACATCTTGTATCTTTTGAAAAGAGCTAATTTATTAAGGATTGAAATATGCGCTTTTTTTCTAAAATTTTAACTCTGTTTACTAAAGATTTTTGGTGGCAAATAAAATCATATCAATTTAATGCTATATTTTCTTTGTTTACATTATTTGTATACAATAAAATATTTTTTGAGAAATTGTGGCAAATTTATCCAAGTCTTTTATTTGTCAGCATGCTTACCTTAGTGTTGTTTTTGCTTCTTAATGCTGCTTGCGCTATTTTATTTTGGCCTAAAACGACCAAGTTGTTAGCTATTCTCTTTACCATGCTTAATACCTCAGTGTTTTACTTTATGTATGTTTATAAAGTGGCCATAGATAAAGTGATGTTGATGAATGTGTTGGAGACAGATGCGCAAGAAGTGGCCGGATTGCTGAGCGTGGATATGCTTGTTATGTTTTTAGTTCTAGCTGTGCTTCCGTCAGTTTTGATTTATAAAACAAATATTATCTTTTCAACACCCAAAAAATTGATTTTACAAAAAATTGCGCTTATTTTCGGGGTATTCTTTATCTCTGCCGCAATTATAGGTATGGGGTATAAAGAAACGGCTCAATTTTTGCGTAATAATAAGCCGATTAAATATCTTTTGGTACCGGTTAATTATGTTGGGGCGGTTATTTCCGTGAGTAAAAAAATGTTGAAATCTCGTCCTAAAGAATTGATTAAAGTTGGTGCCGATGCTTCTTTGAAGCCTTATTGGCAGAATAATGGTAAACCTAATTTGTTTGTTTTGGTTGTTGGAGAAACAGCCCGAGCCGCTAACTTTTCTCTGAATGGTTATGCGCAAAAAACGAATGCACCGCTTGAGCCTTTTGTCTCTGATTTATTAAGCTATCAAAAAGTTTATTCTTGCGGAACTTCTACCGCTATTTCTTTGCCTTGTATATTTTCGGCTGACGAAAGAAAAAATTTTGATAAATCTGAAGCCGAATACACGGAAAATCTTTTAGATGTGGTGCAGCGTGCCGGTTATAAAGTTTGGTGGCGCGGAAATGTGACCGGATGTAAAGGAATTTGCTCTCGTGTGGAAACGCAAATGCTTTGTGACAAAGATACTTGCTTTGATGAAATTTTAAACAAAGGTTTATCTGAGCGCGCATTAACAGAAAACAAAGATATGTTTGTGGTTTTGCATCAACTCGGCAGTCATGGTCCGACATATTATAAACGTTATCCTAAATCTGCAGAACAGTTTAAGCCAAATTGTGCAACAGAGCGTCTTGACAAATGTTCTCGTGAAGAAATTACAAATGTGTATGACAACACCATTTATTATACTTCGCAAAATTTGGCAGACTTAATTAAACAACTCCAAGCTTTGCAAGGTAAGTATAATACTTTTATGCTTTATGTTTCCGACCATGGGGAATCTCTTGGCGAAAACAATATTTATCTGCATGCAGCTCCTTATATGGTCGCCCCTGAAGAACAGATTCATGTGCCGATGCTGGTTTGGTTTGATGATGAATTTGCAAATAAGTTTCATCTTGATCGAAATTGTTTGAAAACAAAACTCAAAAATGAGTATTCTCATGATAATTTGTTTCATTCTTTTTTAGGTCTAATGGGAATCAAAACTTCTGCTTATAAAGCAAAACTGGATATTTTTAATCAATGTCAACAAAAATAAAAAAATAGGAAAAATTATGGAAAAATTACAAGATTTTTTTACTAACCATCCGGTATTGCCGGAATCTTGGTTATGGGTGATTTTCGGTATTGCCGTTATCGTCCTGTTGTTATGGGATTTGTTGTTTTTTAACCGCAAAAACGAAGTTCCAAACTTTATGCATACGCTTGTTTTGTGCATCATTTATATCTTAGCAGCTTTACTGTTTGGTGTGTTTGTAATGTATGAAGAAGGCGTGGATAAAGGTATGCTCTTCTTTACCGGATTTTTGGTAGAGAAAAGTTTGTCTTTGGATAATATCTTTATTATGTCTATCATCTTTACATCTCTTGGTGTGCCGCGCATGTATCAACACCGTGTTTTGTTCTGGGGTATTCTAGGTGCACTTATCATGCGCGCTATCCTCATCTTCCTTGGTGAGGCTCTTATCTCAAACTTCCACTGGGTTCTCTATATTTTTTCTGCATTTTTGGTTTATACCGGTGCAAAAATGGTATTGCCTCAAAAAGAAGAAAAGAAAGAGCTTAAAGACACTAAGCTTTATGCTTTTCTCTCAAAATTCTTCCACGTAACTCATGAAATCAGAGGCGAGCATTTCTTTGTTAAAGAAAACGGAAAACACTATATAACCCCATTGTTCTTTGCTCTTTTGATTATTGAAACCATGGATGTGATTTTTGCTCTTGATAGTATTCCGGCTATCTTTTTGATTACCCAAGATGTGTTTATTGTCTATACCAGTAACATCTTTGCTATTTTGGGCTTGCGAGCTTTGTACTTCTTGTTGGAAGCTGCCGTTCATAAGTTTGTATATTTGAAACAAGCTTTGTCCATCATTCTTATCTATATCGGAATGAAGATTTTCTTGCCGTATTGCGGTGTCAATATTCAGCCATGGCATTCGCTCTGCATTACATTTTCAATTCTGTTTATAGGAATTGTGGCTTCTTTAATCAAAACCCAAAAAATAGAGCAAAAAGCTTAAAAACAAAAAAATCCCTCGAAATACCGAGGGATTTTTTTTATTAGTTGCCTTACAGAAAACCCCGAGTTTACTCGGGGCTGAATGCCAAGGTGTTGGAACAACACCGCTCCACGCCAACGAGCGTGGTCAAACCGTAAGGTTTGTAGCTGTTATAGAACCCCCAGTTTACTGGGGGATATCTATTTGTTTATACTTATTTAATGTGCTCAATTAAAACAGTAATGTTCGTTGTGAACAATTTGACCGAAATTGCTAACAAGATAATTCCGAAGAATTTTTGTAACATATAGATAAAACCATTGCCCAAAATAAGATTTAATCTCTTTGCGGTTTTGATTACACCATAAATTACAACGATATTTGCCAGAATGGCGGCAATGATATTGATATCGGAAAATTGAGCTCTGATAGCAAGTAGGGTGGTTAAGGCACCAGCGCCGGCAAATAACGGAAATACAATAGGAATGAAGGTGGCATCTTTAGGCATGTCCGGACGTTCGTGAAAAATATCAATATCTAAAATCATTTCCAAAGCCATGATGAAGATGATTAAAGAACCGGCAACCGCAAATGAAGATATATCCAACTTAAACAAGTTTAAAAATGCTTCTCCAACATAAAAGAAACCTAAAAACATGATGAATGATAATAAGGCTGCTTTTTCAGCATGGACGGTTTTTCCTCCGCGTTTTAATTTTAAAATAACCGGAATCGAACCAGGAGCATCAATAACAGCAAATAAAACAACAAAGGCACTGATAAATTGACGTAAATTAAATTCTTCAAACATTTTTTCCTCTGTAAAATAAATGGTTAGTTAAAATATGCCTTAGGTAGTAGCACATTTTTTGTGCCTGTCAATCTTTAAAAACATTCTTTATTTGTGTTTTTATAACTTGATTAGAGACAAAAAAATTCCTATCTTATTTATATGTTTGTAACTCTCTCATAAGGATATGATAATGAGAAATTTAAATGATTGGTTGGTCTTGACTTTTTGGGCCGCTCTCGGAATGTTTGCAATTGTTTTTGCTTTTTATGTGGCTTCTATTTTGATTCCGATTTTGCTTTTTGTTATTGCAGCTTCCGGTTTGGCAAATTTTATTATCGGTTTAGTCAGAAGAAATCATCAAACTTCACAAAATAAGATAAAAATTGAAACGGCATCTGCTCCTCGTCAATCAAAAATCATTGATGCCGAATATGAAATAATTGATGAAAAATAATTGGGAAAAAAAGATGAAAATACTTTCTTTTGATATTGGTGGTACAAAAATTGCTTTTGCTCTTGTTGATGAAAATGGAAAACTTCTTTCTCAACCGGTGAAGTATTCTACTCCGGCAACTAAAGAAGCCATTGAAACTTTATTAAAAAAAGTTATTACTCAATATGAAGCTGAAGTTGATGCTATTGCCGTATCTACTGCCGGAACAGTAGATATTATGAATGAAAAAATTACCGGTTCGGTCGGAAATTTACCCGCCGGATATGGAGAAATTGATTTTCAAGCTCTTTCAAATAAGAAAGTATTTGTGGAAAACGATGCCAATGCTGCTGTATGGGCGGAATATAAAGTAGGGCATGCTCAGAATATGGATAATGTGGTGTTATTGACACTCGGTACAGGTGTTGGTGTTGGAATTATCGTTGATGGAAAGCTCTTAAAAGGTAAATCAGGTGCTGCCGGAGAAACGCATTTTCCTGTTCGTCAAGATAGACATCGTCGTTGTGGGTGTGGCAATTATGATTGTTTGGAAATTTATATGTCCGGAACAGCACTTAATTTAGATGCCAAAGAATTTTATAAAGATGATAATGCGACGAGTTATGATATTATCAATGGTTTGAAAGAAAATAATGCTAAAGCCGTGCAAGTTTTTGAGCATTGGCAAAATATGGTAGAATCCGGTGTGCGAATTTTTGCCAGTATTTTTGATCCAGATATTGTATTGCTTGGAGGTTCCATGGCACATTTTATTAATTATCCAATGATGGAAAAAAACGTTAATGGCTCTATTGTAACATCGCCGATTAAACTCAGAGAAGCAGAGTTTGAAAATAATGCAGGTATTATCGGTGGGGCGTTGCTTTGTATGGAAAGCATGAAATAAGAAAATATTATCAGATAAGAAAAAGGCGGTATTATACCGCCTTTTTCTGAATGGTAGCGAGAGAGGGATGGGCTAAAAACTTTTTATAAAAAAGTTTTCTTAACGCCGACCTTGAAAGATTTTGCTTTTGCAAGCAAAACCGGCATACTTGCGTCTGCCTTCTTTCAGCGGTTCAAACCCACGTCTCGTGGGTTCAAATCCCTACGTGATCTTTAAAATGAAAAAAGACAGCGTTTGCTGTCTTTTTTGAATGGTAGCGAGAGAGGGATGGGCTAAAAACTTTTTATAAAAAAAGTTTTCTTAACGCCGACCTTGAAAGATTTTGCTTTTGCAAGCAAAACCGGCATACTTGCGTCTGCCTTCTT
>CALXVY010000006.1 GCA_944392255.1 uncultured Alphaproteobacteria bacterium | reverse complement strand
CTTAAGGCGTTTGCTGGCACCATTAGGGTTACACCCGTTTGAGAAGAACCACCGGCTAGGCCGGTGGGTTTCTTTTTATTTAAAATGTTAGTGCTATATTAAGATTATTGATTGTAAAAAAGAAAATATCGTATTACATTTTTAATATCTGAAAACAACAAGGAAGGATAAAAAATGAAAAAATATATTTTCGGATTTTTAGTTTTGGTAATTGCCGCAGCTTGGTATTTCACCCCATCATTAGAAACAATTGTAAAAAAAGTTGTCAATAAATATGGTAGTGAAATCACCGGCACAGAAGTTAATTTGCAAGGCTTCAAATTGAGTCTGACCAAAGGCGAGGGCGAAATCAGCGAAATTACTGTTGCCAACCCCAAAAACTATTCAGCTCCTTACATCTTTAGTTTAGGAGATATCTTTGTAAAAGTTGATTTGAAAAGCTTAGCATCAGATACAATCGTGATTGAAAAAATCGCTATTAATAAACCGGTTATTACTTATGAAATGTTGTCTTTAACTCAAAACAACATCAATCAAATTCAAAAGAACATTGCGGCTAACACAGCATCAAAAGATGCTCAAGCTTCTCAAGCAAAAGAAGAAGCTCCGAAAGATGCCGCATCTTCTAAGAAAGTGGTAATAAAAGAATTGGTTGTTGCCAATGGTGAAATCCAAGCCATAGCCAATATCAATGGTAAAGCTAATGATTTGAAAGTCAAATTACCACAAATTGTAATGAAAAATATAGGCGATGAAAAGAAAGGTGAAAGCATTGCGACATCTATCACCAAGATTTTGAACAACATTTTGAAAACAGCTTCAAAAACTGTTGTTGAAAGCCAACTCGGAGATTTAAAATCCGTTGCTAATGAAAACTTAAATAAAGTTGTTGGCGGCGTTAAAGATAGAGTAAAAGAGTTGGGAATTTTTGGTAAATAATACTAAAAAAAAGCACAAAAAACCCCGCTATTCGGCGGGGTTTTTCTTTACTAAAGCAATCAAGTCATCAACATATTTGGGTAAAGTTTCTCCTGCTTTTCCCAGAACATGTTTGTCAAAAAGATAGTTATTAGCTGTCAAATCAAGAGTAAATTCTATCGTGTCTGCGCCATAATATTTGGCTGTTTGCACAAAGCCGGCGGCAGGATAAACCACACCCGACGTTCCGATAGAAATGAACAAGTCACATTTTCTTAAAAATTCTTCTACCTTATCCATGCATAAGAGATTTTCACCAAAAAAGACAATATTGGGTTTCATCATACCGGCAACTTCGCATTGAGGACAAACTGTTTCTGTATCCACATCGCCCCAAGTTTCAAGCACATGACCGCAATTAAGGCAAACGGCTTGGTTGATTTGCCCATGAATATGATAAACATTTTTGTTTCCGGCTTTTTCATGGAGTGTATCCACATTTTGTGTGACAATATTAATTTCAGCCGGATACTCTTGTTGAAGTTTGGTGAGAGCTAAATGAGCAGGGTTGGGTTCTGCTTTTTGCACTTCGACTTTTAGTTCGTTATAAAAATCGTGCACCAAAGCCGGATTGCGCTCAAAACCCTCAATCGTAGCTACATCTTCAACCTTATGATTATTCCATAATCCGTTAGAGCTTCTAAAGGTTGCCAGACCGGATTCGGCAGAAATACCGGCACCGGTTAAAATCAGAATATTTTTGTAAATTCTTGTCATGTTTATTCTCCTGAACATATTAAAGATGATATATGTTAAAAAAACAACTTTTTTGTTTTGTTATAGGCAGTAAATAGGCTAAATTAAGAAAAAAAGAGGAGGAAATATGGCATTTTGGAGCAATTGGTTTATACCCAAACCATTTAATGAAGGTTATTTACCGGAGTTAGACGGACACAAAGTATATTATCGCGAGTTTGGTAATCCACAAGGAGAGGCAATTATTTGTTTTCACGGCGGACCTGGGTATTGGTCCAGAGCGGAAACGGCAAAGAAATTTGACTTGAAAAAATATCGCGTTGTGATGTTTGACCAAAGAGGTTGCGGAAAATCAGAACCTGCCGGATGCATGGAACATAACACAACACAAGACAATGTCGATGATGTCGTGCGTTTATTGGAACTCTTGGAAATAAACGACAAAGTCATTCTTTTTGGCGGTTCTTGGGGGTCAACCATGGCTTTGATGTTTGCCATTACTTATCCCAAAGTTGTCAAGGCCATGATTTTATCCAAAATCTTTTTAGCTAATAAAGATTCTCTAAAATGGGAATTAAAACAAAGTGGTCTATTTTATCCAGATATGCTAGATGCCTTAAAAGCAAATATCTCAGATAATTATTTAATTCCGGAATATTATGCCAAACTCATAAATTCTGAGAATTTGGAACAAGAAACACAAGCTGCTACCAAGTATGGTTGTTGGGAGCGTGTTCTAGGAAGTTTAGACCCTAAGTTTGGCGACTATATTCCCGATGAAAAAGAGATTAATATGCAAAAAATATATATCAATTACGCAGCACAAAATTTTATGTTGGAAGATGATGAGATAATTGATAATGCATATAAAATTGATGATATTCCAACCCTTATTTTGCATAATCGACTAGACTTTATCTGCCCACCGATAAACGCTTATCGTTTGCACAAGGTCTTGCCTATGTCTAAACTCATATTTGTTCCGGCAAAAGGACATTCGAGCAAATTGTTGGACGAAACTATGCACACCGAAATGAAAGAATTTTTGCAAAATTTGGAGTAAAGAATGGCAGAAAGTAAGCTTTTTTTGAAAGAAAATCCCACTATGGCGGATTTTCAGCAATATGTCAAAGAAATGAAAGCCGAACGAGGTTTTAGAGTAGAGCCAATTTATGAATGTTGTTTGCTAGCAGAAGAGGTTGGTGAACTGATTTCTGCTGTGCGAAAAAATACCAAAGGCGGCAGCATCGGCAGTGGCTCAGTTGCCGGAAACGTCAAGCTTGAATTGGCCGATGTTTTGATATATCTTTGTTCCATTGCCAATATTCATGGTATAAGTCTGGAAGAAGCATTTAGAGAAAAAGAAGAAATTAACAAACAAAGAACATGGAAAAGACTATGAAAAAAATTGCCATTATTGCCGCTATGAGTAAAGAGATAGCATCAATCAAAAATATATTATCAAACCCCAAAGAACAAGACGGCTATATAAGAGGGACTCTTAATGATAAAGAAATCATTTTAACTCAAAGTGGTATTGGTAAAGTTTGCGCCGCCGTTAAGACCACAGAACTGATTGATAAATTTCAACCCGATTGCGTGATTAACTCAGGTGTTGCCGGTGGTGTGGGCGATAATGTAAAACAAATGGATATTGTGGTTGGCACTAAAACCGTCTATAATGACGTTTGGTGTTTAGAGCCCAATGCCTATGGTCAGGTGCAAGATTTTCCCTTGTATTTTGAAGCCGATACAAGTTTAATTGAAAAAATAAAAGAAAGTGATGTCGTTTATAAAGGGCTTATAACAAGTGGCGATAAATTTATATCAGGGATTGAAGGAGCAAAAAACATTCGCAAATTGTTTGATGATGCTTTGGCGGTGGATATGGAATCTTGTGCTGTAGCTCAAGTTTGCTATATGAAAAAGACACCATTTATTAGCTTGCGCATAATCAGTGACAATCCGCTGAGAAGCAATGATAATCATCAGCAATATGCCGATTTTTGGGGTGAAATGGCTAACAAATCTTTTGCCGTATTGAAAAATTTATTGAACAATATCTAGGAGAAGAAATTTGCTTGATAAAAATTTGGTAGCAGAAATTTTGAATGAAGCTTTGTCCACAGGTGGCGATTATGCCGAAATTTTTGTTGAAAACACTTTGACAAGTAGCTTGTTTACATCTGAAAGAAAAATCAAAAATTCAACATCAGATCTGAGTTATGGTGCCGGCATTCGCATTTTTGACGGCGTAAATTCTGTTTATGCTTATACCAATTTGATGGATAGAGAAAATTTGCTCAAAACCGCAAAAAAAGCAGCAATGGGTATAAAATCAAGCCAAAAGGACATTGCTTTTGATTTGAGAGATTTAGAACTTGAGAGAAAACACCAAATTTTAAAACCATTTGAGAGCAAAAGCAAAAGGAAAAAGCAGAATTGATGCTCAAAATCAGCGAATATGCACTAAACGCCAGTCCGCTTGTTTGCAAGGCCGATTCCAATTATCAAGAAACAACACGCCATACCTTGCTGGCCAACTCTTTAGGTGTTTGGGCAGAAGATACCATTGCGCGCAGCCGCTTTCATTTAGCAAGCATTGCACAAGAAGATAACATAACAGAGGTTGCCGGAGACAATTTTGGTGGGTTGTATGGTTTAGAGTTATTTGATGGCAGAAACCTGCAAGAATTTGCCGAAAATGTGGCTGCTGATTCCGTATCTAAACTTTCGGCCGAACTTTGTCCGTCAGGTAAAATGGATGTCGTGATAGGTAATGGTTTTGGTGGCGTGATATTCCACGAGGCATGCGGCCATGGTCTGGAAGCTGAAGGTGTAGCAAAAGATGCTTCTGTATTTGCTGAAAAGCTTGGGCAGCAAATAGCATCTCCTTTGGTCACGGCTTATGATGATGCAACGATTGACCATGCTTGGGGCTCAATTAAGGTCGATGACGAAGGCATTAAAACCCAAAGAAAACTCTTGATAGAAAACGGCATTTTGAAAAACTATATGGTCGATAGATTAAACGGGCGTCGTATGGGAGTAGAACCTAATGGCTGCAGTCGTCGTCAGAATTATACTTTTGCACCGACATCACGCATGAGCAATACCTTTATCGCTAATGGCAAATCCACGCACGATGAAATTATTGCTAACACTGAAAAAGGTATTTATGCCATAAAAATGGGCGGTGGTTCGGTCAAAATGTCAACCGGAGAATTTAACTTTTCAGTAGATAGGGCATATCTGATAGAAAATGGTAAAATCACCAAACAAGTCAAAGGCGCCAAACTGATTGGCTCCGGACAAGAAGTCTTGCAAAACATTGATATGGTTGGCAATAATATGAGTTTAGCCTGTGGTATGTGCGGTGCCTCTTCAGGCAAAATTCCAACCACAGTTGGACAACCCACTATCCGTGTTAAGAACATCACCGTCGGAGGACAAAAATAATGCAAGCACAAGAATTTATTGAAAAATTATATCAGGCAAGTCAAGCTCAAGGCATCAATCAATTTCAAATTGATTATAGTCAAAGCGAAAATTTGTCCCTAAAAGTGATGGATGGTAAAATTGAAAAACGCAGTTTCAAAAACACTCAACATCTGTCTTTCTCCATTAAAGAGGGGCAAAACATTGGGTCTTTTGATTGTGGGGAGTTAGAAGAAAAAAATATTCCACTTATCATCAAAGAAGCTAAAGAAAATGCTTTGCTGATGAATAATGAGGAAGAAAATTTCTTCTTTGGTGAAAAGAGAGAATATCCGGCCGTTAAAAGAAATACCCCGATAAAAGAATATGAAACGCTAGATAAAGAAAAGTTTTTGCTCGATTTGGAAAAGACGGCATATACCCTAGATAAACGCGTCAAAAAGGTTATTTCATGTTACTTAAATGAAGGAACATATCAAAACTCAATTCGCAATTCTTTGGACCTGAATGTGAGTGAAGGGTCAAAATGGGCTTTTGCTGGAATTTATCTTTCTGTGGAAGAAAATGGTGTTATTAAAACCGCCTCCGAATATGTGAAATTTGATAAAAAAGAAGACCTTAATCCCGAACTTATGGCGCAAAAAGTCGTAGAAAAAGCCGTAAAAAAGCTTAATCCAATTTCAATTCCGAGCGGCAAATATAAAATTGTTTTTGAAAATGAATGCTATGCCGACTTCTTAGATATAATGAAAAATCTGTTTTCTGCTACTGCTGTTGAAGAAAAACATTCTAAGTTTGGAGATAAGCTCAAGCAAAAAGTTGCGGCTGATGGCGTAACACTGGTTGATAATCCGTTACTTGATAATGGTTATCGCACCAGTGCTTTTGACGGCGAGGGATATCCAAACCAAATAAATGTCATTATCAAAAACGGTGTGTTGCAAACCTTGCTCCATAATCTGCGCACGGCGCATAAGTTTGGTGTTACTCCAACCGGAAATGGTATCGGAGGAGGCGCAAGAGGTGTGTCTTATTCCAATTTCTATCTTGAAAACGGAAACTTGAGCAAAGATGAAATCTTGCAACAAACAAAAGAGGGTGTTTACATCACCGATTTAACCGGTACCCATGCCGGATATTCTTCTGTTTCGGGAGACTTTTCTTTTGGCGCTGAAGGTTTTTTGATTAAAGATGGCAAAATTGATAAAGCTCTAAATCAACTCACCATTTCAGGTAATGTTTACGAGCTTTGGCAAGATATTGAACTAATCGGTAATGACTTAAAATTTACGCCGGATGGTTGTGGCTCGCCAACAATTGCTATCAAACCAATGCAAATTTCTTGTAACTAGGAGAACGATATGCGAGAAAGCAAGAGATTATACCGCATCAAAGTTGTCTTTGTTGACTGGCATAAGACCTTGTGTTCTCGCGTTTTTTTTCAATTCATCAAACGGCGCAATAAAAAGCTGTTCGACAAGCTAGAACATCGCTTGTTTGAAGAAATGCCGCTAGAAAAATTTATTGATTGGATGAAAGGCGCTTTGACAAAAGAGGATATCTTAAAGGAAATCTGTCAAGACGACTTGAATATACAAGAAATTTCTAGACTTCTTCAAGCAAGTTGCGAGAAAATGAAATTTGACCGCCCTGACTATAAAAAATGGATAAAACGTCTCAGAGAAAAAGGCAAAAAAGTGGTTATAGCTACCGACAATGTCGATGTTTTTGAAGATTATACAGTGCCGGCACTCAAATTACATAAGTATTTTGATGCAATTTTGTGTTCTTCCACACTCAAATGTTTGAAACACGATGCTAAAAATAAGAAATTGCTGTTTTTTGACTATTTTTTAAGAAATAATAACATTAAATATGAAGAAGCAATTTTGCTTGATGATGATGAAGAACTTATCCGCTTTTGTAAAAAATTTGGCATGCAGGGTAGGGTTGTATCATCTCCTGAAAACATGTTGCAAAACCTAATGATGATAGAGGCTTGTTGTGACCGATGTGAATTTTGACAAACTGAAAGTCATATTTATAGATTGGTACTTAACTTTAACTTCCGTAACATTTCTAAACAAGTTAAAGCTTGAAAATCACGCCTTGTTCAGACAATTTATTGATATCATTTTTGAAAACAATCCCGAAGGCTGGCAATATGATTGGGCTCGTGGAAAACTCAGTAAAGAAGACGTTGCCAAAAAAATTTCTCAAGCCGGAATTATGCCTTATGAAAAAGTTTTACAAACTTTTGCCGATTGCTGTTCTCATCAAAGTCTTGATTTTCCGGACACATGGCAGAAAATTGATGCTATTCGTCAAAAAGGAATAAAAGTTGTTCTGGCAACCGATAATTGGGATATCTTTTATGATTATACGGTTCCCAATCTCAATTTAGATAAACATTTTGACGACATATTATCTTCTCATAATTTAGGCTATTTAAAACGAGATGAAAATAATAATGAATTGCCTTTTTTTGCTCAATATATCAAAAAAAATAATATTTCTTATCAAGAATGTGCTCTGATTGATGATAATGCAATCAATATTGATATATGCCAAAAACATAGTATGTATGGATTAAAAATAAAAGACACCAAAGATACTTTAAATTTATTATCTTTAATATATAAAGGAATTAAACATGACTGAAAATTTAGATTATTTCATTCATATTTTAGGAAAATTAAAAGAACTTCCACGTAGCGGGTGGCTTAAGAAAAAAATAAAAAATCCCGAAACGGTAGCTTCTCATAGCTATGGTGTCGCATTATTAACAATGCTTTTAGCTCCTTCACATCTCAATAAAGAAAGGTGCCTAAAAATGGCACTGATACACGATTTGCAAGAATCAATCGTTGGTGATATAACTCCTTATGATGACATTACTGCTGAAGAAAAATCGCAAATTGAAACCCAAGCAATTCAACGTATTGAAGAACAAATACACATAGAAGGATTAAAAGAATTGTTTGCCGAATATGAAGCCAATTCAACTCCTGAAGCACGCTTTGTCAAAGATATTGATCGCTTAGATGCAATATTGCAGGCAAAATATTATGATGAAACAAAAAAGACAAAAGACAAAATCTTTAACGAGTTTTATAACTATGCTAACCTTCATACAAACAAAGATGAAGAAATCATCAGCCAATGGTTTGAAAAAGTGTCAAAACTTTAATGTTTGTTTTCGAAATAGCGTTTGATTGTATCCATCACTTTGACATAATAGCTGTCCTCATGAGGAACAAAATCTTTAATTGCCACTGCACCGGTATAAGGGATGTAATTGTCAAACTCATCTAAGAGCAACCCCGAAACATAAATGGAATTAACTTTATGATTAAATAAATTTTTTAAATCATCGACAGAAGCTTCCAAAACGCCATCAACTTCTAAAGGATTAAGGTCAAGCTCAGATAAGTTTTTTTCAGTTTCAAGCAGATAAGTCGGATTGAATTCATGATTGATATATCCGTCTTTTTCATACACATGATTAATGGTAAAAAGCTTATTCAAGCTATCAAAATCAACTTTAATACCTAGTTCTTCTTCAATATTTTTTATGCCGTCATGAGGCGTTTCACCGACTTTTAAATGTCCGGCTGCAGAGATATCAAGCAAGCTAGGGTGAGTATCTTTATTTTTACTGCGTAATTGCAACAATACGCGATGATGACCATCAGAAGCATGTTTAACAATCCAACAGTGAAAAGATTTATGCCATAGACCTTCTTTGTGGGCTTGCGAGCGCATGGCAGAACCTAAAGGGTTCATATTTTCATCGTAAATATCAATCATATAATCATCAGCCATGGTGTCGCCTCCATTAAGTTTATTAAAACATAACAATATAGTAAGCATAAAATATTAATAAATAGATAATTATAAATTGTTATATTTCAATAGGTTGATATTTAAGATGCAAAATGGGGTGAGGGCGGCCGTTACCATCAACTTCATCGCGAGAGATAATTTCATATCCCATATGCAGATAAAATCTGAGAGCAGCAGGATTTTCTTCATTAACATCAATCAAATTGATATGGAGATTATCAAGGGCAAAAGAAATAAGCTTTTTACCCAAACCTTTTCCGATAAATTCCGGTGCAATAAAAAGCATTTCCACCTTATAAGAAGAAACAGCCATATAACCGGCAAGCTTATCTTCTATTTTAATTCCAAAAACTTGCATTGAAGGCAGGGCATACTTCAAAACCAAGGGTTTGTAAAAAGCAATTTCTTTTTCGCTTAAAAAATGATGCGTGGCTCGAACGGAAGCTTCCCAAACTTCAATAATTTCATCAAAATCAACAGAAGAAAGAGGTTCAATCAACAAATTATTGGGCAAAGAAGAGCAGGCCGTTGACATCTTTACCATCCTCTTGGCGTAATACGGTCGGATACTTATTAATATGAGAAAACCCACATTTTTGTAATAAATTTTCTAAATAAGTTTCATTATAAAGATATCGACCGGCATCATTAAGTTTATAATCTCCGTCTTCTGATAAAACCTCTACCGAAAAACAAATGTTACGTCCTTTCAAAGCCAAAAGCAGTGGGGTAAGATTCCCCACATAACCAAAAACATCTGCGGCGACCACAAAATTAGGATTAAATTCAGCCAGTTTTTTCTGACAAAAGGACGAAATATCATCTTTAATCAATTGTTCATAAACACCTTTTTGTGCAGCTAAGTGCAACATTTTACGAGATAAATCAACCCCGATTATTTGATTTTGAGGAGTTTTAAGAGCTTGACCGACAAGCCCCGAACCACACCCCAAATCCACAATGGTACCTTTAACATCTCCAGCAAGCTCTCGTATGCGTCTTGGCAAGCTGTAATTAATCTTCTCAAGCACCAGCTCATAATTATCAGCAAAGTTGTCAAAAAGCTTTTCAGCAAAAATTTGATTATTTTCAAGTTTTTCTCCTTTAAAAGAAGCGCAAACACGTTGAGCATACAGATTATTGGGCATATTTTTCAGCCAATTTTCAGCCACTTTTAAGGCTATCTCTTTATCTTGACGATATAAGAGAACCAATGTTTCAGCAATATTAAGAGAATATTCATCTTTTGAATTATCTCGAGCTAAAGCGTTGAAAAATAGCCCTAAAGCATCTTCATAACTTTGCAAATCTTTAAGAATAACACCAATATTGTTGCTAACGGGAGCAGATTCCGGATTAATAATGACCGCAGCACGATACTCTTCCAAAGCTTCACTTAGACGATTTTGCAAATAAAGCAAATTAGCATAATTCAGATGAACATCAAAATTTTTAGGCGCTAAATCTAGCAGTTTTTTATAAATTTTTTCAGCTTCGTCGAAATTTTTATCATTTGTTTCCATATTGGCTAAATTGAGCCAAGCCCCGACATTATAAGAATTTTGTTCGGTAGCAGATTGAAAATACATTTTCGCATCGGCTAGATTGTTTTTTTGCAAAGCCAGCAATCCCAACATAAACAAAATTTCATCAGATTTTGGATTAAGCTGATAAGCTTCTTGAGCAAATTTTTGAGAATTTTCAAAATCTTGCTTATCAAAAAACAAAGTACTTAAAAAATAACGGCAAGAAACATCTTCAGGAAATTGAGACGCAATATCTTGCAAAAAAAGAATAGATTTTTCAGGATCAGATTGAGCATAAGTAAGAGCTAAATTAGTTTTTGCTTCAGAGTAAGCTTCATCAATTTGCAAAGCTTTTAAAAATGCTTGTTGAGCCTCAGGAATATGTTGTAATTTTTGTAAAATTAAACCTTGTTGATTATAAATTTCTTTTTCATCAGGATTAAGCTCACAAGCTTTTTGTAAGTTATCCAATGCTTCAATATCATGTCCGGTGGCGGCAAGAGAAATAGCCAAATTAAAATAAAAGGGAGCATGTTTAGGTGCATGTTGAATGGCTTTATAAAAAAGCTCAATAGCTTGATTATGAACACCTTTGGCTTGAGCTACAAGACCTAACAAATTTAGTACATCAGGATTTTCCGGTGCAGTTTCTAGAATTTGTCTGTAAATCTGCTCAGCTTCATCAAAACGGCCTTGTTCATGAGCGCTAATAGCTTGTTGGAATAATAAATCGTAAGACATTGAAACTCCTGACAATCTTTAATTTTTGAGCTATTTTAGCAAAATTGATAAGAAAATCCAGTGATTTTTAAAAAATAACTTGAAATTATTGATTTTTTGGTGTAGTTATCAACATACTTCCGGGAATGAGGGTAAAATACCCCGTTTGGATAGATAACCAAAACTACCGGGACAATAAGTAAATAACACAAAATACAAGGAAAATTTTATGAAAAGTATTGTTACAGCAAAAAAGAAATTAGACCGTCGTTTCGGTGTTAATTTGTGGGGAAACACAAAATCTCCGTTAGATAAAAGAGAATATGCTCCGGGTCAACATGGTCAAAGAAGAAAAAAACCAACTGACTATGGTGTACAATTAATTGCAAAACAAAAAATGAAATTCTACTATGGTAACGTTTCTGAAAAACAATTCCACAAATATTATGTAGAAGCTATCAGAAGATCTGGTGACGCAGCTGAAAACTTTGTTGGTATTTTGGAATCTCGTTTGGATAACTTAGTATGGAAAGCAAAATTTGTTTCTACAATTTTTGCTGCTCGTCAATTTGTTAACCATGGTCACATTTTGGTTAACGGCAAAAGAGTAAACATTCCTTCATACATGGTAAAAGCTGGAGATGTTATTGAAATTCGTGAAAAATCAAAATCTTTAGCAATTGTTGCTGCCTCTATGGAAGCTGGAAACAGAGATTTCCCAGGATATTTGGAAGTAGATTCTAAGAAAATGACTGCTAAATATTCATTTGTTCCTAAGTTTGCTGATATTCCATATGCTGCTCAAATGGAACCAAATCTGGTTATCGAATACTATTCAAGATAATAAATCTTGTCCTAGTAAAATTAAAAGCCTTGAGATTGTATATATCTCAAGGCTTTTTCTTTAAAAGAATAAAAACATGTGCTTTTATATTAGAAAAGGAATAAGTTAGTAAACAAAAAGGCAGCTATAATGCATGATGTGATTATTGATGATACTCAAAATTGTTTCATAGCAACATCTCAAATGGAGCAAAGAAAAGAAAAATTAAAAAAAGAAGCAGCCCCAAAACGGCACAGAAATTTATCTCAGTATTTGATAGATTGGCTTGAAAAAGCATTAATCATATATTCGTTAATTAGTTTAGATTTTCTAATATATATAGGCTCAGGAAGCTATGATATGTTTTCGACCTTTACCATTCTGTCTCCGGAGGTATGGTATGTCTTAGCCGGAGTTCTCATCCTTTCAATAGTCACCATATACTGCTTATCTTTTTTTAAATTTTTGCAGAACTTGGTAGTCTCGGCTGTCGTTTATTATTTTGTAATAGCCATGCTCAATCAATTTGCCGCCTTTGACAAAAATACCATGTTAGCAAGTTTGACAGCAACATATATTTCTCAAGATTTGGGGCTGTTGCTAACACATGTTTCCCATATTGTGGTTGCGCTTATTATTGCATTTTTAGCATTTATCTTTGTAAGTTTTGCTTCAAAGATGAATATCTTTTTAATGTTATGCTTTTTGCTGTTTTGTAACTTTGCGGCAATCTTTGTGCAATTAATTGATAATAGTGAGCATCAAAAGTTTAATGTGCTTAAAGATGATGTCTTAAATGCTAAAATCGAATCCGGAAAGAATTTTATTTACATCGGCATTGATGGTTTAAGTTCTTATGCTAACTGGGATAATATGGTTAAAAATTTGTCACCTAATTCAATTGATGCTGAAGCAATAAATAAAACCAAAAATCTCATGCTTGGTTTTTATGCCAAAAACGGTTTTAGTTTTTATCCTCATTCTTATGTATTGCAAGAACAAGGAAGTAGAAACTTTGCTAAAATCCTAAATTCAAACAGCAAAAAAACAGAAGATGAATATCTTTTAAAAAATATTTATCCAGAAAGTTTTTGGAAGTTTAATCATTTGAATAAAAAAGATATTTATATGAAAGAAAGTCGTTTATATGATACTTTTAAAAAATCAAAATTTAATATCTACGCATATCAATCAACCGGCATAGAATTATGTAGAATAAATAATGAAATGTCCGTCCATCGCTGTGTTGAAAGAAATTCTCAACCCATAGACTTTGAAAATATGCATTTAAGCACAGCTCAAAAAGTTAAAATCATTTTAGCGCAATGGTTAGAAAGTACTAAAATTTTTAACGATTTGTCCACATTGCACAAAATTCTTCGCCCGTTTACCAATACAGATACACTTCCGATGGTTGGATTATCTTATGAAAATATGGGGGTAAAAAACTCTTTAGATGTTTTAGATATTGTCAATGAAAGTCTTGATAAAACCAGTGGTAATGCAGCATATTTCATTAATATTGATTTACCCAAAGATAGTTATATTTATGATGAATATTGTCAAATTAAGCCCACGGACAAATGGTTAAATAAAAAAGATTTACCATGGATAAAAAATGCCAATAGCGAAGAAAAAAGAATAGCTTACACAAATCAGTTACGTTGCGTCTTTGGCAAACTTCAAGAATTTATTGATAAAGTTAATAAAAAAACAAATCAAAAAGATACGGTTATTTTTATTCAAGGCATAAGTGGCTTGAACGGGTTAGAAATACCCAAAGCAGAAAACACTTATATTGATGAATTTATGAATAAAAATTTGGTGGATACAGCGGTGAAAGATCCTTTGAAAAAAGACTTCCAATTAAAAAACAATAGTTGCTCTGCCGCAGATATATTAACTCAATATTTATACCGAAAAAAAGATTGTCCAGAATTTGATATAAATATAGATGCTAATTTAAAAGAACAATTTTTAAATCAATTACATAGTTTTTCATTGTCGGAAGAAAGCGTTAAAAAGGCTCAAAAGGACTTCAATGAATGGTATCAAAACTGGCGAAAAAGACAAAAGAACTTTGTACCTGACAATATAATCCAGTCTCAAGATAAAAAAGTTCAAGATACAAAAGCATCAGATGTTCAAAAAGGAGATAAGGAAAAAGGAAGCAATCAAAAAGATATCAAAGACGAGAAAAAAGTAGAAAAAGCTCCGGATATAACAGCTCCCATAGCTGAAAAGCCAGAAAATGTTACCGAGCCCTTGTCAAACAAAATTAAGGAAAGTGCAAAGGACATAACAGAGAAAGTCGAAGAAGAAAAAAAGGAAGAAGATAAGTGATATTAACTCTTTCAACCATACAAAAAGAGAGAATAAGAGCCTTTAAGAAAAATAAAAGAGCTTTAACTTCGCTGTATATCTTTTTGTTTTTGTTTATAATTTCCTTGTTTTCTGAATTCATTTCCAATGACAAACCATTGCTTTTAAAATATAAAGGAGATTTTTATTTTCCTATATTTTGTTCCTATACGGATAAAGATTTTGGCGGAGATTTTCCCACACCAGCCGACTATAAAGACCCATATATAATTCAAAATATAAATCAAAACGGCTGGATGATTATGCCAATAATTCCTTTTTCTTTCAATACGGTAGATTATGATATTAATGTTCCAACACCATCCGCACCTGATGCAACCCATTGGCTGGGAACCGATGATGAGGGTAGGGATATTGTTGCAAGAATTCTATACGGATTAAGATTATCAATAATTTTTTCGTTTCTTTTAACCATAATTTCATCAATTATCGGAATAATTACCGGAGCTATTCAAGGATACTTTGGCGGGAAAATTGATTTGATTTTTCAAAGAATTATGGAAATTTGGGAAACCTTACCTCAATTGTTTATAATCATCATTATTGCCAGTATTTTCACCCCCGGATTCTGGACTCTTTTAATAATTCTGATAGCTTTTTCATGGTTGAGTCTAACCGGTTTGGTCAGAGCCGAATTCTTACGCACACGCAATATGGAATATGTAAAGGCGGCAAAATCAATGGGGGCGAGCAATTTTCGAATTATGTTTAAGCATATCTTACCCAATGCAGTAATTGCCACTATAACATTTATTCCGTTTTTGTTGGCTGAAGGCATTACGGCATTAACAGCACTAGACTTTCTGGGGTTGGGTTTGCCACCTGAATATCCCTCATTGGGAGATTTAGTTCGCCAAGGAAAAGATAATATTCAAGCCCCATGGATAGGTATAACAATTTTTATTACTTTATCTATTTTGTTGAGTTTGCTTATTTTTATAGGCGAGGGTGTACGAGATTCCTTTGATACAAGAAAGAACAACTAATGTCCGAAATTCTTGATATAAAAAATTTATCAATTAGCTTCAAAAAGAAAAATGGTGATGTTTTTCAAGCCGTTAAAAACATTTCTTTTACTCTAAATTCTGGTGAAATATTAGGGATTGTCGGAGAATCTGGTTCAGGAAAATCCGTAACAGCATTATCAATTTTAGGATTGCTTTCTGATTCAAGAGCATTATATTCTACAGAATCTTCAATAAAATTCAAAGGACAAGAAATACTAAATGCTCCATATAATGAACTACGTGAGATAAGAGGCGGAAAAATAGGCTTTATTTTTCAAGAGCCAATGTCCTCGCTCAATCCATTGCATAAGATAGGAAAACAAATTTCCGAAACAATTATGATACATCAAGGGGTTAGCTATAAGATAGCAATGCAAAAAACTCTAAAACTTTTGATAATGGTCGGAATAAAAAATGCTCGCCAAAGACTAAATGCATTTCCGCATGAATTATCCGGCGGACAACGTCAAAGAGTGATGATAGCCATGGCCATAGCCAATCATCCGGATATTTTAATTGCCGATGAACCGACCACGGCCTTAGATGTAACCATACAAAAGCAAATTATTGAATTGCTGATAAAATTAAAGAAACAGCTAAATATGTCTATTATCTTTATTAGCCACGATTTGCAGGTGATTAAAAAGATAGCCGATAGAGTTTGCGTGATGAAAGATGGAAAAATTGTCGAAACAGAAAGTGTAGACGCTATATTTAATAGACCTCAAAATAACTATACTAAAACATTAATAGAATCTCATAATCTGTTGAATGTAAACAATAAAGAATCAAACACCAATATATTGAAAATTAATAATCTGAAGGTCTGGTATCCGTTAAAGAAAAACTTTTGGGGTAAGTGTGTTAAATATGTTAAAGCGGTTAATGATATATCTTTAGAGCTTAAAGCGGGGCAAACTTTAGGAATTGTCGGAGAATCTGGCTCTGGGAAATCAACATTAGGACAATCAATTGTTGGGTTAAACAAATATTCAGGAAATATTTTTATCAATAATCAAGATATTAGAGAGATTTCTTCACAACAAAGAGATTTTGTACAGATTGTCTTTCAAGATCCATATAACTCACTGAATCCTCGTATGAATATTGAAGAAATTGTTAGAGAAGGGCTGGATATTCACCATTCCGAACTTAGCATGCTCGAAAAACATAAAGAAGTTATAGAGGTATTAAATGAAGTAGGTTTAAAAGAAACAGACTTAAATAAATATCCTCATGAATTTTCAGGTGGGCAAAGACAAAGAATAGCCATAGCTCGTGCATTAATCCTAAAACCAAAGTTATTGATTCTGGATGAGCCAACTTCAGCCTTAGACGTAACCATACAAGCACAAGTTTTAAAACTTTTACAAAAGATACAACAAGAAAGACATTTAACATATATTTTTATCTCACATGATATGAACGCCATTAGAATAATGTCAGATAAAATTGCCGTAATGAAAGATGGCAAAATAATAGAACTCGGAACTCGAGAAGAAATTTTTAATAAACCCCAACAAGAATACACGCAAAATTTAATTGCCGCAGCATTATAACACAAGATGCTTGAGAGCGTTTAGATTTATATTTATACGCATAAAATCATTCAGCTCGTTCTGAGCATCCGAATAAATAAGAATGGGCTGAGCGGATAAATAGTGGCATTTATTTATTCTGTCTTTTATTTTATTCTCTGTTTTATCATAATATATATTATGCGACAAAATGCGTAAGAGATAAAATGCCTCTCTTCCATATAAATAAGTAAAATCAAAGCTCTAATCGTTTTGTCAAATGTTAATAAAATAAATACTTATCAGTAACGACCAGTTAAAATGTGTTACCAATTGAACTCTTTTAATGATGTGAAAAAAAATCCAGCCTATACAAAAAAAAGCGCATGTGAACTTTTATGAGTTCAAATGCGCTTTTCTATTAATAATTTTCTGTAATAACAAAAACGGTATCTATAACCTCACCGCTTTCGCTATTTACAAATTTTACCGGACAATGGCGAATTATGGCCTCGTCCGTTTCATCAATCTGCTCCTCTCCTTTAATAGAGAAAAGAGAACTGTTTTTCATCTCAATTTCGGCAATTTTTGCATCCAAAGGATCAATGGCAAATTCTACCTTGTCCTTGGAAACATAATTTTCATTTTTTACATTGCCGCACGCTGTTCCCAACAATGTTGCAAACAGCATAATCCCGCAAATTGCGGAAAAAATAAGTCTCTTCATATCTATATAAATAATTAAAATAATTTTGTTCTGAAAAAAATATATATCACAAAAAACGCCCTCGGACAAGTATTTTTTTGTCTAATTATACAAAAAAAGCATAAATAGAAAGAAAATCTATCTATGCCTTACTTAAAAAACTATTGATTATCCACAAAATTTTGTTCATTTGATACGTCATTCATTGCTGAAATATCTTTAAACATCATATACATAATCATATCTTCTCTAGGATCATGATGCTTAAATATGGCACAAGATGAAAACAAAATTCCACAAACAAATAGGATAATCAAACTTATAAATATTTTTTTCTTCATATATATATTTTTTTTAAAGGTTACTAATAGAAAGAATAATTTTCAACTAGATAAAAAATACGCTTTTAATTCTAATTATGCAAGAACTAAAAGCGCATTATATAAAATCATATTGCTTATTTTTATCTGGTTATCAAAATTTTAGCTAAATTAAGAACATAAACAACTGTTAAAAAGGCTAAAGTTTTGTATAAAACCACCCAAAAAGTTACCATTCCGCCATAAACAAATATTTGCAAAATAATCGCAGCTAAAATACCGCAAGCAATATTCATAAACCAATAGTACTTATTATCGGTTAAAATAAAAGCTGCGGCAGCACCCAAAGCCAAAATCCAAGGACTTTGAATATTTGCAACAACCCCGGAAACAATATTCTTTATCATTACTATATTCATGATATAAGCCAGAACGACCACAATTGCAATAATGGCCAGTAAAAGCAAATAAGTAGATTTTTTGCGCATAGCACCCTCTTCTCTTTAGTTATTCATAATATAGAAACATTAACAAAAAAAACATTTAACTTGGAACTTTTTTATATATAATACACAGATAAAATAAAGGAGGAATAAAATGACATTTATATGCCCAAACCGCGATTGCAATCTTTGTCCCAGATTAGTAGAATACCGCATGAATAATCGTTTAAAATTTCCGACCTATTATAATGGTCCTGTTCCTCCTTTTGGTAATTTAGATGCGCAGATTTTAATTGTTGGCCTTGCCCCAGGGTTAAACGGAGCCAATCAAACCGCCCGCCCCTTTACCAATGATTACGCAGGAGATGTTTTATATCCAATTTTGAAAGAATTCGGCTTGGCAAAGGGAGATTATCAAAAAAGAAAAGACGATGGTTTTGAGCTTATAAATGTACGTATCACCAATTCTGTCCGTTGCGCCCCGCCCAAAAATCTGGTTACCGGAGAAGAAGTTAAAACTTGTGGAAAATTTTTGATTGAAGAAATCGGTGATATGAAAAATCTAAAAATAATCCTCACTTTGGGAGGCGTTGCTCACAATGCTGTATTAGGCGTTTTGGGATATAAAAAAGCCGCATTCAAATTTGCACACAATGCCGTACATAATTTAGACAAACATAATCTTTTAATGGTAAATTCATATCACACATCTCGTTATAATATAAACACCGGAGTTTTGACACCTGAAATGTTCCGAGATGTTATAAGAAATATTTTAAATTTGATAAAATAAGCTTGCTTTTCTGGACAAAATAGTTTTTTATATACTTGTTTTATTAATTATTATAGTTATGGAAAAAGATGTATTATTTTCAATCCCGATGTTTCGCGGATCCAAAAAAGATCAATATTTTATTTACACAAATTTTTATCAGGCTTTGCAAGGAATGGTTAAGGAAAAGCTGTTTTTTGTAGAATATTTTGCTGATATGATATTCACAATTGATGGTAACAAACAAGTTTTAAGAAACAAGATAAAAAGAATTTATCTTGCCGATATCCGACCATATAAAGAGCTCTGGTATCGAGCCATAAACGACAAATGGCTTAAAGTTCCTTACGACTTTATGTATGATAAAAAATATAGCAATCGAAGTTTTTTATTTTCTAAAAGAGCGCGGGAAATTGGTGAAATTTATAATGGTGAATTTATTGCTTTGAAGGACAGATATTTAGAACTTATCAATCAAGATGCAATAGATGCTGATTGTAAAATTAATTTAACCATTCAAAAAGATTCTGAGTTTGTTGCTGGTGATGGCTGTTTTTTTCATGCAGAAAGGAAAGCGTTGGATTTTAATTCGGCTTTATCTAAATTACGAAAAGATCCAGCTGACTTCATTTGTATAGCAGCCAGCTCAATAAACTACAAAATAAATGCCAAAATAGTAAAAACAAAAACATTCTATATTTGCGCAGAAGAAGACAGAATCTCTCCTGAAGAAGCTTTAAAAAAATCAAACAATTTGTTCAAAATTCGCCGAGCAATTGAACAAGAAGAACAAAATTTCATATATCACGCCAAACAAAATTTTGTTACATTTGTGCATAATGGTATTTTTGTTCCCAGAGACACACTATTGAATTTGTGGCAAATCTAACAGAAACATCAAAAAAAGGTTTGAGAAGTTTCTCAAACCTTTTTTATTAGTTGCCTTACAGAAAACCCCGAGTTTACTCGGGGCTGAATGCCAAGGTGTTGGAACAACACCGCTCCACGCCAACGAGCGTGGTCAAACCGTAAGGTTTGTAGCTGTTATAGAACCCCCAGTTTACTGGGGGATATCTATTAATTTCCAATTCCCGAAAATCCCATAAACGCCATAGATAACAATCCCGCTGTAATCAGCGCTATTGGAGCTCCTTGTACAGCCTTAGGCAGAACCACCAATGCCAAACGCTCTCTTAAACCGGCAAATAAGATAATTGCCAAAGTAAAACCTAACGAATTTGCCAAAGCAAAACAAACACCATGAGATAAATCAAAATCCTTTTGTACAACCAATAAAGATACACCTAATACAGTACAGTTAGTTGTAATAAGAGGTAAGAAAATTCCCAAAGCCTGATATAAAGTTGGTGACATTTTTTTCAAAATAATTTCAACCATTTGTACAAGAGAAGCAATAACTAAAATAAACACCACCGTAATCATAAATGTCAAATTATACGGAAGCAAAATGCCATGATATACTAAATATGTAACAATGGTTGACAAAACCATCACAAACATTACAGCCCCACCCATACCGGCTGCCGTAGAGATTTTTTTAGAAACGCCTAAAAACGGACAAATTCCTAAAAATTGTGATAAAACAATATTATTAACAAAAATTGCTGTAATAAAAATCATCAAATAACTCATTTATTGGCTCCTCTCAATTGATTAACCAACACAATCAAACCTGCCAAAGCCAAAAATGCTCCGGGAGGCATAATAAACATCAACATTGTTTCGGCGCCCTCTTCCACAAAGCTATATCCAAAAGCAGAGCCAGAGCCCAAAACTTCACGAACCAAACCCAATAAAGTCAAAGCCAAGGTAAAACCTATTCCCATGCCCAAAGCATCAAGAGCCGATTGAAAAACCGAATTTTTAGAAGCAAAAGCTTCTGCTCGTCCCAAAATCAAACAGTTAACCACAATAAGCGGAATAAAGATACCTAAAGTGGCATGCAAATTTGGAAAATAGGCTGCCATTAATAAATCCACTACTGTAACAAAAGTAGCTGCAATTACAATAAAGCAAGGAATACGCACTTTATTAGGGATAATATTCTTAACTAAAGAAATTGCACAATTAGAAAGCAATAAAACAAAAAGCGTGGCAATTCCCATTCCTAAGCCATTCAGGGCAGATGTTGTCACACCAAGAGTTGGACACATACCGAGAAGCATGACAAATGTCGGATTCTCTCTAATAATACCACGTGTCAAATTTTCATAACTGGTTTGGTTCATTTTAGTTTCCCGTACTGAGTTTATTTAAGGCATCATAACCGCGTTGAATAGCATCAACCACGGCGCGAGAACTGATAGTTGCCGCGGTAATAGCATCAATTTCGCCACCATCTTGCTTTACTTTAAAGACCATCTTACCGGGATTCATACCATGAAACTGGTCACTGAAACGGCTTTCGGTAATTTTAGTTCCCAATCCCGGAGTTTCTTTCTGTTCAATGATTTTATATTTATTGATAGTTCCGTCGACCATAAGCCCGAGCATCATTTCGATTCTACCTCCGAAACCATTTTTACTATAAGTTTTAATCGCAACCGATGTGATTTTTCCATTTTCGTCTCGTGCCGGAAATAAATCTACTTTTCCTTTATCATGAGAAACAGAAATTTCATGGCGTTCTTCATAAGGATTATTTGAAAAATCACCATAGACAACATCGCGAATAGCTTCAAGCTCTCGATTACTTTTTGCTTGTTTAATTGGTTCCAATGTCAATTGATACACACTACCTAAGACCAAAGCCGAAAAAGCGGAAACACAAACAAGAACAAAAGCCATTGAAAAAGCTGTAGATTTTATAGGTTTAGACATTTTACTTTCTCCCCGTTCCATAAACGCGCGGATAAAAGAACTTATCAATTAAAGGTACAAAGGCATTCATAATCAAAATAGCAAAAGACACACCTTCTGGATAAGCGCTGTAAAAACGAATGATAAAGGTGAGCAAACCACAACCAATAGCAAAAATAACCTTTCCTTTAATAGACATTGGAGAGGTTGTGTAATCTGTTGCCATAAAAATAGCCCCCAACATCAAGCCACCTGATAATAAGTGCGTTAAAGGTTCATAGCGAACATCATCGGTAAAAAGCCACATAATTGATGTTAAAATAAACATAGTTGCCAGATAGTAAAAAGGCACATGCCAAGTAATGACACGGCGATACAAAAGATAAGCTCCGCCCAAAAGTAAAGCCAAAGCAGAAACCTCACCCAAAGACCCGCCGGTATAGCCAACAAACATTTGCCAATAATCAGGAATATCATGAATTGCTTCAACTTCATGAGTTAAAGAAGTAGCTGAAGAAGATGCATCTAAGTGTTTGAGAATTCCTAAAGTTGTTGCAGCGGTTTGAATGTCAGTGTTGAAAAAATCATGCCAATTTGGTTTCATCCACATAGTCATTTGTACCGGAAAAGAAATGAACAAGAAAACACGGCCAACCAGAGCCGGATTGAAAATATTTTTTCCCAAACCACCAAAAGCCATTTTAGCTACTACAATTGCCACAAAAGCGCCAATAAGCACCATCCAAATTGGCATTGTAGCCGGAAGATTAAAGGCAAGCAACATACCGGTAATAATCGCAGAATAGTTATTTATGGTCGACTTTTGTTTGAGTAAATAGCGTACAAACAAATATTCCCACATAACGCAGGCAGCTATTGAGCTGAGAATAACAATCAATGCATTCAAACCAAAAAAAGCTACCGCAACAAAGGCCGCCGGCAACATGGCAATAACCACGTCAAGCATAAGGCGTTGCGTATCAACCGGAGAAAACATATGCGGTGCAGTTGCAACTTTCAACATTTTATTTTCCTTTTTGTTTTTTTCTTATTTCAATTTTGCCCAATTTACAAAAATCAAGCAAAGGAATACGAGCCGGACAAATATAAGCGCAACAGCCGCATTCAATACAATCCATGGCATGAATATTTTTGAGTTCATCAATCATATTGTTACGCACACAAATTCCGATAAGAAACGGACGAAGCCCCATTGGACAAGCATCGACGCATTTTCCGCAACGAATACAATCCATCATATCCGGACGATGCGTTTCTTGTTCAGATAACAATAAGATACCCGACGTCAATTTTGTAATCGGAGCATCAATATTGATAATAGTTTGTCCCATCATCGGGCCACCAAAAATAATTTCTGCCGTTTCATCAGGAATTCCACCGCATTTTTCAATTAAGAAAGAAGCAGGAGTTCCAACTCTGACTTTGAAATTTTGCGGAGTAGCACATTCATCTCCACTCACGGTAACAATACGTTCAAACAGAGGTTTATTTTTCATAACAGCTTCATAAACAGCAAAGACAGTACCTACATTTTGAACGATGCAACCGGCATCAATCGGTAATTTACCTGAAGGCACTTCGCGACCGGTGATAGCTGCAACAAGCTGTTTTTCACCACCTTGCGGATATTTTGTTTTGCAAACGCGAACATTTACACCAACATAACGTCTGGTAATATTTTGCACGATTTCAATGGCTTCTGGTTTATTTTCATCAATAGCAATAATAGCATTTTGAATACCAAAAATTTTGTTTAAGATTTTAGCTCCGATAACAATTTCTTCGGCATGTTCAATCATAAGTCTATCATCTGCGGTCAACCATGGCTCACATTCAATACCGTTGACAATCAGGTAATCAACTTTTTTACCTTCGGGAATGGTTGTTTTTACCGGAGTTGGAAAACCGGCGCCGCCCATACCAACAATGCCGGCTTCTCTGATTTTTTGAATAATTTCTTCTGAAGAGAATGGAATATCTTTGATAATGTCAGAATTTTGATTGATAGAAGGTTCAAATTCATCACCTTCAACTTTAATAACAATCATTTTTTCATCGTAGCCAAGAGCATCTTTCACATCATCAATTTTAATGACTTCTCCGGAAACAGAAGAATGAATATCTGAAGAAACAATACCATCGGCATCGGCAAGAAGAGTTCCAACTTTAACTTTATCGCCTTTTTTAACCAAAATTTTAGCCGGAGCACCTGTATGTTGTTTTAAGGGAATATAAACATATTCCGGCAAACCGGCATCAATAATCGGACTTGCTGAGGTAATTTTATGCTTGTTTGGATGAATACCGCCGATTGGAAAAGTTTTAGTCATGAGCATTCTCCTTTTCAACACCAGTCATAACAATAGCACCGGTTGGGCAAGTTCTGACCAATTCTGCCCCAAATTCTTGAGCCGATACCGACACAGGAATATAAGACAAATTGTTTTCAACTTTGATTTTATCGCAAATTTTGGTGCATTTCATACATCCAATACAAGCTGCGCTACAGTTTTTACGAGCGACAGCACCTTTTTGTTTGTTACTACAAGCCACATAAACACGTTGACCATTTTTGCCTTTGGGGCGAATTTCGAACAAACCGCGCGGACACATTTTAACGCAAGCCCCACAAGAAGTGCATTTTGTTTCATCGACTTGTGGAATACCTGTTTCAGGATTAATTGAAAGAGCCCCGAAAGGACAAGCTTTAACACAATCTCCTTGGCGCAAACAACCATTAGGACATCCACTTTGACCAACGGAAATTAAGTTTGCTAAACGACAGGATACCGGAGCATCATAAGCCAATTTAGCTGGTGCATTTTGACAAGTACCGTTACATTTGAGAACAGCAACGGTTTCTTCTTTTTCTGTTGCAATAAAGCCCAGAGAATCTGCCACTTTTTTCATCGTTGAAGCCCCGCCGACCGGACAATATAAATTTTTAAAACCTTCGGCATCGGCTTTAATACAAGCTTCTGCAAAATTACGACATCCAGCTTTTCCGCAAGCACCGCAATTGGCTCCGGGTAAAATTTGCTCTATTTCATCAATTTTTGGATTTTCTTCTACTTTGAATTTTTGTGAAACAAAATACAAAACCATAGCAGATAAAAAAGCAATTAAACCCAAAGCTATAACATCAGAAACTATTATATCCATAGTAAAAAACTCTATTTTTGGCAGATTTATTCTTTGTCGATAATTTTAAAGTTAAGCTTTCTTGCAAAAAAATTCTTTTTCAAAAATACTCCAAAATAATATGGAATCAAGACAATTATGCTACATATTCCACTTATAATTTCACTTACCCCGCTCATAAGGCTTATAAAGAGCGTTAAAAGAACCAAAATCAAAGGTAAAACATAAGCATAAAAAGCGGCGAGCATTCCTTCTTCTAAAGATATAGACACATTGACCACCTCGCCAACCTGATAAATTTTACCTTGCTCAAGTGGAATAATGATTTTGCGTTGCGACACCTCATGCATTTGACAAGCCTTTTGCAAAGCGCAGTGAGCACAAGCCGATTTAACTTCTATTTCTGCTTCAACAAAATTAGGCAACACTTGAACAATTTTTGCTTTATGCTTAATTTCGTGCATTATTTTACTTCTCCACTAAAGATTTTGCCGTCGTTGAATAAATAATTTCAGCCGTTTGCGGATTATCACCGATAAACATAATGACTGGAATTGCATATTTTTCGGCAAAAATCAAACCTTCTTTTTCGCCCATAGACATCAATGCCGTGGCATAAGCATCTGCCATCATACAGTTTTGCGCAAAAACACTGACTGATAGTAGATTATGGCTAGTAGGATATCCGGTCTTAGGGTTAATTGTATGAGCATATTTCTTGCCATCAATATAATAAAAATTGCGATAATTTCCTGAAGTTGCCACAGCCATATTACTTATTGTCACGGCAAAAGAATTTTCATATTCTTTTTCAGAAGGCACGGCAATGCCCACATTCCACCCCTGCTCTTTTTCATTACGAGCACCTACAGCATAGATTTCTCCGCCAATATCAACCAGAAAGTCTTTATACCCTTTATCAAGCAAAGATTTAGCCACCATATCAACGGCATATCCTTTGGCAATAGCTGATAAATTAAGCCGCAAATTCGGCTGCATTTTCATCACTTCTTGATTAGGAAGCAGCTCGATTTTATCTAGACCTACAAAGGCCAAAGTCTTCTGAATTTGCTTATCATCAGGCATTTTATGCTCTTTATTAACGCCAAACCCCCAAAGTTCGATTAAAGGTCCAACCGTTGGATCAAACATTCCGTTGCTTTGTTTATAAACTTGTTGCGATGCTTGCAAAAGTAAATATAATTCAGCAGAAACTTTTTGTTTCTGAAATGCTTTTGCTAAATTGAGTTGGTTAAGTTCTGAACTTTTTTCAAAGACCGAAAGATGAGCATTAACTTTATCAAACTCAGCATCGACCATTTCGGCAAAATCTTTAATAGGTTCAGATGTGCGAACTTTCACCACATAATAGGTCCCAAATATATAACCGCGCAAAGTCTGATATTCCGCTTTATCTTGCTTTACAAATAAAATTCCTGAAATAAGAGCAATCAAAAAAACAAAAAAGGTAAAAAACTTCATACTTATTTACACCCATTACAATTAAATATTTCAATTAATTTAAATTTATTTTATGATAATCGCAACTAAAACATTGTTAGAAAGGTTAGTATAATGTTAAACAAACTAAAATCAATGGCAAAACAAGCTAAAGCAAAATTAGATAATCCTAAATTGAAAAAAATGGGTCAAAATTGCACTCAAGTCTACCAAATAACAATTGAGAAAACATGTGCGTTAATCTCATCTGCCGCAAAATATTTCCATAAATTTGGTATTTCTGCCAATATGATTAGCATCTTGGGTTTTGTTATCGGTTTGCTGGCAATCAACTTCTTGTCCATGTCAAATTTTGTTGCCGCTTTAATCTGCATTTTGTTAAACCGCTTGTTTGATGCTTTGGACGGCGCCTTAGCTCGTCACACCAAAGTAACCGAGTTCGGTATTTTCTTAGATGCCACTTTAGATTATGTTTTCTATGCTGGTTTGATTTTTGGTTTTGCATTGGCAAATCCATATGAGAATGCCGTCGCCGCAAGCTTTTTGTTGTTTGCTTTCACCTCTTCTGCCTGCGCAATGTTGGCGTATGCCATTGTCGCTTATAAAAACAACTCTCGCCAAAAGTTAGAAATTACCAAATCTCCTTTCTATCTTGGCGGTTTTGCTCAAGGTTTTGAAACTTTGGTCGGTATGATTATCTTATGCGTACTTCCATCTGCATTTTTACCCATAGCCATTATTTTGGGTATTTTATGCTTTATCAAAGCTTGCAGTGTTGTCATTACCGCATATTATAACTTTGTAATTGCACAACGTACACCGAAAGAATAATACCGATGAAGTTCAAAAATTACCTGTTTTTAGCGCTTCTGTTCTTTGCTTTGTCTTATGCCGGAGAAAGTAAAGCTTTCATGCAACACTATGAAACAGATAAGGTAAAAGCCACTCTGTTGACCGGTTTTGATGAAATTAACCCACGCCAAAATTTAGACGTTCTCGTTAAGTTTGAAATGAAAAACGGTTGGCACATTTTTGCACAAAACCCTGGAGATATAGGTCTTCCGACCACGGTAACATGGCAACTTCCGACATGGTTTGAACTAGGCCCTGAAGAATGGAGCCGTTTTCAGCGCTTTGAGACCGAAGGTATTGTTCAATATGGTTATGATAAGACAGCCTACTATCGCACTTCAATCAAACCATATCATGCTGCCATTGGTCGCTTAAACTTTAAAGGTCAAGTCAGTTGGCTGGCATGTAAAGATGAGTGTATTCCCGAAAAATTTGACTTTAACTTTACGCTACCGGTCACAAAAAAGGATATGCTCGTTTCTAAAGATTTTGCCGAAATGTCCATGGCCTCACAAAAAATGTATCAAGAGCATAAAACCGACATTGAAGATCAAAGCTTTTTAGCGGTTATGTTCATGGCTTTTTTGGGTGGTTTAATTTTGAACTTCATGCCTTGTGTATTTCCGATTCTTACCTTAAAAGCCGTTTCTCTGGCTCAAGGAACCTATAATAAAATCAAATGCCGAATAGAGGCTTTAATCTACTTTGCCGGTGTTGTTGCTTCATTTATGCTGATGGCAACTCTGCTTTTGTGGTTCCGTCACACCGGAGAAGAAATCGGCTGGGGCTTTCAGCTTCAATCACCGATTTTTGTTGCAATCATGATTGTGGTTTTCAGCATCATTTTTTTAATGTTGTTAGATGTGGTTAACCTCAACAATCCATTTGCCAACAAGGTCGGACGCATTTCTTTTGCCAAACGCAGAATTAATGCTTTTGTCACTGGTTTCTTTGCAGTTTTGGTAGCCAGTCCCTGCACAGCTCCGTTTATGGGTATTGCCATCGGTTACACGCTCTCGCAACCGTTATATATCTTTTACCCAATCTTTTTATCTTTGAGTATCGGCTATGCCTTGCCTTTTACCTTGGCCGGATTTTATCCTAAAGCCGTACACAAAATTTTACCCAAACCCGGTAAATGGATGGAAATTTTCAAAAAAATCTTTGCCATTCCAGTATTTTTAACCGTTGTTTGGTTGGTTTGGGTTTTGTTCAATCAGCTTCAAGGCACACCGCAAGAAATGCCCCGTCGTATGAATTGGCAAAAGTATGATACGGCAAAGGTAGAAACCTTGGTTCAAGATAATCAAAAAGTCTTTATCGACTTTACTGCCAAATGGTGCATTACTTGTCTGGTTAATAAAAAATTGGCTCTGCAATCAGAAGCTTTTGGTGAGATCGTTACAGAAAAGAACATTCATTTATTCATGGCCGATTGGACCAACCATGATGAAGAAATATCCAAAGCTTTGCAAGCTTATGGCAGAAACAGCATTCCACTGTATATCTATTATGACGGACATAGTAATGATTATAAAATTCTACCACAACTTCTAACCGAAGATATTTTGAAAAAAGAGCTGAACTAACAAAAATAAATCCCGTTGATTTCTAAAATCAGCGGGATTTATTTATTAAAACAATGAAAAGTCTGTCTCTGCCGCAAGCACTGCGCGATTTCCATTATCTTGCAGCCACACATCAACGCGATCCCCTTTTCTAAATTCAAAACTACCAATAGAAAGTGTATCGTCTGCATAAAGACAATCAGAATGACATTCTCCAATGAGAGCTTCCGCTTCTTCATACGTACAATATCCATTCTGGCAATACGCCTTATAAAGCCCCCAGGTAGATACCATCATTTTGCCATCTTTCTGATAAGTAGATGCCGAAACTCTTGTCAAATTTCGTCTTTTGTATTTTTTTCGCGGTTTCATAAAAAATATTTTTTGGTTAATAATTTGTTTTTAATTTTTAGACAAAAATAAGATATTGCAAAAAAGATTTTTTGTCAAATATTTATTTTCATCTTTTGCTCTAGCGGCTTAAAGCCTAACTTTTGATAAAATTTATAAGCCATTGTGTTATCATTAAATACACCGAGATTAATTTCGGAAATTCCGCGATTTTTGGCTTCCTCAAAGAGCTTTTTCATCAAGCTTTCGGCTATTCCTTGACGACGAAAATCAGGCAATACCCCAAGCTCGCAAACGTGGCAAAAGCTTTCATTTTCCAAATATGGACGAGAGGTAAACTCGGCACAAAGCCATCCGCAGATAGTATCCCCCTCTTCTGCCACCAAAGCAAAAGCATCATCATCTGTTAGCGTTTCTTGCAAAGATTTTAGCTCATAGTTTTCATCAATCGGCTTAAAATAGCCATGCAACACTTTTCGATGATGCTCACGCATAGCGCGACAAATTTCTAAGACTTGTGGAATATCTTTTCCTTCAAATTTTCTTAATTTCATAACAAATCCAAAATTTCTTTATCCAATAGGTTATGTGTTGAATTCGGACTGATAATATACTCAAAATCCAAATTTTTTGGCAGATTTTTATAAGATTCTTTGCGCTTTTCATCTAAAAAGTCGTCTTTTGCACCTTGAACCCATTTGATTTTTACCTGAGTATTATCTTCAATATCTTCCAAAACCTCATCAGGAATATCAGAATTAAGGGAGATTACTTCTTTAACACCAAGCTTGAGAGCACAATAAAGAGCAATTAATCCACCTTGAGAATGTCCACACAAAATCACATCTTTAGCTTCGACACCTTTCTCCCGCATCATGGTCACAATAGCAGACAAAGCCATTACCAAAGAGCAATACCACTCCATCATTCTGACTTTACGTTTGCCGTCGATTTCATCTTTTTCAAACCAATAAAAACCATCTTTTTTAATTGTAGATTTGTATGGAGCATTAATGGAAAGTAATTCTGCACCATATTTTTGAGCCAAATCGGAGACAAAATCGGCTTGAGAATCTTTGTTTCCGCCTTTTCCATGCAAAAAGATGAGCAAAGTCATTAGAGTTTTTCCAAATCTTCAATATACATCCAACGACGAATGGCTGAAAAATCAACCTCTCCGTCTTCCTTCTGCCAGCGTTTATCGCTGAGTTTAGAAACCAAGAACTCGCCTTTTTTTGTTTCAATCAGGCAGAGTTTATCAGCTTGAGGCAAAACATTGGCATACCAATAAGTATTATCCTTAACATATTTTTGAATAACTTGCGATTTTTTGATGAGCTGCGAACGCAAATTATAATTACGCCACTCGGCAATCAGAGCGTACAGAGCCAAAGCAAAAACAATCAAATGCATCTTTTTTCTCCTTATTTTTTTTACAAGTTTAGCACCATAAATTGTCTTTTCAACAAAAAAAGCCCCACAATTTATACGGGGCTGATGCTTTGATAATAAAAAACTAATCTTTGTCTTTTTTATCTTTTTTCATCTCTTTTTTATCTTTTTTTTGCCTCTTTTTTCCATTTTTCGGCACGTTTTTCCATTTTTTTCTTCATTTTTGCTTCGCGCTTAGCTTTCATTTCATCAAGCTTTTGTTTTTGCTCCGGAGTTAAGATTTTTTCAAAATCTTCCATATTTTGTTTACGGATTTCATCCATCTTGCCGCGGAGTTCATCAGCTTGTTTCATCAAAGGTTCCATTTTAGCGCGGTTAGCTTCACGCAATTTTTCGGCTTGAGCTTTTTGTTCCTCGGTCAAGCCCAATTTGTCTGCAAATTTTTCAGACATTTCTTTTCTGAACTCTTTATCAAATTTCGGACCTTTGTGTTTTCTCAATTCATGAGGAGGCATATGCGGTCTCGGAGCATCAATAACGTGTTCCGGATGATGCGGCGGCGGTGGCGGCATATCATTTTCTTGGGCAAAGGAAGTGGATGTTCCCATCAAAAGAGCAGCAGCACAGCACATAGTTAAAAAAGTTTTTTTCATATTAGTTCTCCTTCAAGAATTTAAGTTTTTCGCTCAAAATTTTACGGGCGTTAAACAATCTGGATTTAATCGTACCAACCGGAAGTCCGAGTTTTTTAGAAATTTCTTCATAAGATTTTTCTTCAAACTCAAACAAAATCACCACTTGGCGCATTTTTCTAGGCAAATCATCAACGGCTTTAAGAATAATTTTCTGACGTTTTTTAGCATCAATCACTTCTTCTTGCCTGCCGCCGACTTTCACCTTATCCAAAATCTCCTCTCCGCTGACTTGCTTTGTCTCCATAATATGTTGCTTAGATTTGAAATAATCTCTACAAACATTGGCCGTTAACGTACTGAGCCAGCTTGAGAATTTTCCCTGTTCTTGATAATTTTCCATATTTTTCCAGGTTTTAATATAAACTTCCTGTTCAATATCTTCATTATAAGAACCGGTAATTTTTTTGATAACGGATCTGATAAGTCCGCCATATTCCGCAATTATCTCTTTCATTTAGCCAACCATCAAAAGTCCGTAATCATCTGTGGGCAAACCATATTCCGCAAGGTTAGATGAGGTTAAAGTGCTATCATCCAACATAAAATAATATCCGTAGATATCAAACTCGCTTTGTTGTTGCGGCCACAAAGAACCAAGCATTACCACACCGACAAACATGGCACAAACAGATTTTATAATGTTGTTGCGACGCTTGCGTGCAAAATACAATGGTTTTGCTTCTTTGAGTAATTTTGAAATATCTTCCATTGTTTACCTCCCTTACATATATTTATAACGACGAGAGTTTCAATATGGTTCAAAAAATTTTTTACATTAATCCGTTTCTTGCCACATTGGCTTTATTACAAGGCAAAATGTCTTCAAATTTGGTTAATTTTTCAAATATTTTCAAAACCTTATCGGAAGCATATTTTTTGTAGCAAAAATCCGCACGATAAAAATCTGCTTTGATATTTTTGGCTTCTGAAGCGACACAATACGGATTTTCGGAGAATAACATAATCTGACAATCTTTAGAAAGTGCCTGATATGTCTTGCCATCGCGTTTTAAGTTCAGCCATTTTTCGCCCTGCGGACAATTTTTGCAATCGTTGGAACGAATACAGTCAGCACTGGTAAATAATGGACTGTCTTGATAAACAACCATAGAAAGTGGTAGTGAAGATTTATCTGCAAGCTCTTGCATATTTGATAAATCATCTTCCAAAGCTAAGGTGATACGTGTTGCATTCATTTCTTTGGCTTGTTCTATTGCTTGTGTGTTGAGCGTATAGATAGAAGCATCAAAAGAAATATCTACACCTTTTTCAGGTAAAACCGACAAGCCCCAATAATGCCCGATTTCCCATTTCTTATAGCCTTGAGATAAAAGTTCGGCAATGAGCTTAGTATAAAGCTGAGGCTTACGGCAAACGGCAGGCAACGCAATACGAACCTTGTTTTTAGGCAGAGCTTTCAGCTCTTCTGCTTTTGAACTTGGAGAAATCAACCAAATAACTTCAGCAACCTTATCTAAATCAATCTGCGTAAGACTGGCAAGGTCATCCGTCTTAATTACCCATTGCGGAGCTTGTTGAGCTCTGGGCGTAGAAATTTCAGGCATTGAGCCATGTTTGTCTTCAATTTTGATTTGCGCATACAAATCACGACGCAATTCATTCAAAAGAGATGCCGGCGCAAACAAATTTTTTGGGTTATCAATACTAATACCACCAAGTGTGAAATTGGTATCACCGGTTTTGCCAAAAGCCGTTTCAATCGCAGACTTTACTTTATCCGGATTCTGTGCCGGTGTAAATTCTCCGCTGACTTTGGTTGATATACCGTTAGCTGAAGCTGTGATTTCTGTCGAGCTGACTTTAACCTCAACCTTAACTTCGTCTCGACGCATAAATTCTTTCGGTTTGGGTTTGGTGTAAGGGTAAGCCCCTTTCACTTCACTTGAAGATGCTAAATAAATATTTTCACCCAAAGAAAGTTCAGGTGTTTTCGGTGGTAAAGAAATTTCTACGAGTGTGTTTTTCTCGGCTTCATAAACATTTTTGCCGTTAACTTTCAAAAATTGCAGAGAAAAACCAAACGGCTTTTCATCTCCGCTCACATCAATCTGAATTCCGTCATAGCGGGCAATTTTATGATTCGTTTTAAAAAAGAGCTTGTTCTTGGCAATTTTTTCAATTTTACCGATAAGAAGTCCGCGATGTCCGACAAAATCGCGGTCAATCACATTTTTGTTTTTGCCTTTGAAATGAAAATCCGTCCATGGACGAGAAAAAATCTGCTTAATATGTTCTTCTCGTATGCTATCGGCGCCCTTTCCGTCCAAAATCCGACGATAATAATCAGTAACGGCTGCCACATAAAGCGCAGTCTTTTTGCGTCCTTCAATTTTAAGCGAAGTCACCGGCATATCCAATATTTTTTCTTGCAGAGCCATATCCTTCATTGAAAAATAGTGTTTTTTACCGGCTTCACCTTCAAAAGAAGCACGGCAAGGATATAAGCATTTTCCTCTGTTGGCACTTTTTCCGGTTTCAAAAGAAGAAAACAGACAAAGTCCGCTATAAGAATAACACAAAGCCCCATGAATAAAGGCTTCGGTCTCTAAATTGGGAATAGAGGCAATTTCTTTGATTTCGGAAAGATGCAGTTCGCGCGCCAAAACCACCCGAGTAAAACCTATTTTTTGCAAAGATAATGCCCCTTCTTTATTATGCACCGCCATTTGCGTACTGGCGTGCATTTCAAGCTCGGGATATTGCTCGTGAATAATGCGTGCCACACCCAAATCTTGAATAATGATGGCATCGACGTGATATTTTGAACACAAATCCAAAGTTTGAAGAAGTTGCGGCATTTCGTGCTCTTGTACCAAAGTATTAATTGCCACATAAACCTTGCGATTGAGATGATGCGCAAAAGCCACAAACTCATTAAGTTGTTGTTCGTCAAAATTAGCCGCAGTTGCGCGTGCTGAAAAGTTTTTCAAACCAAGATAAACTGCATCAGCCCCGTAGTAAAGCGCCGCATAACCGGCTTCAATATCACCGGCCGGTGCCAAAAGTTCTTTTTTCATTCAGATTTGCCCTCATAAATTAACTTGATTTATAAGCTATTGCAGGAGGCTTTGCTTGTCAAGCAAAGAAAAAAGCCCCGAATTTCCGGAGCTTTTTTAATAACCTTAGAAACGACTAAATATCGGTAAATTTTTCTCTAATTTGACTCGCTGTTGATCAATCAATGTTGCCATATTTAACTTTCCGCTTCGAAGCATACCTCGAACTTGACAACCGGCATTAACGTCAGGATTAGCAAAAAGATATGTTAAAATAGCACGTTTAGGAGCTCCGGTCAAAATTTGGTGAATACAACCCAAAAAGCCGTTAGCCACCAGTTCATATGCCATTTCTTCTGAAATACCACTTGATGCAGCATATTTTACCAAAGCGTTTATGGCATCACTCACATTGTTTGCGTGAATAGTAGATAATACCAAGTGTCCAGAGGTTGCAGCACGCAAAGCCTCACTAGCAACATCTGGAGAACGAATCTCGCCTAAATAAATATAACGTGGCTTTGAACGCAAAGCAGATTTAATACCTTCTTCCCAAGAACCATCAGGTGGTGTTGTTTGCTTACATAACCCGAGTTCACCTTCTTTTGTCACATAGACCCCATCAAGAGGCATTTCAATCGGATCTTCAATGGTAAAAGCATATCCACCTTTTCTCTCCAAATATTCTTTCAAAAGAGCAGAAACTGTTGTACTTTTACCAGAGCCGGTAGCTCCGGCCAAAAGTATCAAGCCGCTACATCCGGCAATAGAAATCAAATGGCTCAAAACACCGCTAGGAAAACCAAGTTGTTTCAAATCAGGAACCTCAATCGGCATTTTTCGAGCACAATATTGCGGTCCTTCCAAAGCAATTGTTCTTTCAACACGATAATTTCTATTATGATAATTAAGCAAATAGCTTCTATTTCCGTCATATAAACTTTCCATTTTAGCAAAGAATTCCGGAAAATCTTGGAAATTGACATATTTCAAACCACAATCAGTTTTTCCGCTCCAAATATAACACTTTTTATCAGGAGTAACATACACATCAGAAAACTTAACATCATTAATCAAACCTAAACTTTCAGGAACACTTGTAGCTGAGGACAAATGTTCAATATTCTGTTGCTTAGGCTGAACATACGATTCTTTTAAAGATTCTGAACTGGGAATAGTTTCTTTAAGCTTTTGTTGACCTTGAGGTGCAGCATTTTGCATCTGATTTACAGGTTTAGATGGTGATTGAACAGTACTATTTATTTGAGGGTTTTGAGTTGGTCTTAGACCTTGTGAAGGATGAACTTGTTGACCTTGCTGCTGATTAATATTTGTTTTATTAATATTTTCATTAGGAATAGTAGCTCTTTCAGCAGGAGTTTGTCCAGCAGGCACTTGTCTGGCAGCTGATCTATTTAAAGGAGCTTGTTGAGATTTATTATCTGAATTTCCAAATAATTTACCACCACTAAAAAAATCCATTTTTTTATTCCTTATAATAACAAGTATCTAAAACGATTCTTTACTACACCAAAAAAATTAAAAAACATTTTACAGACAATATTTATATAATTTTTTCTAACAACAAAAACAAGTGACCGCAGCGCAGTTAGTGAGTGAAACGAACTTACAAGCCAGAAGAACTCCCGAGGGAGTTCGAACTTATCGTACAGATACAAAAAAAAGCCTCAGGATTAAAACCTAAGGCCTCAAATTGGTGGGCGCTGAGATGGCTGGAGGCAAAAAAATTCTCCTGTGGAGAATTTTGTAACGACAGGCGAACATTTGTTAGTTTTGAAGTCAAGCGAAAGCGCTGACAAAAAAACGTTACAAATGGAGTGACCGCAGCGCAGTTAGTGAGTGAAACGAACTTACAAGCCAGAAGAACTCCCGAGGGAGTTCGAACCTTTATAGATACAAAAAAAGCCTCAGGTAAAGACCTAAGGCTATTAAATTGGTGGGCGCTGAGAGGTTCGAACTCCCGACCCTCTCGGTGTAAACGAGATGCTCTTCCAGCTGAGCTAAGCGCCCATCTTGCTTACAGGAAAGATATATATACTCATAAAAAAAATAAATCAAGCTTTTTTTTTATAAAAAATATATTTTTTTTACAAATTATGTTTTTTCAAACAGATAAATATATTATTGATGCACATTAGCATTCATATTCAATATATTCAAAGCCGTTTGCGCCGCATTTCCATTAACTCTTTGTGTATTAGTTCGGGATTGAGCCCTTTGAGTCGTTTTTATCTGCTGTTGCGTATTTTGGAAAGAAACATTTGTTTTATTTTTATTAAGTTTTCTTTGAACATTTTGAAGATATGCCGAGCTAGATTCTACTTGATAGTTTTCTTGTGAAAATTCCTGAGGCGTTGTCTGATATGTCCCCGAAGCGTCTTGTTGAGCTTGGGCTTGTTTTTTTACCATTTTATGAGCGACACCAGAAGCTATAATACTTTTAACTGCATCTACAGCGCCGCCGGTATTGATATTAAAATACTCAATTTCTTTACGAAGTTGACCTACAGTAACTCTTTTCTGATCCAAATCAAGGTTAATATCTTGAAGCTTATTTTCGACTTTAGCAATTCCATTAAAAATTTTATCCAAAAAATTATCAGCTTTTGCTTCATTTCCACCCAATGCTAACATGGCTGTCGAAATAACCAATGCCTTTTTCAACTTATCAGAAACTGTTCTTTTGAATTTTTTATCAGCCATGGTTAACCTCCTTTTCATTCAACTATAACATACTATACCACAAAAAGTCGACAAAATAAACAAAAAAGATATTCTATTTTAAGAATAATAAAAAATTATCAATATATTATTAAAAAAATAAGCCCTCGTGATTACGAAGGCTTATAAGAAAAAATCAAAATTCGTTATTAGTTAACAGAATCTTGCAAAGCTTTACCGGCTTTAAATTTAGCTTGTTTGCGAGCCGGAATTTTGATTTCAGCACCAGTGCGAGGATTGCGACCAGTTGTAGCAGAACGTTTGCTAACAGCAAAAGTACCAAAACCAACCAAGCGAACTTCGTCACCTGCTTTCAAAGCGCTGGTAACAGAAGCGATAAAAGCATCAACAGCTTTAGAGCAATCAGTTTTTGTTAAACCGGTTTCATTAGCAATGCTAGAAATAAGTTCATTTTTATTCACGGTGAGAACTCCCACAAAATATAAGTTATAAACCAATGTCAAAGCCACATAGGCTTTACACTAAAAATTTAAGCGTTCTTTTTTTATGAAGTCAAACAAAATAAATGCTTTGCGCCCAAAAAAAATGAATTTTTGTGAAAAAAAAGCCTCTTTCATATTAAAAATCACAGTTATCCCCAGTTTTCTGCGCCTTTTGACAATATTTTTATCAATGAAGATACGATTCTTATATACGACTCTTGTAAAATAAATAATAGACAAAAATATAAAAATGTGATATTTTTTAATTAGCTTGAATAAGAATTGAGGTTAAAATGACGGATAAATTAAAAGAAAATAAATTTCAAGATAAAATAAAAACTCTTCTAAATAAGAAAAAGGCAAATAATCAAATAAAAAATGCCTTGATGGCCGGTGCTATCACAACAATGGGAGTAATATCCCCTACTCAAGTTCAAGCCAATAATACATCATCAGATGCTAATCACATCAATACTGAAATTCAAAAAGATAACAGTGTTAAAGAATATTTAAATATTGTCCCCATCAGTTCCATAGATGAAATTAGAAATGGTCAAAGAAACTCTGCAGAATACAATTCGTTAATAGATGGAATTATTTACACTCAATATTCCATGACAAACCCAAGCAAACAAGATGCTTCATATTTAAATTCTATAAATCAAGCTAATCGCTCCGAAAATATTAAAGCTCATGAGCTTTTACACAGAAATTTTGAACAAGTTTTACAAAAAGTCCATGAAGGAGATTATATTTTAAAGCAATCTCAATATGTTACAACAAATATGATGGCAGAATTACTCTGTTTCAAACAAGAAAACCCTAATCAAACTATGCAAGAAATCATACAAAAGTTTGAACAAGAAAATAGAAATGAATATTACAGCAGACATTATTCAAGCTATAAAAATAATAGCATTTTATTAGCTTTATCTGCAGAAAATACTATTTCAGAAAACATAAATCAAGCATTTACAAGAACCAAAGATTTTAAATTAGTTACCATAAACGGTGCCAGATATGCAGCAGATTTATTTAAAACAGATGATAACAAATATCAGACTTATTTTCTTCACGATGTTAAAACCGATAATATTGTAACAGACCAAAATATTATAGATCAAAGTCCAATCAAATGTAATGTCCTTTTATCTGCAGATGGAAAAGAAGTAAAGAATGATAAAGGAAACAGTGTTAAGTTGACCACATACAATAACTATCAAACGGAGACTTATATTGCCAAGATGGAAAATATAGATAAAGAATCTGTTGGATATTCTTTCAATCGAGCCGATCAAGATTATGAAAAAGTATTAGATGAGCTCTTAAAAACTGCTGGCATATCTCAAGAAGAAGGAGAAATTGCCAAAAATTATATTCGTTCTCAAAATAATACGGCTTATGATAATCTTTATATGGATGATATAAAAAACATCAAAGATACTTATAAAGATTATTCTTTGGCTCAAGTTCAAAATATGGCAAAGAGAAACTTTCAACAAGCTCAACAACAAAGAAAAGATAAATTTATGGCAGAGGAGATGCCTAACTTAGTTCCCTTAAATGCATCTGCCAGCAATAATGGAAATACAAGTTATCAATTTTATTCTTATCTACAATCCAATGAAAGATAAACTAAAAAAGGCATCTAAAAGATGCCTTTTTTATTTAAGAAAATTACTTTTTCTTACTCGTTTTATCAACTAAAGCAATTTTTAGAACTTCCGCCACATCTGAAACCGGAATAATCTTCATTTCAGCTTTAACATTTTCAGGAATCTCAGCCAAATCCTTTTCATTGTCTTTAGGAATAATAACTGTTTTAATTCCCCCGCGAAGAGCTGCAAGAAGTTTTTCTTTCAGACCGCCGATAGGAAGTACCCTACCCTGTAATGTGATTTCTCCCGTCATGGCCACATCTTTTTTGACCGGAATTTTTGTAAAGACAGAAACCATGGTTGTATACATGGCAATTCCGGCAGAAGGACCATCTTTAGGAGTTGCACCTTCTGGCACATGAATATGCAAATCAGTTTTTTCAAAAATTTCCGGATCGATTCCTAAATCTTTTGAATGAGAACGAACCACAGAATATGCCGTTTCAATAGATTCTTTCATCACATCACCAAGTTTACCAGTCTCGGTAACTTTTCCTTTACCAGGCATATCAACAGCTTCAATAAAAAGTATATCTCCGCCAACTTCTGTCCATGCCAAACCGGTAGTAACACCGACATGGTCAGTATTTTCAGCCTCACCAAAACGATATTTAATAACCCCGAGATATTTTTCCAAATTTTTGGCCGTTACGGCAACTTTCTTGGTTTTGTCGGAAGAAAGTAAAATTTCTTTCACGGCTTTGCGTGCAATATTAGAAATTTCTCTCTCCAAATTACGAACGCCGGCTTCTCGTGTATAATAACGAATGATATTGCGTATAGCATCTTCAGATACAGAAAGTTCAGAAGATTTTATCGCATTTTCTTCAAAAATTTTCGGCAATAAATGACGTTTGGCAATTTCCACTTTTTCATCTTCGGTATATCCGGACAAACGGATAATTTCCATTCTATCCAGCAAAGGTCTGGGCATATCTAAAGAGTTAGCGGTTGTTACAAACATCACATCCGACAAATCATAATCAACTTCCAAATAATGGTCATTGAAAGATGAATTTTGTTCCGGGTCCAAAACTTCTAACAACGCCGATGCCGGATCTCCACGATAATCATTACCAAGCTTATCAATTTCATCAAGCAAAAACAGCGGATTAGAAGTTCCAGCTTTTTTCATACCCTTAATGATTTTTCCGGGCATAGAACCAATATACGTACGTCTGTGTCCTCTGATTTCAGCTTCATCTCGCATACCACCCAAAGAAGCGCGAACAAAACTTCTACCTGTTGCGCGAGCAATTGACTTACCAAGGGAGGTTTTACCAACTCCCGGAGGGCCGACCAAACATAAAATTGGACCTTTAACTTTTTCAGCACGAGCCAAAACAGCTAAATATTCAATAATTCTTTCTTTAACTTTATCTAAGCCATAGTGGTCTTTTTCTAAAATTTCCATGGCTTTTTTCAAATCTTTATTAATTTTAGAACGTTTTTTCCAAGGAATATCTAATAGCCAATCCAAGTAATTTCGTACAACCGTTGCTTCACTGGACATAGGACTCATGGTTTTAAGTTTTTTAACCTCAGCCAAAGCTTTGTCTTTAGCTTCTTTGGAGAGTTTTATGCTATCTATTTTTTTAAGATACTCACTTATTTCGCCATCTTCATCACCATCACCGAGTTCTTTTTGAATAGCTTTCATTTGCTCATTCAAATAATACTCTTTTTGGCTTTTTTCCATTTGCTTTTTAACACGGTTTTTGATTTTACTTTCCACTTCAAGAACCGTTAATTCAGAATTCATAAATTCTAATATTTTTTCAAAACGATCAGCAAGAGTTCTACCTTCCAAAAGGGCTTGTTTATCTTCAATTTTTAAGGACAAATGAGCTGCAATAGTATCTGCCATTTTAGCATAATCTTTAAGCTGATTAACAGAAACCAAAACTTCAGGAGGTGTTTTACGAGAAAGTTTTACATATTCCTCAAATTGAGATAGAACTGCACGCACCAAAGCTTCCAATTCCAAGCTGTTTCTAGACTCTTCTTCAGGTAGAGTCTCAGCTTCGGCGAGCATAAATTCTTTATTTTTGCAAAATTTTGCAATTTTGACGCGTTCCATACCTTCAATCAGCACCTTAACCGTACCATCAGGTAAGCGTAACATTTGCACAATTGCGCCAAGTGTTCCGATATGATAAACATCATCGGATTGAGGATCATCAATAGTCGCATCTTTTTGCGTCAATAAGATAATATTACCATCATCATCAGCCACACTTTGCAATGCTTTAATAGATTTTTCCCGTCCTACAAATAAAGGAACAATCATTTTAGGATAAACCACAATATCTCGCAAGGGTAGAACCGGACATTTAATTTTTGTTTTGACCATTATGATTTCCTCAAAAAAATTTTTAATCTGTAAATTATATAAGAACAGTTTTTACATACTGCAAGATTTCGAAATATTTTTGGCACAAATATAACAAGAGAGCAACCCTAACCTTTTTTAATCCACAAACATAAAAAAATATATCTGATAATTTAACAAATAAAATTTGCTAAAACCAAAAAAAACTTATATGATGCGCAAAGAATAGTATATAGAGAGGTTTTTAATGACACATCTAAAAAACACCGAAATTGGCAACGAAATTATGGTTGATGTTTCTGTCACGCTCGGAACGGCAGACTTACGCGTTAATCAACTTCTTAAACTCGGCCGAGGAGCTGTAGTAGAACTTGACAGAGACGTAAACGATTGCGTCGATATCTACGCTAATGATATTTTAATTGGTCACGGAGAAGTTGTAATTACTGAAAACGATAAAATTGGCATATCCATTACAGATACTCAAACAAAATGAAAATAAAAATAAAACCATATTTGAAAAAAATTTACCAGTCCAACTTTGTAATCAGCATAATCAGTTTTTTGATTTATGCTTATTCACAATTTGTATACAAAACCACAAAATGGCAAATTATCAATAGAGAAAAGCTCATCAATCTGTGGGAAAACGGACAAACATTTATTCTTGTCGGTTGGCACGGTCGCGCTCTCATGTACTCTGCTTTCAGAGACTATCGTTTTCCGCTCAATGCTTTAGTATCATTGCATAAAGACGGACGCATTATCGCCGGTGTTTTAGAAAGATATGGCCTTGGAACAATTGGTGGTTCAAGCAACAAAAATGCCAAAGCTGCCGCCTTAAATTTAATGAACTCGCTTAAAGAAAATACAGCCGTATGCATCATTCCCGATGGTCCTCGTGGTCCACGCATGCACATGACAGAAAGCCCGATTTACTACGCTCATAAAACCGGAATCCCGATTATCGGTATCACATACAGCGTAAAAAAATGCAAAATTGCTGAAAAATCATGGGACAAGATGATGATTCCTTATCCTTTTAATGAAGGAATTTGCCATTTTTCCGAACCTATATATATTCCTAAAAACGCTTCGGAAGCAGATTTAGAAAAATACCGCCTACAAATTGAAGAAATGCTCAATAAACAAAGCATAGATGCAGATACAGCAATGGGAATTACACCGGTCCTTCCCGGCGATGAATGCAAAAAGAAAAGAGATAAAGGAAAAAAATAAAATGTTTATCAAGATATATGATAAGTTAGTAGAAACATTATATCCTTTTGTTATCCACCCATATATTCAAAAAAGACTAAAAAATGGCAAAGAAGATACTTCCCGCCATAATGAACGTCTTGGTGAACCAGAATTACCACGCCCTCAAGGAAAACTTATTTGGTTTCATGGTGCATCAGTCGGTGAATCTCTTTCTATGTTGCCACTCATTCATAAACTTCTTGATGAAAATAAAGATTATAACATTATGGTAACCACCGGCACCATAACTTCTGCCGAACTCATGGCAAAACGCTTGCCTCCGCGCGCTTTTCATCAATACATTCCGATTGATAACCCTAAATTTGTCAAAAGTTTTATTCAATATTGGCAACCCGATATCGCATTATGGTTTGAATCTGAATTTTGGCCAGCCATGCTCGGCGAAATTAAAAAAAATAATATACCGCTGATTCTGGTTAACGGTCGCATTTCAAACAAAACTTTTAAACGCTGGAAACTCTTTAGCTTTGTCAGTAAAGAGCTTTTGTCATGCTTCAAACTATGCTTAGGTCAATCTGATGAAGATGCCAGACGCTTAAAGATTATTGGCGCAAAAAAAGCACTTTGCTTAGGTAATTTGAAATATGCAGGTTTTAACCCTCCGGTAGATAAAGAAAAAAAAGCTGATATTTTAGCCCAAATAGGTCAACGTCCGACTTGGGGTGTTATATCCACACACAACGATGAAGAAGCTCAAATTGGTAAAAAAATTGCCAAAATAAAAGCTCAAATTCCCAATTTATTGACCATTGTCACCCCTCGTCACCCCCAACGTGGTAATGATATTCAACAACAATTAAATGCATTGGGACTGAAAACAGCACTACGTACCAAACATGAAAAAATAACGCCGGAAACCGATGTCTATATTGCCGATACCATTGGAGAAGTCGGAATTTGGTACGATATTACGCCAATTGTTTTTATCGGAGGTTCTTTAATTCCTCATGGCGGACAAAATTTTATTGAACCATGCCGTTTTCATGATTCTGTTTTGGTAGGTCCTTTTACGCATAATTTTACCGATGCCATGAATCGCGCTAAAAAAGCTAATGCCGTGATACAAGTAAAAAATACGGAACAATTATCCAAAGAAGTACTGAAACTTTTACAAGATAAAGAATATCTGCAAACCTACCAAGAAAAAGCATATGAGTGGGCAACCAGCGAAGCAAAAGTTTTAGATGGTATTTCCGACGTTATTAAGGAATATTTGTAATGAAAACACCCAATTATTGGAAAAATAAAAACATATATTCTTATCTTCTTTCTCCGTTAGGTTGGCTATATCAATGGGCAGCTTTTTTGAACCTATCAATAAAAAAGTCCCAATCTGTTGATAAACCTGTTATTTGTATTGGAAATCTAACCGCCGGAGGCACAGGAAAAACACCGGTTTCAATTTCTTTTGCTCAAATATTAAAAGAACTTGGTAAAAAACCTTTCTTTGTATCTCGCGGCTATGGCGGAAATTTACATAACGTTATGGTTGATGCAAACAAACACTCCCCGCAAGAAGTTGGTGACGAGCCTTTACTTTTAGCCAGACAAGCTCCCGTTGTGGTTAATCCTAATCGCTTTGAAGGAGCAAAATTAGCAATTAAAAACGGTGCTGATATTATTGTTATGGATGATGGCTTTCAAAACCCAAGCTTAAAAAAAGATTTATCCTTTTTGGTTTTTGATGGAGAATTCGGCTATGGCAACGGCATGTGTATACCTGCAGGACCTCTAAGAGAAAGCCTAGCTTCGGGATTAAAAAGAGCTCAAGCCATTATCATTATTGGCGAAGATAAGCATCATCTGGAAAAAAAATTCAAGCAATTTCCAATATTTAAAGGGCAGATTCTTCCCAAAACCAATATCATAGAAACAAAGCCGATAATTGCCTTTGCCGGCATAGGTCGACCTGAAAAATTCTATACATCACTGCGTTTATGCGGTTTGAAAGTATATCAGACAATAGATTTTCCCGACCATCACCAATATACCAAAGAAGAACTTTTATCATTAATAGAAAAAGCAAAGCAAAATCAATGTGCTTTGTATACCACCTCAAAAGATTTTGTTAAAATACCTTCCGATTTAAGAAGAAACTTCAAAGTGTTAGACATAGAAATTAAATGGGAAGATAAAGAAAAATTAAAAGAATTTTTATCACAAATTATATAAAAAACCCCTTTTGCATTCCGCAATAAAGGGGTTTTAACACAAATAATTATTCTAGCCAATCATCTGCATCTTCAGTATATGGCTTATCATTTCCATAAGAAGTCTCTTCTCCGTATGTAATAAATTTGTCCCAACCCAAAAGAATAAATAGCAAGCTTAAGACAAATAAAGAAATAAAAAACCAATAAAAAAATTGATTTTTTTCATCCACCATAAAAGAAGACACAAGCATAAACAGGGCCAGAATACCCCATACCTTAGCAATTTTTTTTAGTTTTTCCATAATATAGCGATTAATAATAAAGTTTAGAAAAGGAACTATAAACTCATATTTTTTATAATCAAGCTTAATTTGTCATTTCCACCACTGATAACTCCAAATTTCTGAAATCGGACGATTATCATGCGCTTTATCACGGAGCAAAACACGCAATTCAATAATTTCTTTATTGGGCTCAAAATCAAAATATAATGTAGCACCGTTAATACTTGGGGTATACATCAATTTAACATTGGAAATTGTGCCAGCCTGGTTAGAAATGTCTGCCCAGATATTGCCGTTTTCAATTTCTTGCTTCAGATTTTCTATGTCAAAATCAACAAAATCTATCACATATTTACGTTTATGAAGCAAATATTCTCCGGCCAGGCCATCGCCGCCTCGTCCGTTATAAGTTGCAAAAACCTTTGCCAAATTGGTCATAATTGGAGCTTCATTCACCCAATGCATACGATATTTAAAACGGTATTCTTTTTGTGCTTCGATTGGCATGCTTGGCACCCAATAAGCTACAACATTATCGTTAGTTTCATCAATTGAAGGAAGTTCTGCAAGTTGTACCATGCCCTTACCCCAATTTTCCAGAGGTTCAATCCACAAGCTCGGGCGCAAATCATACGCCGCCTCAGGGTCAAGGTAATGACGCGGATTGCGGTCGCGTTGCATCAAACCAAAGCCTTTGGGATTATTATCAACAAAAGAACTTAAACGTAAATGCTCTGAATTATCCAAGGGACGCCAAATTTTTTCGCCATTTCCGTTAACAACGAGCAAACCATCACTGTCATGCACTTCAGGACGATAATCATCAAAACGAATTTTGGTATTTTCTCCATAAAGGAACATAGAGGTTAAGGGAGCAATTTCGAGTTTAGAGATGTTCATACGCGGATAAAGCACGGCTTCAACATCAATAATGGTTTCTTCTCCTGGGGTAATATCAAAGCTATAAGCACCGGCAACACTTGGGCTATCAAGCAAAGCATAAATTTTGATATTTTCATCATCGGGACGATTAAGCCAAAATTCTTTAAAAATTGGAAATTCTTCAGGCATTTTTTCTGCTGTATTAATACCCAAGCCGCGCGCTGAAAGTCCATAGCGTTGCCCTTGAGCCATTGAGCGAAAATAGCTTGCCCCAAGAAAAGAAATAAGCTCATCATAAAAATCAGTGTTCAAAGGATATTGCAAACGAAAACCGGCATAGCCTAAATTTTTATCAAAAGATTCCGGGGTGATATTATTTTTACCAAAATTAAAATTATGAAAATCATAATTTATATCAATAACTTTTCCTTTTTTGATTTCATGAAGCTGTACCGGATAGTTAAACAAACCACCAAGATGATAAAATTGTGCTTCATAAGATAAATCTTTATCATGCCACAAAGCTTGTTCAGGACGAAAACGAATATCAATATATTGTTCATATTTCATCTGCGCCAAAGCCGAAGGAAGATTAGCCTTGTTGTCAACATAAGGAGATAATGAAAGTTGTTTAGCTTTTTCAATGACATCATTAAAAGAAAATTCTGTCTTAGTTTCTGACCAAGCCATATGAGTATAACCGAACATACATAGAGAAACAATTAAAGATAAGCTGAAAGTCAAATTAAGCCATTTTTTCATAACAGAACTCCCTCTGATAACAACATAAAAAAAGCACCCTTGAGGGTGCTTCTTAGTGGCGGAGAGTACAGGACTCGAACCTGTGCATCGGTATTCCCGATGACGGATTAGCAATCCGCTGCATTACCACTCTGCCAACTCTCCATCGTGGTACGCAGATATATTTATATTATGTTTTATCATACGTCAACACAAAATTTCAAAAATAAACATATATTTTTATCAATCTAAAACCATTGACAAATATGTCATAAAGATAAAGCCGGAAAAAACGGCAAAAGCAGACTTTGTTGTGCGTTTAAATCCATAAGTTTCCGGCAAAATTTCATTAATAACCACAAAAAGTAAAGTACCACCAGCCATAGCCATGCCGAGAGGAACAATTTTATCGCTGATATCCATGGTAAGTAAACCGATAATGGCTCCGATGGGTTGAACCATACCGATAAGAAGTGCGGTAGAAGCGGCTTTAATACGAGAAACATCTGCTCCAACCAAAGAAATGGCTATCGTCAAACCTTCCGGAACGTTGTGGAGCGCAATACCAATCACTAAGCTCAAGGGATTAATAAAATCTTCGGCACTAAAAGCGACACCGACGGCCAAACCTTCAGGAAGTTTGTGTAATGTAATGGCAATAATAAAGAGCCAAGCTTTTTTTAGGCTGATATGCGGTCCATGAGGGCCCATATTATTATGCTCATGCGGTAATAAAGCATTGAGTACCCAAACCAAAGTCACACCGGTAAAAACAGCCAAGCTATACCACAATGCTGAAACATGAATATCGAGGTCAAATTGCAAAACCTTATGCATTGAAGGTACAAGAAGCGCAAAGAAGGAAGCCGCAAGCATAACCCCTGCCGCCAAATTAAGCATAAAGTTAATATTATCTTGGCTATATTTCTTTTTCAAAAAAATCATAAATCCGCCGATACCGGTAATTAATCCGGCAATAAGCGAAGCTAAAAGTCCTTCAATAAAAACATTGGTCATTTTTTTATTCCGAAAATCAAGGCTGGCTAAATGCCAGCCTTTTAATGATATAAATTAATTCAGTTTTTCGGCAATCATTTTATTAACAATTGCAGGGTTTGCTTTACCTTGTGATTTTTTCATCACTTGACCGACAAACCAACCTAAAAGATTATTCTTTCCGGCTTTGTAAGCTGCCACATTTTCCGGAGCTGAGGCAATCACTTCATCAACAATTGCTTCAATAGCACCCATATCGGTAACTTGTTTCAAACCTTTTTCTTCTACAATTTTTTCAGGATCGCCACCGGTTTCTGCCATAATAGCAAAAACATCTTTAGCGGTTTTTCCGTTGATAACGTTAGAGGTAATAAGTTCAACAAGTTTACCGAGATTTTCGGCACTTACGGGAGAATCTTTGAGTTCCAATTTCTTTTCATTAAGCATAGCAAAGAAATCACCCATCAACCAGTTGGCAACCTTTTTGGCATCATGGCCTTGAGCTGCTTTTTCAAAGAAATCAGCTGTTTCTTTGTTTTCGCAAATAACAGAAGCATCATAAGCTGTTAAGCCAAGCTCTTTAACAAAGCGTGCGCGTTTGGCATCCGGCAACTCAACCATGTCAGCCTTAACTTTGGCAATATAGTCATCATCCAAAACCAAAGGCAACAAATCAGGCTCCGGAAAATAACGATAGTCATGAGCAAATTCTTTTTTACGCATAACTTTAGTTAAGCCGGTAGACGGATCAAACTGACGAGTTTCTTGCTCGATATTGCCACCGTTTTCATAAACTTCAACGTGGCGTTTTGCTTCATTTTCAATAGCTTGCATTACAAACTTAACCGAGTTAACGTTCTTCATCTCGCAACGAGTACGATATCCCTCTTCGCCCACTTTACGAACAGATACGTTCACATCACAGCGCATTGAACCTTCATCCATGTTGCCATCGCAAGTACCGAGGTAACGAACAATAGAACGCAGTTTACGCAAGAATGCACCGGCTTCTTCCGGAGAACGGAAATCAGGTTTAGTTACAATTTCCATCAAACCCACGCCGGCACGGTTTAAGTCAATAAAACTTTTATCGGGTGCCATATCGTGAATGGATTTTCCGGCATCTTGCTCAATATGCAAACGTTCAATGCCAATGTCTTTGGTAGAGCCATCACTCAAATCAACAGTAACATGTCCCTCACCTACAATCGGATATTGGAACTGGCTGATTTGGTAACCTTGCGGCAAATCGGCATAAAAATAGTTCTTGCGGGCAAAGGCTGAATATTTGTTGATTTTGGCATTCAAACCCAAACCGGTTTTAACAGCTTGATAAACGCAACGTTCATTCAAGGTTGGCAACATTCCGGGCATGCCGGCATCAACAAAAGAAACGTTTTCGTTGGCATCTGAACCATAATGGGTAGAAGCACCTGAAAACATTTTAGATTTAGAAATAATCTGACAGTGAATTTCCAATCCGCAGATTACTTCCCAAGAAGCGGTTTTTCCTTCAATAATCAAACCTGTCATTATTTCATTCCTTTTCTGAAAGCGGCATCTTGTTCCAAAGCGCTGGCTGTTTTGAAAATTGTTCCCTCATCAAAAGCCTTTCCAATGAGTTGCAAACCTAAAGGCAAACCATTTTGAGAAAGTCCCATCGGCAAGCTCATAGCTGGAAGTCCGGCCAAGTTGACAGAAACGGTAAACACGTCATTGAGCCACATATTAATCGGGTTTTCTTGCATAGATTTATCGCCAATCGAGAATGCGGTAACCGGAGAAGTCGGCGTTAAAATAATGTCGCATTTTTCAAAAGCATTGATAAAGTCTTGACGAATCAAACGACGCACTTTTTGTGCTTTGAGGTAATATGCATCGTAATATCCGGCAGAAAGAACGTATGTACCAATCATGATACGACGTTTAACTTCTTTACCAAAACCTTCGGTGCGGCTGTTGATATACATATTATCAAGATGTTCACCATTCACACGCAAGCCATAGCGCAAGCCATCATAGCGAGCCAAGTTAGAAGATGCTTCAGCCGGAGCAATGATGTAATAAGTCGGCAAAGCATATTTGGTGTGCGGCAAAGAAATGTTTACAATTTCGGCACCACGAGCTTTGAGCATTTCTATGCCTTTATCCCAAAATGCAGAAATTTCGGCATTCAAACCTTCGGGACGATATTCAGCCGGAATACCTATTTTAAGACCTTTAATATCTTGATTTAAGAAAGCTTCAAAGTTCGGAACTTCCACTTTGGCAGAAGTTGAATCTTTGGCATCATAACCAGACATTACGTTCAACATAATAGCACAGTCACGCACGTCTTTACACATCGGACCGGCTTGGTCTAAAGAAGATGCAAATGCAATAATGCCATAACGAGAGCAACGACCATATGTTGGTTTAATACCGGTAATACCGCAAAAAGCAGACGGTTGACGGATTGAACCGCCGGTATCGGTACCTGTGGCAGCTGCACACATATTGGCAGCAACGGCAGCAGCCGAACCACCGGAAGAGCCACCGGCAACGAGCGGAACATCTTTGCTCCACGGGTTAACGGCAGGACCATAATAACTGGTCTCGTTACTGCCGCCCATAGCAAATTCATCCATATTCAGCTTACCTAAAAAGCTGGCACCGGCATTCAAAAGTTTTGCTGTTACGGTAGATTCATATTGCGGTTCAAAACCATCCAAGATATGAGAACAAGCAGTAGTACGAATATCTTTGGTGCAGTATAAATCTTTGATTCCCAAAGGAATACCTTCCAAAGCGCCATCTGTACCGTTGGCATATTTTTCATCAGATTTTTGTGCTTGAGCTAAAGCAACATCAGGAGTTTCCAACACATAAGCATTGTATTTGCGCTTGTCATTCATTTCATCAATATAAGCTTTGGTGAGTTCAACAGCGCTAAACTCTTTTTTCTTCAAGGCTTCTCTTGCCTGAGCAATTGTCAGTTCGGTTAATTTTGTCATTTTCTTGAACCTTTATTAAAATTATTCAACAACTTTAGGAACAGTGAAATAGCCGTATTGAGCTTGCGGTGCATTTTTCAAAACAGCAGCAGATTGGTTACCTTCAGTTACCTCATCTTGTCGCAAGGTCAAGTTTGTATCGTTAACGGAAACCAGCGGTTCAACACCATCAGTATTAACTTCACTGAGCTGTTCCACCCAGTTCAAGATTTTATTAAATTCATCTTCAGTATCTTCAATTTTATCATCTTCAATTTTCAGACGAGAAAGGAATGCAATTCGTCTGACTGTTTCTCTATCTATGGCCATATTTTTATCCTTTACTTTAAACTTATACAAAAATAGAACAATTCTTGAATTTTGCAATAAAAAACTTGTATTTACATTTCAATTTGCATTGGTGGCAAAATAGCATTATATTTCAAGCGGTTAAGCATTTGGATATTTTGCATTTCATCTCCAAAAATTTTAGCAGTTTCGGACATAACCAAGCCCTTTCCGCTTCCAACCAGTTGCTGCAACTTTTCTTGCAGTGTTTTTTCTTTGGGATAGAATTCAATCCGTATCTTTTCATCATCTTTGATTTGAGCTTCTTTTTGAGCTAAAGCAAGAGCGGTTTCAATACCACCGAGCTCATCTACAAGTTTGACCTTTAAAGCTTGTTCTCCAAGCCAAACACGTCCGCGAGCGAGTTTATCCATTTCTTTTTCAGATAAATTTCTGGCTTTCGCAACTTTTAAAGTAAAATCTGAATATACATTATCTAACGATTTGTTAAATATATTTCTTTCTTGTTTTGAAAATGGAGTGTTGGGACTCAAAATACCGGCATTTTGCCCAAAAGAAATACGCTGCCAATGAACACCTAATTTTTTCCATAAATTTTGCAAAACCATTTTACCGCCAAGTACGCCGATTGAACCTGTAATGGTTGACGGTTCTGCAACAATTTTATCTCCGGCAATTGCCACAAAATATCCACCGGAGGCAGCATAATCTCCCATAGATATAATCACCGGAATTTTCTTTTTAGCTTTAAGTTGTTCTATTCCGTGCCAAATATCGTTAGCTGCGCCATAGCCACCACCAGGAGAATTTACTCTGATAACTAAAGCTTTTACATTTTTATCTTCATCTATTTCTTTAAGTTGAGACAAAACCGTGTCTACTCCTGTTATAACTTCATTTTGTAAAGATTCTGCTGAACTTTCTCCTTCTGCAATAACACCGTCAATCACTAATAAAGCAATAGACTTTGTCCCTCTTTTATGATTTATGATATTGGTTTCATAAGCGGCTAAATCAATATATTCCGACTTATAAGCCTCTTGCAGATTATCTAAAAAATCTTGCTTAAAAGCAATTTTATCAACCAATTTAGCTTTTAAGGCGACATCAGATGGCAAAGGCGCTTGATTAATTAAAGAAACGACATCTTTTTCAGAGAGCTTGCGTGCAGCGGCAATATCAATCACCATACGATTAAAAATTCCGGTTCCCAGCTTTTTCATTTCTGCTTTAAATGCTGGAGACATAGTTTTCCTGGTCATTGAATCCATAGCGGTCTTATATTCATAGCGACTATAAAATTCAGGTTGGACGCCAATTTTATCTAAGACATCGCGGAAAAAAGGAACTTCAATACCAACACCTGTTATTCCTACTTCACTATTTGGCGCAATCACAATTTCATCAAAAACAGATGCAAGATAATATTCTTTTGTACCACGTCCAAAAGAACCAAAACTTTGCGCATAAAGATAAGTTTTTTTACCTTGTTTCTTAAAATTAACAATAGCTTGGCGCAAATCTTGAATCTGAGCCAAACCAAGAGAAGATACACTAACCTTTCCCACAAGAGCTTTAACTCTATTATCAAAAGCGGCAACATTAATTGCGCGTATCATATCAAAAAAACTTTGATTTTGTTGTCCGACCAATTCAGCCATAATATCATTATTTTTTGTTTCGGAAAAACTTTCATCAAAATCAATGGTCAAGATTGCAGAACGAGGAACTGAAGCAACAACTTTTCCCTGAGGCCTAAGCATTCCTAAAATTAAAAACAATATAATGACGAAAATCAAACCAAAAATAGCAAAAGCATAAATCAAAGATTTAGATAACAGTTTAGCTGTTTCAATCTTTTTTCTATCCTGTTTACTTTCTTCGGGAAAAGGCAAATCAAACTCATTCATATCCGACCTCATAAACTCAAAATTTGCATTTATACTAAACAAATAGTGTCACATTCACAAGTTTTGAGCACAACTTCTACACAAGCCAAACAAAAAAGGACGGTATCGCTACCGCCCTTTTGCTATTGATTATATTGAATTACTCAGCTAAAGAAGCAGCAGTTTCAGCAGCCTTATCCAAATTAATCATACCTTGGATGTGGTAACCACAGTCAACGTGCAAAACTTCACCGGTAATACCTGTACCCAAAGGAGAAAGCAAGCCCAAAGCAGCCATACCAACTTCTTCTTGAGTAACATTGCGACGCAAAGGAGCGTTGAGTTCATTCCAGTGCAAAATTTTGCGGAAATCACCGATTCCGGATGCAGCCAAGGTTTTAATCGGACCTGCAGAAATTGCATTAACACGAACACCTTGCGCGCCCATATCACTTGCGGCATAACGAACAGAAGCTTCCAAAGCAGCTTTTGCAACACCCATAATATTGTAGTTAGGCAAGATTCTTTCGCCACCAAGATATGTCAAAGTAACGATAGAACCACCTTCATTCATAATCGGAGAAGCGCAACGGCATGCTTCCAAGAAAGAATAGCAAGAAATTTGCATTGTGTTAGCAAAATTTGCACGAGTGGTATCAATGGTACGACCTTTGAGTTCATTTTTATCAGAAAAAGCGATAGCATGAACAACGAAGTCGATTTTACCCCATTTTTCGCCAAGTTCTTTGAAGCAAGCTTCAACACTTTCGGAGTCGGAAACATCACATTTAATCAACAAAGGTTCTTTGTCGAGTTGTGCGGCCAACGGTTGAACTCTTTTTTCTAAAGTTTCATTTTGATAAGAAATAGCGAGTTGAGCGCCATGAGCATTCAAAGCCTGAGCGATTCCCCAAGCAATAGACTTATCATTAGCAAGGCCCATAATCAGACCTTTTTTTCCTGCCATTAAAGGTGCGGGTGTAGCCATAATATTTTCCTTTGCAATCTTAAAAAAATTAAATATATTGTTATATAGTCTAAGACACTATTATAAAATTTATGAGTTTTTGTAAATAACTTTTTTTATCGAGTTGCGTATGTATTGGAAAACTAAATTTAAAAATGCGGCAGAAACCCTCAAAAATTTTTTGATATTTTTAGTCCGCAGAGCCAAGAATGACACCATTTTCAGAGTATCATCATCTTTGAGTTACACATCATTAATAGCCATTGTTCCGTTATTTGTCATCGGTTTAGCCATTTTTTCAGCCTTTCCGGGCTTCACCACCATCAAGACTCAATTTCAAGACTTTATATTAAAGAATTTTGTTCCTGACATAGGGCAAGAAATCAGCCAATATTTTGTTAGTTTTTTAAATGCTTCTGCCCAAATCACCACAATTGGTGTTGTTGGTTTGGCTGTAACTTCCATTATGTTGCTTTCAACCATTGAGAACAGCCTTAACTTTATATTTAAAGTGTATAAACCAAGAAACATCAAAACCAAAATCACCTTATATTGGACAGTCATCACTTTGGGTCCCATTTTGTTGGGAGCCGCCTTTTCTCTTCGCAGCTATCTGTTTACATTACAGAGTCTCATGCCCGAAGGGATAAGCAATTCTATGTATTTAAGCCAAATGATTCCCAATCTTATAACAATGTTGGTATTAGTTATGGTTTACGTTTTGGTACCTAATAAAAAAGTAAAAATTTCCAATGCCTTTGTTGGAGCCTTCATTGCAGTTTTGCTGTTTTGGGTTTTAAGAAAAAGCTTTGGCATTTTGGTTATAGAAAACGCCACCTACAAAACCTTATATGGTGCTTTGGCTGCCCTACCCGTTTTCTTAATCTGGATGTATCTGGCATGGAGCGTGGTTATTTTTGGTGCGGTTGTTACGGCGGCATTGGAAGAATACCAAGCTATTGAGGATGAAAAAGCAGAGAAAAACAAACGCTTAGCAGAGAAAACGCCTCTAGCCAAAATTAAAAAAGTAAAAAACATAAAAAAACTCTTGCAAAAAGAACAAAAGTAGTACATTTTATTTTTCATAGGGATAAATAACAAAGCAAAATTGTATTTTTTGCAAAGCTGTTTATAACAATATCATTATACAACATTTAATGAGGTAAAAAAGAAAATGGATAAACAAAAAGCATTGGACGCTGCAGTCAGCCAAATTGAAAAGGCTTTCGGAAAAGGCTCCATCATGCGCTTGGGTCAAAATGATGCCAGCGTTGATATTGAAGCCATTTCTACTGGCTCTATAGGCATTGATATTGCATTGGGTATCGGTGGTATGCCTAAAGGCAGAATTGTAGAAATTTATGGACCGGAAAGTTCCGGTAAAACCACTTTGGCATTAAGTGTTATCGCTCAAGCTCAAAAGAAAGGCGGAACCTGTGCTTTTATTGATGCGGAACACGCTCTTGATCCATCATATGCAAAAAAAATTGGTGTTGATATTGAAAACTTGCTCATCTCTCAACCAGATGCCGGTGAACAAGCTCTTGAAATTACCGATACATTAGTTCGTTCCGGAGCTATTGACGTTCTGGTTGTCGACTCAGTTGCTGCTTTGGTTCCTAAGGCCGAATTGGAAGGCGAAATGGGCGACCAACACATGGGTTTACAAGCGCGCTTAATGAGCCAAGCTTTAAGAAAATTAACCGCCACTGTATCTCGTTCCAACACTCTTGTCATCTTCATCAACCAAATTCGTATGAAGTTAGGTGTTATGTTTGGAAGCCCTGAAACAACAACCGGTGGTAACGCTTTGAAATTCTATGCCTCTGTTCGTATTGATATCCGAAGCATTGGCAAAATCAAAGATAAAGAAGATATCATTGGTACTCAAACCCGCGTTAAAATTGTTAAAAATAAGGTTGCTCCTCCGTTTAAGGTTGTTGACTTTGACATTATGTATGGCGAAGGCATTTCCAAAACCGGTGAGCTGATTGATTTAGGCATTAAGTCCGGCATTGTAGAAAAAGCCGGAGCTTGGTTCTCTTACAAAGGAGAAAAACTCGGTCAAGGTCGCGAAAATGCTAAATTATTCTTGAAAGAACATCCTGATGTTGCTCAAGAAATTGAAAACAAGATTAGAGCAGACGCCGGTCACATCACAACAGAAATGATTGGCGATGATGAACCGATTGAAGAAGATGTTATCGAATAATTTATAACAATGAGAAAAAAACACCTCTTTTGAGGTGTTTTTTTTATGATTCGAACGTAACACTACCTGCGTAAGCAGGTAGATGTAGACATACCCATATCTTCGCGCTATAAAGGAGATATGGAACAGGTAATATATAGAAAACAGAGTAATTGCGTGTATCACTGCCATTATCATATAGTGATAGTGACAAAATACCGTAAGAAGATATTTAATGCTGGCGTATATGGATTTTTTAAGAAACGGCTAGGAGAAATTCATGAACACTACCCACAAATAGAGTTCATTGAACAAAACCATGACAAAGATCATATACATCTTCTGGTATCCATTCCACCAAAAATGAGTGTGGGTAGTGTTGTGCGTATAATTAAATCTAATACGGCACGAGATTTGAAGAAGACGTATCCGTTTCTTAAAAAATGTTATTTTGGTACGGAAAGTGTTTGGTCGAATGGGTATTTTGTCAGTACTGTTGGTATCAACGAGGCAGTGATACAACGTTACATTGAACACCAAGGGCGCGAAGATATGGGGCAAGCTTGGCTTGAACTAAAATGATACCACCGGCATTAGCCGGTGGAGTTTCATGCTTGATATTTTTTGATGAGCTCGAAAGCGGTATTCTTGGCATCGGCCATGGCTTCCACCAAAGTTGAGCCGCCGGTTTTGCAATCGCCGATATAAATGAGGCGAGAGTCCTCTTGTTTTTCATCCGCTTTTGCACCAATAGCACGAATAATCAAATCAAAATCAGGAAGTTCAACCGAAGTATCAGAAATCGGCAGCCATTTTTCTCCATTGAAGCGATTTTTGTGAACAAACAAAGAATATTTTTCACCGGTTTTGATGATTTTGTCAGGGCTTGTACCGGCAGAAACATTAATTTTACGTTCTAAAATTTCATGTCTTTCGGCTGGGGTAATTTTCATATCGGATAAGCCGCGCCGTACAAACATTTCTACATAAACAGCACCTTGCGCTTGGGCTATAATTGCGCAATCAGCCGCCACATTGCCGCCACCGATAACCGCCACATTGCCTTTAGTGATGTATTTTTCCGGCTTTGCCAAATAGTCAAGATAAGAAACCGCCAAATCTTCGCCTTCAATATTGAGTTTGGCGCAATTTGGTTCACCACCGGCCACCAACACCTCATCAAAACCTTGTAAGAACAAATCTGATGGGTTAGAAATTTGTGCTTCAAAAACCACGGAGATAAGCTCAGAATTGTTAACAAATTCCCAATCTTTGATAATGGCCTCTTGCGGTAGGCGTTCATGTGGAATGAGATTAAGCGCCCCACCGATTTGAGAACTTTTTTCAAAAATAACGCATTTAAATCCGTTGCGAGCCAAAAAATAAGCAGCGGCAATACCGGCCGGTCCGGCGCCGATGATGGCAATTTTTTTGCCATTAGGAACAACATTGGAATAATCATATTTGAAATTGCGGAATTTTTCCATGAGAGTTGCTTGCACTTTGGTAATATTGATAGGAAAGTCTATCAAACGACGAGTGCAGGCTTTCATACAAAACTTATCGGGGCAAATAAGACCGCAAGTTTGTCCGAACGGATTTTCATCGGAAATAAGCTTAGCCGAGAGTTCTCCGTTACCTTCTTTTGCTGCAGCAATAAAAGCTTGTGGATTACAGTGCACGGGACAAGCCTTCATACAAGGCATATTCTTGCAGTTAAGACAACGATTAAGTTCAGCTTCCAATTGAGGTTTAGAAAGGTAAATTGATTTTTTTTCAGCCATTTTTTTAGTCAAAATTAAAGTTAAATCTAGAAATAAAATAACATCTTAAAAGAGCTGTTTCAACAAGCAATAAATTTTTATCAGCAAAAAAGGATTGTTTGAACTCCAATTTTATGATATATTAAGCAACATATTTTAGCCTTTCTTATTTTAAGGAATATTAGATGCAGCCTTTCCCAAGTAATCCGTTTGTTTTTTTATGGCGCTATGCCTTGCGCAATAAGACCATATTCTTTTCCATCTGTGCTTGTTGTGTGCTAATGGTTGTTTTCGGCAAGCTTTCTCCATGGTTCTTTTCTAAAATGGTGGGCTTGTTTGGCGAAAATGTAAAGTTTGCCGATATTGCCGATTCTGTATGGTGGCTGTTGGCTGCTGTGGTCGGCTCAACTTTGCTTGCTAAAATGATGTTTATTTTGTTTAATTTGCTTACAGAATTAATTTTACGCCCACGTATTTTTGAACAAATGAGTGCAGATTGTTTTCAATATATCAACGGTCATTCTTTGAGTTATTTTTCTGATAATATGGCTGGCTCTTTAGCCCAAAAAAGCAATGCCTTGTCAGATGCCGCCAGTTTTTATCAATCTTCGCTATATTATATTTCAGACGTTTTACGCATGATTGTTGTTTTTATAATGCTTGCCTTTGTAAATGTATCATTTTCGCTTTATTTTGTGGCTTGCGTGCTAGTATCGGTTGTGGTGTTGCTCAAAATCGGCACATTGTCAATGAATTTGCGAGCCGAGATGACCGAAGCCAAAAGCAAAGTCTCAGGACAGATGATAGATGCCTTGCAAAACAATTTTTTTGTACGCCTTTTTAATGGATATAAATATGAAGAAAAACGTGTAGATAAAGTTTTAAAAGAAGAAACCGATAAAACCAATAAATCTGTAGATGTTGAAATGCTTCAATCAGAAGGAGAAAAGCTCTATTTTCATCTTGTTTACCTTTCATTTGTCCTTTATGCACTTGTATTATGGAAAGATAAAAATATAGATACGGCAGATGTAGTTTTGATTTTCTTTTTGTTGCAAGATGTTTCCTCTGTCGTTTCATGGCTCATTCATCGCACGATTGTTTATAGTTCATCTTTTGCCGAAATGAGAACAAATCTCATTCCCTTCAGTACGCCACATGAAATTGTTGATGATAAAAATGCTGTTGCGTTGAAAGTCAAAAATGGAACAATCGAGCTAAAAGATGTCTGCTTTGCTTATAAAGGAAATAAGCCGCTGTTCAATCATTTCAACTTGCAAATTCCTGCCGGACAAAAGGTTGGCGTGGTAGGTATGTCCGGAGGCGGAAAATCCACCTTAATCAATTTGTTACAACGTTTTTATGATGTGCAAAGTGGAGAAATTTTAATTGGCGGACAAAATATTAAAAACGTTACTCAAGAAAGTTTGCACAAACAAATCGGCTATGTTCCACAAACTTCTGCTTTGCTGGAGCGCTCTATTGCTGAAAATATTTCTTACGGTAAGCCTAATGCCAAACAAGAAGAGATTAAACAAGCAGCAAAGGAGGCTTTTGCCGATAAATTTATAGAAGAATTGCCAAACGAATATCAAACTATATTGAATGCACAAAATCAGCTTTCCGGCGGACAAATGCAACGCTTGTCGATTGCCAGGGCTTTGTTGAAAGATGCTCCGATTTTGATTTTGGATGAAGCCACTTCAGCATTGGATAGTGAGTCGGAATTCTATATTCAAAAAGCCATTGAAAACATGCTCAAAGACAAGACCGTGATTGCCGTGGCCCACCGCCTGTCAACTTTGAAGAACATGGATAGAATAATTGTCATGGAAAAGGGCAAGATTGTTGAGGACGGCAAGCTAGATGAGCTATTAAAAAAGAAAGGCAAATTCTGGCAATATTGGAACTTGCAAAAACTCAAAGGAGAAAAAAATGAACAATAATTCACTTTGGAGCTTTTTGAAAAAATATTATCTGCCGGTAAAATATCGTTTTATGGCAATTTTTATTCTTGTGCCAATCGTGGCGCTTTGCGGACAGCTTGCCCCATGGTATGTGAGTGATATTGTCAATATACTTAACACCGGAGATATCAGTGACTTAGCATGGCAAAATTTAATTAATACTTTTGTTTTTTTAGGTATAGTGTTAGTTGGCGGCAATATTTTGATGATGCTGACTATGTATATTATGCAACACAAACTTATTTCACCTTTAGGCATCAAGGTCAGAAAAGATTTGTTTGTGGGTGTTTTGGGCTTGCATAAAAATTTCTGGAGCAAAAATTCCGCTGGCAATGTTTATGGCAAGATAGATAGTTCCAGACGCACCACCGCGGCATGGAGTTCTATTGGTGATACTTTAGTCTTTGCCGGTTCTTCTTTCTGGTCGTTAATTATAAGCTTGTGCTTTATTGGTAAAATTTATCTGCCGATGGCGATTGTTTATGTGATAGCATCGATTTTGCTGTTTATCTTTTTTCATAAACTTTCTGCAAATACAAAACAAGCTTCCAAACAACAAGAAAATATGAAGAACAAAGTTTTTGGTAAAACCACCAATATGATAAGCAATTATTTGGTCTTAAAGATTTTCGGAAGCTTGAGTAGAGAATTGAAAAAACTCAGCAAAGATTATGCGCTTGTTGCCAAAACCATGCGCAAAAATGCTTGGCTCAGAAATAAAAATTATATGCTTGTTGATATTGTTGTTGTGCTTTTTGATGCCGCCATGATTATTTATGCCGTTGTCCTGTGGGCAAAAGGTATCATCAATGTTGGTAATGTGGTTTATTTACTGACGGCAGGAAGAACCATGAGCTCTATTTTGAGTAGCATTTCCACACATTGGATGTACTATCGCACCGAGTTGTTTAAGTTGCAGAGCAATATAAAACTCTTGAATGCAGAACCGGAGTTTGCAGATGCGCCAAACGCTAAGAAGCTTAAAGTCAAAGCTGGAGAGATAGAGTTTAAGAATTTGACCTTTGCTTATAACAATAAAAATCAGGCGATTGATAATTTTAGCTTGAAAATAAAAGCCGGCGAAAAAATCGGCATTGTCGGAATGTCGGGCAGCGGCAAAACCACATTGCTCCACGTGTTGCAACGCTTGGTAAACACACCGCAAGGCTCAGTTTATATTGATGGGCAAGATGTGGCTTTGGTCACACAAGAAAGCTTGCATAACGCGGTGTCATTTATTCCGCAAGATACCACTTTGTTTCACAGAAGTTTGGCAGAGAATATGAGTTATGGTACTTTCAAAGCCACGCAAAAAGAAATTGAAGATGCCGCTAAAAAATCTTTTATTACCGAGTTTGTCAAAGATTTGCCGCAAGGGTATAAAACCTTGGTCGGTGATAAAGGAGTTAAACTTTCCGGCGGACAAAGACAAAGGGTAGGGATAGCCAGAGCTATTTTGAAGAATAGTAAGATTTTGCTGCTGGATGAAGCCACTTCGGCATTGGATAGCAAGTCAGAAAAATACATTCAATCTTCTTTGCAAAAACTGATAAAAGACAAAACCGTGATAGCAGTGGCACACCGATTGTCGACATTGAAGAATATGGATAAAATCGTGGTGATGGAAGAAGGCAAAATCATCGAGGTCGGCACCCCGAAAGAGCTATTGGATAAGCAAGGCAAATTTGCCAAACTTTGGAACCTGCAAGCTTAAAAGGAGAGATAAAAATGCGTTTATATCACTATGCCCCGAAAGAAAATACAGTTTTGCAAGAGGGAATAAAGTCCATTTCCAAAATTGATAGCAATTTGCATTCTTATATCAAACGCGTGGGTTCAGATAAAAAAGAAGATATTATCAATTGGTTGGAAAAAACTTTTGTAGGGAGAAGCCGTGCTATCTCTTGCTTGACTGAGCCTATTGGATGGCAGGGAAATGATAAAGTGTTAAAAGCGCTTGTTGATAGATGCATTTTATATTCGTTTGACTTGGAAGATTTAATCAATGCCGGTTTGGTTGAAAGTATCTGGTGCAAAGACGGCTCGGAAGCAAGCGGCATCAATGAGCATTTTTATCAAGTTTCAAAAGATGAGATTGATATGTCGCCTTTGCCTTGGCACAAATGCGATGCTTCCAAAGGGCTGATATTCGGTGTGATAAAACATTATATGATTGTCTTGAAAGAAGGCATCATTCCGGCAGAGTTTATCAAAGAGGAACGATAAAAAAAGAATTTTAATCTGGCTTATATTGCTTATAATCTCTCAAAATCGGAGAACGCATATCCATATTTTATGAAATTGCTGAATTTATTTAAATCGTTTTAAACTCATACGGAAGAAGCGCCACAAAATAGAGGGATGTTTTAAGAAAATCAATAATGATAAAGATGCTTTTTTCTTCACATAAGAAAGCATATCGTTTTGAGATAAGAGCAGCTGTTCTTGAATATAAAGATATTTATTGTTCCAAGCTTTTACTCTTTTTTTGAAGGGATGACAAGATTTTGAAAAAATCAAAATATCGGTAAAATCATCTTGATTGGGAAGATATTTTTCTTCCTTCATGTTAAGAGAACGATAAAAAGCTAAAGTTGAATCATTATTTTTTGCATCGGTATAGAGCCTAAAAAAAGAAAACCCCAAACGGCGAGCATAAGCATAGGTTCGATTAAAAATCTTGCGTCCATATCCTTTGCGGCGAAATTCGGGGATAACGCCAAACCAGTTGAGCCAAGCATCTTTAGGATATTGAGGATAAAAATAGATACCGGTCAGACCAATAAATTTCTTTCCTTTTTTAACGAGCCAAAATTGAGAAAGATATTCCGGAGTAGATGCTAAAGAATTTTCCAAAGTATCATTTTGATATTCTTTTGGAAAAACTTTTTTTTGTATTTCTTGTGCAAGTTTTAAATTATCTTGAGTTACAGCAACAAATTTTAGCATGTTTTTTATCCTAATACGTACTCATAACATTTCTTCAAAACTATTAAATCTAAAGAAAATATGATGCCTTGCATCTTTTATGATATTTAATTTATCTTTATAAAAATCTTTTTGAGCGTCTACGTTAAATAAAAGATCGTTCTCGGCAGCATAGGCTTTATCAAACTTTGGCTCAATTTTGTCTTTATATTCATTATAAAGTTTTTGCAAATAAGTAAGTTCGTTGGCGCAACTTTCAATAGAGCGTAAAGATTGCAGTTCGTTATATTTCTTATATTCTTCATCAGAATAAACCATATAGTTTCTTCTGAATTCTAAGTAGTTATCCAGATTTATATTTTTTAAGATTTCTAACTTTTGTGCGTTTATTCCTAAAATATTATCAAATAAATAGGGATTACCACATAATGCAATTTTTTTTCTAACATTAGGAATTTTGTCAGACGCAAGGCAAGAAACAAAAATACCTGCAGAATAAGCAATAATATAAATATTATGATACTTTCTAAAATCAAAATCTAATTCCAAATTTTGATAGTCATATAAAATCAGAACATCAATTTTGTCATGTAAATTAACAAATTGATTATAATCACAACCCCAACCGGCAAAGAAGACAATTAAATCGGAAGAATTTTTATTTTGGTAAAAATATTGCATAATTTCCTCATATTCTTAGTGTCAAAAAATAGACTAATAATCCAAGCTTAATATTTATTTAATAACTTGAAAAAAGATAAGATAATGATAATATTCAAACACAACAGTAATTATTATATTAACCTTTTATTTTTTTATTTATGCAAAGAATAATTTTAGAAGAATTAAAAGAAAGCAAGACTTTCACAGTAGATGCAAGAGGTAAACATTTTGGCTTTTCAAAGTCAAGTTCAACTATCAACGGCAAACAAACTATTGTTGCACAATGGAAACTTAATGGACAAGTTGTTTTGGAAATCAGTACAGCAATAGCCGGAATGTGGAGAATATTGCGAGATGGACGTAAGGGATATGTGTATGAACCTACTGTTCCATTGGATAAACAATTTATTGTTTTATTGATACAATAATCCAATAGACAAATTAAAAGAGACACCATAGTAAAAGTGTCTCTTTTTTTTGAGTGCTTGTTTTTCGGAGTTTCAAATCCAGTGCCCGCCAAGCAGATACAAAAAAAACTGCGCTAAGGCAGTTTTTTTTGTATCTGGTCGGGACGAGAGGAACGCTAAGTAAAAAACGCCGATGCTCCGGCGTTTTTTATCTGCAAGTTCTTTGGAACATCTTATTGAGCAAGGGTAAAATATTTACCCACAGCGAAATTAGATGCCAAAGAGGACTAATCCTCTCCAAATAAAAAAGCCGCTGAAAAGCGGCTGAATTTATTTGGTCGGGACGAGAGGATTGACGTCGTATTCACTCCGCCGCACAGGCGCAATTTTTGCCTAAGGCAAAACCGGCGATACCCGCGTCTCGCCTATTGCTGGTAGTCGAACCTCCTTTTCGGAGTTTCAAATCCTACGTCCGCCAAGCAGATACAAAAAAAGACCTACTTAACAGCAGGTCTTTTTCTATCTGGTCGGGACGAGAGGATTCGAACCTCCGACATCTTGCACCCCATGCAAGCGCTCTACCAGGCTGAACTACGTCCCGAATTTAAATTATTCTTCAGTACCCAGCCTATGCAAGCCCCTACGTACCGTAGACGTTTCCGTCAGGCTGAACAACTATCCGAACAACGAACTATTATATAAAACGCTTCCAAAATAAAAGCAAGCATTTTTTTATTTAGGTTGCGTATTAATCCATACCCGATGTTCTTGGTGTCCGTCAATAAATGAAGGAGAAATTTCTTCTCCTCCCCATTCTTGCATGACAGAAATCATCGCTTTATATGAAGCTGTATTGTCATAATTGCAGGTTAGTAAAGCTTTTTCAATATTCAAATTTTTGCGGGCATAATCTAATGTTAATTTTAATCCTGCTTTGACATAACCTTTTTTTCGTTCAGAGGGAATTATTTGATAAGCAATATGACCGCCATTTTTTATCAAATAATCATTAAGCTTGTGGCGAATATCAAAAGAACCGATATATTTTTCATTTTCAATCAACCAAAGTGTAGTATTTGGGACATGACCTTCAGGCAGATCAATACCTTGTCTTTTGTTTTCAATATCTTGAAAATAGGTTTTAAAATTGTCTTTTTGGGTATCTATCATTTTATTGATACAATGAATATCAAAAGGCGAGGGATGTGCTTTATATTCAGCAATGGCAGTTATAACAGAATCTAAATATTGAGGTGTTGGTAAAACAAGTTTCAGCATAATTTTTCTCCTTAATACAAAAATATATTGCCAGATAAAAATAAAAAATCTACTCTAAATTGAAAATTGGAGGAAAAAATGATAATCGCATCTGAAACCTTAAAAGGACAAAGAATTACATTACAAAAAGCTGTAAAAAGTTTTGAAATGGCACAAAGGCATAATCAAGAAGTTAAAAAGAGTTTGGCTGAGTTATCACCATGGTTAGGTTGGGCAACGCAAGATTATACGATTGAAGACAGCTATGAATATTTGCAAGGATGCGAGCAAGAGTGGGAAAAAGGCATAGGCTTTAATTATATGATTTTAGATGAAAATAAAAACTTTATGGGGATGATTTCCGCATTGAATGTTAAGGAAGTGGATAAAAAATTAGAAATCGGCTATTGGATTTCGAGTCCCTTTGTTGGCAAAGGCTATATGCAAGAAGCCGTAAAACTCATAGAAAAAGAGTTTTTCGGTTTAGGAATAAATCGCATTGTAATTCATACAGATGTCTTGAATAAAAAATCTGCAAATGTGCCGCAAAAACTGGGTTATGTTTTAGAGGGTATACAAAGGCAATCTTTGTGGAATAAAAAAGAGCAAAGATATAGAGATATAAATACATTTTCCAAATTGAGAAGTGAATATGAACAAAATTTGTAAGCCTGATTATAAAAACAGTTTAGTTAATTTAGCTAACTCGATTTTGCAATATTTTGAATGTCCGGTGTATCATACAAGTTTGCCGGCAATAGATAAGTTTTTAGAAAAAGAATATCAGACCGTGGTGCTGTTGGTTTTAGATGGCATGGGGGTGGATATGCTTGAACATAATTTATCGGAAAAAAGTTTTTTAAGAAAGCAAATGGTTGCCGAAATATCTTCGGTTTTTCCACCGACTACAACGGCAGCCACCACCAGTATTTATACGGGATTAACGCCGCAAGAACATGGCTGGGCAGGGTGGCAATGCTATTTTAAAGAATATAAAAGGAACATTGAACCATTTTTGAAACGCGATTTTTATACGGGTAAAAGTTTGGATGTGGATGTCGGTAAAGAGTTTTTAAGTCATAAAAAACTTTTTGAACAAATAAATGAACAAGGAAAATATAAGGCTTATGGCGTAGCGCGTTTTTGGGGCGGCTATAATGTCGAAACCATGAATGATGTCTGCAACAAAATTGTTGAGCTTTCAAAAGAAAAAGATAAAAAATTTATTTTGGCTTATTATAAAGAACCGGATTCTGTAATGCACCATACAGGTTGTTACAGCGATAAGACCAAAACCAAAATCAAATCTTTGGATAGACATGTGGAAGCATTAGCGCAAAAATTAAAAAATGCGTTGTTGGTTGTGACTGCAGACCATGGACTAATTGATATATCAGAAGATGTGAGATTGGAAAAAATCAAAGAGATTGATGATTGTTTGCGTCTTCCGCCAGCCATAGAGCCGAGAGCCGTGGCATTTTATGTCAAAGAAGATAAAAAAGAGCAATTTGAAAGAGAATTCAACAAAAGATTTGGCAACGATTTTATTTTGTTATCAGCTGATGAATATATAAAGCAAGGATATGCCGGAGAGGGAAAAATACATCCCAAATTCAGAGAATTTTTAGGGGATTATATGGCTTTGGCAACAGGGAACAGAATTTTGCAATATCAAATACCAAATGGCCTAGATTCTGTTGAATTTAAAGCTCATCATGCCGGATTAACTCAAAAAGAAATGATAGTTCCGCTGATAGTTTATACATCAGACAAATAAAGCTTGCTTTTTGTCTAAAATTATGCTATGCAAGACGATAAATAAAAATTTTTTAGATGATTATTAACTTTTAATATATTGCTTATGGAAATAAAAGTGGCATGTGCGGCAAGCCTATTTAAAGAGACAGGGCATGACTTAAAAGGGATTTTTAACCTTTTTTATAATGCCGTTTATAATGGATGCAGCCTTACAATCGTTAGCATGCATAATGCGGATGGAACAAATTACGATCTTGCTCCAATCGCAGATAATCGTGAGTTTGTCGTAGGCATTATCAACTCGGCGATGGAGAGTTTTCATCCCGATGTAGAGAAAGCAGCTTCTCGCATTGCTCAGTTCAATCAGGAATATAAAGAACTGAAAGAAATGAGCGAAAAAATCAATGAAGTAAGTTTTTTGACTGTTATTACCCGTTCCAATAAGCAGATAAATGCTTATATAAAGAGGAAAAGGGAACTCGAAAAAGAAACGATTGATGTTTCTGATTTGTTGAATGTTGCATATTATAAATTTTCTCAAGTAAATGGCACATTAAAACAATTCAGAGAAGGATTTAGTCGTTTTTTGGAAAACAAATGAATAAAAAAGACAGATATTGGCTTAAAATATCTGTCTTTTTTCATTTTAAAATACCAGAAAACACACATTTTATAAATAAATCTTTGACTATTTTTCAAAATGCCCTATCATCAAGCGCAAAAGAATAAATTTAATAAATAAAGAGGAATAAAATGTTACATCCATGGCATGGCGTGGAAATCGGTAAAAATATGCCGGAAATTATCACCGCAATTATTGAAGTACCCAAAGGTTCAAAAACCAAATATGAATTAGATAAATTAAGTGGCTTGTTGAAAGTTGACCGCATTTTGTACAGTGCAGTGTATTATCCGGCAAACTATGGTTTCATACCTAAAACTTATTGTGCGGATAATGACCCGTTGGATATTTTGGTTCTAGGACAAGAGCCGGTGGCCCCATTGTCAATTGTCCGAGCAAAACCGATTGGCTTGATGAAAATGATTGACCAAGGTGAGGCCGATGATAAGGTAATTGCCGTACATGTTGATGATCCTGAATATGCACAATATAATTCAATAGATGACTTGCCTCAGCATATTTTAAAAACCATCAAACGCTTTTTTGAAGATTATAAAGTTTTGGAAAACAAAGAAGTAAAAATTGAAGCGTTTATGGGACCAGATGAGGCTAAAAAGGCTGTTGTTGAAGCTCGTGAATTATATGAAGAACACAAAACCACTTTGGCAGGTTACGGCGGATAATATTTTAAAAGGCAGACTTTCTGCCTTTTTTTATATTTGAATCGGAGAAAAAAATGAATATTTCAAAAAAATTGGAATTATGGCAAGCGCAAAATCTAATTTCAGCTGAACAAGCTAAAAAAATCAGCATTTATGAGAAAGAAAATCGCAAGCCGGTTTTAACATTGCCATTATTGGCATTGGGCTTTTTTTGCATTGCTTTAGGGATAGTTTCTCTGATTTCGGCAAACTGGCAAATCATTTCCGATTCGGTAAAATTAGGCACAGATTTAATTATCATGTTGGGCATAGGAAGTGCTGCTTTTTATTATAATGCCAAAGGTAAAGATACAATCTTTGAGGGGTTATTGTTATTGTTTTGCTTGTTGGTTTTGGCCAGCATCGGTTTAATTAGTCAAATATACCAATTGCAAAGTTATGGATTAGAGGCATATTTTGTATGGTGTATTTTAATTCTGCCTTTAGTCATTCTCAGCCGCCGCAGTATATTAGCTTTAATATGGTTGCCGATATTTACGGCATCATCAGTTGATACTTTGAGTGCCATTCCATTTTTTAGAGAATTGCTGGAAATAATAGAACATACATTTCCTTTTGCCATATCTGTTTGTGGTATATTGGTTTTTGCCTATGTATATCGTTTTATTTCATATTATTTCCGCACACGCTTAGCGCCGCAGATAAAAGCAATGAAATTTTGGCTTGGTTTTGATATTGTCTCATTGGTCGTATTGATGGATTTTGGTGCCAGCAATATGTTCAGCGGCATCTTTTATGACGATATTTTGAATGGAGACAATTATCGTTCTATTTTAGTTATCAGTTGTTTGATTTTTGCCAATATAGGCTTTGGCTATTTCAGCTACAAATATAATTACTCTCGACTTTTGACTTGTGTTTTGTCAATTTTGTTAGGATTTTCAATAATATATATGGCTCTTCCAGATAATCGTGCCGTTTTGGATTTATGGGGATTTTTGTTAACAATGTCAATCTTAAGTACGGTTGTCGCCTATGCGCTGATTAAGAATAAAATAAAAATTTTAAATATTGCAACAGCATGCATGGCCATACGTTTATTTTTTGTTTATTTGCAAGTATTTGGCAGCATGGTTACCACCGGCATTGGCTTAATAGTATCAGGAGTTTTGTTCTTGAGCTTGATATATGGTTGGAAAAAATTGCATTTGAATACCATGCTTATCATAAAGGAGAGTAAATAATGTCTAAAAAGGTTTGGTTGGGTATAAGTTTAGCCTTTCCGGTAATATTTTTAAGCTCTTGGGTATATTATTTGGATAATGGTATAAAAAACGCCCCAGAGATTATCATTCGAGCCGAAGGATATGATCCCAGAAGTTTAATATCAGGGCATTATTTATATCTGCGTCTCAATTGGCAAGATACGGATTGTACCCAGTTTAAGGATAATTTATGCCACCCTAATCGTTTTGAAAGTGTCTATAAATATTATATTCCAGAAGATGTTGCGCCACAATTAGATAAAGCTGTACGTAAAAAAGATGTAAAAGTGGATTTGGTTTTTGCCTATCCCGAAAACAAAAATCCCTATTTAAAAAAGATGCTTATAAATGGGGTAAAATGGAAAAAATGGTTAAAAGAACAATAAAAAAAAGGTTCCAAAAGGAACCTTTTTTTTATTGTTTGTTTAGGCAATCTAAATACATGGACATTGATAATTTCCTGCCGGACGACAAGTCTTTGATATACAACATCCTTGTTGAGCATTCCATACGGTGCTGCCTGAACATAAACCAGAAGTACAGCAGTTACATTTCAAATAAGGAGGTTTATTAGCTCCGGGAGGACAACAACATTTTGCCGAAGAAACAAAAGAAGTTCCAGACGGACATATACCTTCACATACTTGAGATGCGGTATTCAAATTACATTTATATTTTGTTATTCCGCAAGCTGAACAACTGTCCAAAACTCCATAGTTACAAGTAACAAAAGAGAAACCAGGACATTCTTTTGCATAAGAGCATTCTGCAACACAAGAGCCATTTTCACATTTTTGTCCGCTTGCGCAACCGCCGCAACATTCAGAAGACGGAATACAAGAGCCGTTACAATCTTTTTTACCTTGTTCTTCGCAAGTTTTGGCTCGGCATGCATAACATGTGCCGGAAGTAGCGCCACAAGAACATTTCTTAGGTGTTGTTCCGGTTTGCACCTGCGAAGAAGAACAGCTTGATGCTTGGTAACCACTCGGGCAAGTATAAGAGTGGACAACGCAAGTGTTACCACTTTGGTGATATCCAGAGTTACATCCAGTCATTTTATACATTGTAGCCCCACCGCCACATGTTGTCGTTTGTTTAGAGCAAGATGAGCATGTTGCATTAGCAGGACAAGCCGAGAGGGTATATCCAGAACAAGTGTTGGCAATACAATCTTTCTCGCAACCGCCATTCTTTTCATGATATCCGGGGTTGCATTTCCAACCGGTTTGAATTTGATGGCTACCAGAGCCGTCATTACAAGAAGAATAGGTATAAGAAGAGTTAGCGGGTTTGGTTGTAATCTTATGAGTACAAGCAACACAGCATTTACGCGTGTTTTGTCCGCAACCATTATCGCAATTTTGTGTGCCGTTAGTACAATTGCTTTGGTTAGCAGTTGGTGTACAAGATTTTTTAATACACTTACCATCGCAATATTGCGTACATTTATCGTTGGCATAAGTTAATGAAACGGTTGCCGGACAAACGCATTTTTCATATTTACCGTCACAACTGGTGCCGCCCAAAATATAAGGAGCGGTACAAGAAGTTTTGTTAAATTGTGATAAACATTTACATTCAGTGTAATAACCGGCTAAGAAGGGACAACGAGAAGCCGCAACTACGGCTCTGGGATATTTACAGTTAGATGTTGTATAGAGCTTGCTCTTATCCTCACA